>DASXER010000049.1:0-20534 GCA_036490015.1 Solirubrobacteraceae bacterium | reverse complement strand
CGACAGACCACACAAGCAGACGACAGCCGTCGCCGCGAGACCGAGGACGTTCCGTGGACTTCTCATGGCCCTTCCTTTCGTCGTGACGCCAGGGGACAGCCATTCGACTCTATGGAATTACGTCCAGCTCTGCTGGACCATGAATGTGCCCGGCGGCCGAACCCGCGCGCTGGGGCTAGCCCGCGAGCGCCCTGATCGACTGGCGCAACGAGCTGGTCGTCTTCAGCACGGCGGTGGGCTCATAGCCGCAGTGGGCCATGCAGTTGTCACAGCGCGGGTCCTTGCCGCGTCCGTAAGCGTCCCAGTCGGTCGTCTCGATCAGCTCTTTGTAGGTGGCCGTGTAGCCGTCCGCCATCAGGTAGCAGGGCCGCTGCCAGCCGAACAGCGAGTAGCTGGGGATGCCCCAGGCGGTGCAGTCGAAGTCGGCCTTACCCTCTAGGAAGTCGAGGAAAAGCGGGCTGTGGTTCAGGCGCCATTTGCGCCGGCGCCCGTCGGCGAACGCCTCGCTGAACAGCTCGCGCGTCTGGCGCACGCCGAGGAAGTGATCCTGGTCGGGTGCTTTCTCGTACGCGTAGGCCGGCGAGATCATCATCTCGTCGACTTCGAGGTCGTCGTTGAGGAAGTCGAGCACCTCGCGCACGGTGCGCGCCGAGTCGTGCGTGAAGAAGGTCGTGTTGGTCGTGACGCGGAAGCCGGCGGCTTTGGCGGCGCGGATCGCCGCGACGGCCTTGTCGAACACGCCCTCGCGCTCGACCGACGCATCGTGGCGCTCTTTCAGGCCATCCATGTGGACCGCCCAGGCGAAGTACGGGCTGGGCTTGAAGTTTTCGAGCTTCTTCTCCAGCAGCAGCGCGTTCGTGCATAGGTATACGAAGCGCTTGCGTTTGATCAGCTCGTCGGCGATCAGGTGGATCTCGGGGTGGATCAACGGCTCGCCACCGGCGATCGAGACCATCGGCGCGCCGCTCTCCTCGATCGCCGCCACCGCCTGCTCGACCGGCATACGCCGGCGCAGCTCGTGCTCGGGGTGCTGGATCTTGCCGCAGCCCGAGCAGGCCAGGTTGCACTGGAACAACGGCTCCAACTCGACGATCAGCGGGAACTTGTCCCGTTTCGCGAGCCGCTGTCGGAACAGGTACATGCCCATGCGGGTGCTCTGTTTGAACCTAACTCCCATTCAGGCCTACCTTAGACGGCTGGGACCCAGTCGTGAAGCGCGCCGGCAACCCGCCGCAACGCCGAGGCCGCGCGCAGCGCCCCGAACACGGCCTGCGGGCGCAGCAGCTCGTGCGAGGGGCTGTCGAGCACCACGCGCACCACGCCGAAGGGCCGCTCTCCCGCGCCAGGGGCCAGCCAGACCGACTCCATGTCCACGGCGATCGCCCCGTGCGCCAGCAGCTGCTCGCGCCGCTCGCCGACCGCGAGCTTCGACACGCACACGACCGACCCCACGCGCACCTTCATGCCGAGGCCCGTGAGCTGACCCACCAACGCATCGGCGAGATCGCAGTCGATCCGCTGCTCGGAGTGGCCTTCGTCGACGGCGGCGAAGACCTCCTTGGCGACGATCACTTCGCCCGGAACCGAGGACTCGTCGAGGCCACCGCAAAAACCCAATACGAGCAAGGCCTGACTCGCGCGCGCGGTCAGCTCTCCGGCGGCCTGCTTCGCCTTCGCCGGCCCCATGCCCGTGCGGTGCACGAGCGCACCTTTGGCGGCCGAGGAGATCAGCGCCGCCTCGACGCGCAACGGGGCGGCTACGAGCAGCTCGCTCACAGCGCCTCCAAGGCCACGCGCGCGGCCGCGTGTCCGCTCATGACCGCGCCCTCGAGCGTGGCGGGCCAGCCGGTCGCGGTCCACGTGCCGGCCAGCGCGAGACCGTCGACGGACGTGCGCGGCTGCGCGCGCAGCGCGCCGACGCCGGGCGAGGAGCGGAACGTGGCGGCGTGTTCGCGCGTCGCCTGGAAACGCTCGACGTTCGCCTCGCGAGCGCGCGGCAGCAGTTCGCGCATGGCGGGCAGATAGCGCTCGCGCAGCGCGTCGACGCTCATGCCCATCTCCTCTTCGGCGCCCGACAGGGACACGGCCAGATACTGGCAGCCCGAGGGCGCACCCGCTGCCTGGCTGCGGTCGAACAGGTACTGGACCGGCGTGCCCACGCCCGCCGCGAACGGCTCGTCGAGCACCTTGCGGTCATAGACGACGTGCAGGTTGACGATCGGCGAGCTGGCCATCCTGCCCGGCCGCGCGCCGCGCCCGTTGCCGAGCAGCGGCTCGATCAGGCCTTCGGCCCGGTTGTGCGGCAAGGCGACGATGATCGCCTCGCCCGACAGCCCGTCCTCGACACCCTCGCGACCGCCCTCGCCTTCCTCCTCGTTGTCAGGCGCGGCACCCGCGCGTCCGCGCACCTCGAAGCCGCCGTCGCAGCGCTCCAGCGACTCGACGCGCCAACCGAGCCGCACCTCGACGCCGGCGGCGGTCAGCGCGCTCAGGGCCGGCTCGCCGACGATCCGCGACAGGGTGCCGTCGTGGAAGCCGATGTCCCCCGCGTCGGCGCTCGCGAGCAGGCCGGTACGGAACACGAAGGCAGCCAGCGCCAACGACGCGTCGGCCGCCGGCACGTTCAGCGTCGGCAGCGCGATCAGATCCCACAGCGCAGCCACAGCTCGCTCGTCCTGGCCATGGCGTGCCAGCCAGTCGCCGAAGCGCTGCTCGTCGTTCGCGGGGAGGCTCGCGTCGACGCGTGCGAGCGCGAGCGCTGCCCGCCCGGCGGCGAGCCGCTGCAGGGGACGGAGATGGGGATAGCCGAGCAGCGCACGGGTGAGATGCAGCGGCGCGGGCAGCCCGTTGCGTTCGAGCACGATCGGCTGTTGGCCAGGCGCGAGCACGGGGATGCGCAGCCGTGGCTGTACCGATACGAGATGGCTGCTCCCGAGCCGCTCCAGCAGCGCGCGGTAGGCCGTGCAGCAGCGCAGGAAGACGTGCTGGCCGTTGTCCATCTGCAGCCCGTCGCGCTCGAACGAGTAGGCGGCTCCGCCGAGGCGGCGGCGCACCTCCAGCAGCGTCACGCGCGCGCCCGCCTCAGCGCAGTCCAGCGCCGCCGTGATGCCGGCCAGCCCCCCACCGACGATCAGCACCCGCCGCGACGATGCCCCGCTCACAGCCCGGCGCCCAGCATCCCGCGTACCGCCACCCACGCCTTCTCCCGTGCCGGCAGCGACGTCCTGCCGCGCATCGCCTCGACCGGCTGCGCCTCGATGCGGTCGAGCAACCGGCGGTAGATGCCGGCCATCGCCAGCAGGCACGCCGCGCTGCGACGATCGAGCAGCGGCGCGAGCTGCCCGCCCCGCGTGAACCATTCGCGCGCCCGCGAAGCCTCGAAGCGAACCAGTCCTTCCACGCTCTGTGGATCGACGGTCACAAGGCTCCGGGTCAGCTCACCGGCGAGCGCCTGCTGGGACTCGCGTGAGCCCAGGTCATCATCGCCGGCCAGCAGCCCGAAGCGACGCAGGTCCTCGCGCGGCAGGTAGACGCGGCCGTTCTCGGCGTCCTCGCGCACGTCGCGCAGGATGTTCGTCAGCTGCAGCGCCACGCCGAGGTCGTCGGCGAGCGACGCGGCTTCGGAGGCCGCGCCTTCGGCCGCCGTCGTGCGCAGCGCGAAGATCGCCAGGCAGATCCGCCCGATCGTGCCGGCCACCCGCCGGCAGTAAAGGACCAGCTCGTCGAACTGCTCGTACTCGACGCCGTGAACGTCCATGCGCACGCCCTCGACCAGCTCGGCGAACGCGCTGACGGGAATCGGGAAGCGCTCGCAGGCGTCGGCCAGCGCCACGATCACGCCGTCGCCGCCCAGCTCGCCGGCGGCCGCGCTTGCGGCGCCCTCCGCCACCGCCTCCAAAGCCCGCTCGCGCTCGGCCAGGCGTGCCAGCTTCTCGGGCGCGCCGAGGTCTCCGTCGCCGATGTCGTCCACCTGGCGCGAGAAGGCGTAGGCGGCGCACATCGCGCGGCGGCGCTCGCGCGAGAGCAGACGGATGCCGTAGTAGAAGTTCGCCGCCTGCTCGCGTGTGAGGGCCTCGCATTCGTCGTAAGCCCGCTCCACCCGTCCATCGCGTACGCCCGTCATGTGTGCCCTCTGAGCGTGCCGACGAGCGCCCGCAACCGTCGTGCACGACCAGCCTTCGGCGGCCCACCGAGCACGTCGTAGCCGGCCCGCTCGATCGCATCCAGCGCGGCCCTGCCGCCCGCTGCGAACGCCGCCACGGCCAGACGGACACGCCCTCGCAGCTGGTCGATCAGCGGCTGCCCCTCGTCGAGCAGCGAGCGTGCGCGCTCGACCTCGAAGGCCAGCACCCGTCGCAGCGGCTCTGACGCGCTCGCGCGTGCCAGCTCGCGCTCGCTACAGCCGAAACGCGCCATGTCCTCGCGCGGCAGGTAGATACGCCCCTCCGAGAAGTCCTCGGCCACGTCCTGGCAGTGCTCGGCGAGCTGCAGGGCGGTGCAGATCGAGTTCGACAGCGCGACGCGCTCCGGCGTCGAGACGCCGAACACGCCCAGCACGATCTCGCCGACCGGGTCGGCCGACAGCGAGCAGTAGGCACGCAGCTGCTCCCAGGTCTCATACCGACTCACGCGCTGGTCGATGCGATTGGCCTCGATCAGGCGCCGGAACGGCTCGGGGGCCAACGAGCACTCGTGCAGCACCGGCGTGAGCGCGACCAGCAGCGGATGACGCGCGTCGCCGGCGAAGGCACGGTCGAGATCCCGCTCCAGCTCGTCCAGCGCCTCCAGCCGCTCGCCCTCGTAGGAGTCGCCCAGCTCGTCGACCAGGCGCGCGAAGCCATAGACCGCGAGCAGCCGCCGGCGCGCGTCGCTTCCGAGCAGACGGCTCGCGACGGGGAAGTTCTCGGAGCCGGCGCGCGCCATAACGGCATCCGCTGCTGGGCCCGTGAACCCCTCCTGCGCGACGAGCAGGCTCAAGCGGGCTGCCCGAGTTGCTGCGACTCGCCGCCTCCGCTGGCGAGGCAGCGCCCGAGCGCCATGATCGGAAAGGTGAGCCGGTAGAGGTGGTAGTTGATGTAGTAGTCCGACGGGAAGCCGGTGCCGGTGTACTGCGGCTCGTCCCAGGTGCCGTCCGCGCGCTGGGTCGCGACCAACCACTCGACGCCGCGCTCGACGGCGTGTGAGCGCTCGCCCGCGGCGTGCAGCGCCAACAGCGCCCAGGCCGTCTGCGAGGCGGTGCTGTCGCCGCGCCCGATCCAGCGATCCTCGTCGTAGGAGCGCGCGTCCTCGCCCCAGCCGCCATCGTCGTTCTGGTGCTCCTCCAGCCAACGCACGGCGCGGCGAATCGCCACGTGCGACGGGTCGACGCCGGCCGCGACGAGGCCCGGCACGACGGCTCCCGTGCCGTACACGTGGTTGATGCCCCAGCGTCCGAACCACGACCCGCCCGGCTCCTGGTTGTCCAGCAGCCAACGCACGCCGCGCTGCGCCTCAGTCGAGTCGCCGAGCCCGATGTGGCCGAGCAGCTCGACCGTGTGCGCCGTCACGTCGGCGCTCGGCTCGTCGATCACCTCGCCGAAGTCCAGGAACGGGATCTCGCGCACCAGCGAACGGGTGTTGTCGGCGTCGAACGCCCCCCAGCCGCCGTCGGAGCTCTGCATACCCTGCACCCAGCGCAGCGCCCGGGCGAGCGCGCCCGCGACCGGCTCGGCCAGCTCGCCCCGCTCCAAACGCAGCAGCGCGAGCATGACCTCGGCCGTGTCGTCGACGTCGGGGTAGTTGACGTTGGCGAACTCGAACGCCCAGCCGCCCGGCTCGAGGTCGGGTCGCACGACCGACCAGTCGCCGCGCTGGCGAACCTCCTCCCCGAGTAGCCAGCGCCCTGCGGCGAGCATCGCCGGATGATCGGCCGCTACGCCGGCGTCGCCGAGCGCGACCATCGCGAGCGCCGTGTCCCACACCGGCGACTGGCACGCTTCCAGGCGCCTGCTCGGCACCGCCGGCGCGCCCACCCGACATGGGTCCTCACCCTGCTCCTCGACCATGAAACCGTCGATGCCCGCGAGCCCACGGCGCATCACCGGATGATCGAGCGGGTAGCCCTGCAGCTGCAGCGCGATCAGCGAGTACACCCACGGAGGTTGGATTCCGCCCCACGAGCCGTCGGCCTCCTGGCGGCGCACGATCCAGCGCTCGGCACGCGCACACGCCAAGCGCCGCAGCAGGCGCAACGGGCGGCGCTCATAGGCGGTCAGGACACGGTCGAGTCGGTTGAGCCAGCGTGCGCGTCCCGATATCGACGGCGTGCCCGTGGCGGCCCCGGCGGTGGCGGTCTCCAGCTCGCGCAGGTCGAACTCCAGCCGTCGTACCGGCCGGTGGGCTTTTACGAGTGCCAGCGCGACGAGCGTCTGGCGCGCCCAGCAGGCGAAGTCGTAGATGTTCAGCGGGAAGCGGGCCGGCAGCAGCACGATCTCCGGCGGCAGCGCGGGCACGCGATCCCAGGACCACAGCCCGAACAGCGCCAGCCACAGGTGCGTGAACACACGCGCGCGCTCGATCCCGCCTTCGGCGCGGATGAAGGCCGCGGCCCGCTGCATGTGCTCGTCCTCGATCGCGTCGCCGGCCAAGCGCAGCGCCCAGTAAGCCTCGATCGTCGTCGACAGCTCGCCCGGTCCGTCGTGGAAGTTCGCCCATGTGCCGTCGGCGCGCTGCTGCGAGCGGATCCATTCAGCTGAGCGCGTCGTCTCATCGGTGCGACGCACGCCGAGGAACTCGCGCAAGAGCATGTCCTCCGCGTCCATCGTGACGTTCGTCTGCAGCTCCCCCCGCCACCAGCCGGCCTCGTCCTGTAGTGAGAGCAGGTGCTCGTTGGCCGCGTCCAACGCGAGCCGGGCACGGCTCTTTGCGTCCACGGTCGTCTGCAGCATGGTCGGAAAGCTAGCTAAACCTAGCGCGACGGGAGGAGAACCTCGGGAAGCGCATCCGTTATTACATGAGCTCGCAGGGTCGACTCCGACACGAGCGTCGGCTTGACAGCCCGGAACCGATAGACGATGAGGCCATCGATATCCAACCGTCCCGCGGGCGCGAATCCCGGCGCGGGGGGCTCGCTGGCCGAGGATCGCAGCGGTGCGTAGCCGGTCTCGTCGATTTCTCGCACGCGCACAGACTGGCCCCGATGCAGGTTGCGCAGATCGAGGTCCGCGAGGTAGTACTCCAGCGGCGCGGCTCCCAGCTCGACGGTCGTGATCACGCGGGGAGTGTCGGCGTGCGTGGCCAGCGCGCGGGCGACGTCACGCCAGTTGCCGCGCTGCAGACGCGGGCTCAGATCGACGTCGACCGAGATCGCGAGCAGCGCCGCCACGGCGACGGCGCCCAGCACCATGCCGACCCTGCCCGTGCCGGGCCACAGGCACAACACCGCGACCAGCGCGCCCACCCCAACCATCGCGCCGACGAGGTTGCGCGGCGCCAGGTAGTCGGCGCCGCCCAGCGCCAGCACGAGCGGCAGCAGCACGCCACACGCCGTCACGACCAGCACCGCCAGCGTCGCGCTCCGGGGCTCGGACGCCGCCTTCCAAGACATCCGCCACAGCCCGTACGCCACGCCCGCCAGCAGCGGCAGCGCGACCAGCAGCTCGACGCCGTGGCCCAGCGGCGCGCCGCTGTAGCCGGTCAGGAAGTACTGCGGGATCGCCTGCAGCCGTTCGGACAGCGGCCAACGCCCGATCCATTGCGTGCCATGCCCGCCCTGGGCTGAGATCAAAGGCACCAACGCGAGGCCGATCACGGCCAACGCGCCGAGCGCCGGCAGCGCGGCTCGCCTGGTGCGTCGGTCCCACAACAGCACGAGCGCCATCCCCGCGAGCAGGAACACGGCGAAGTAGTGGCTCAGCAGCGCAAGCGCGCCGCTGAGAGCGAACCAGGCCATGCTTGCCGGGCGTGGGTCGCGCCGTGCGCGCAGGAAGCACAGCAGGGCGAGCGCCGCCGTGAACAAGAACAGGCCGTAGGAACGAGCCTCCTGCGAGTACCACACGAACAACGGGTCGACGGCCACGATCGCCGCGCACAACGTCGCGACGGAGCGAGCGCCCAGCTCGCGTCCGATCGCCCAGGCGACGGGCACCGTCGCGATGCCGGCCAGCGCGGAAGGCAAGCGCAGCGCGACCTCCCCCGTGCCGAGCACGCGCGAGTCCGCCCAGGCGAGCACGTACCAGAGCGGCGGGTTGTTCTCGTGGTGCACCATCGCCCGCAGCGTCGCCACGAGGCTCGGGTGCAGCACGTGCACGGGCGTGAAGGCCTCGTCGTACCAGAAGCTCTGCAGGTCGAGCGTCGACAGACGCAGCGCGGCAGCGAGCAGCACGAGCGCCGCCAGCGGCCACCATCCCGGCAGACGCGCGAAGCGCCTCTCGCCGACCGCTGGCGGCAAGGGCTGCGGCGGCGCCGCGGCGGCGCTCACCGTGGGCAGAGCCCTTTCGCCCCCGCTTTGCCGAAGCACCCGTAACGGTCTTCGAAGTTGTCTTCCTGCACGAAAGCCCCGAGATACCAGCCGCCGGTCACCTCGCGTAGGCCGGCGCGCGTCGGGCCTTCGACCATCAGGCAGATCTGCACGCGCTCTTTCGGCGGCCCCGGGCTGTCGTTGCCGCACACGACCTCTTTGGAGGTGCCGGTGCCGAGCAGCGTCTGATCGACGCCGATGTTCTTGTAGTCGTGGTGGGTGTAGACGCGCCAGGTGTTCATGTCGACTTTCAGGCGTTTGCCGATGTTCACGCCGCGTCCGACGTCGTTGACGGTCGCCACCGCCAGGAACAGCCCGACGAGCACCAGCACGACCAGCTCGACCATGCGCAGGTAGCCCTTGCCTGGCAGCTCGACCGTGCGCGGGCGCAGCCAATGCGGCAGGCGATCGAAGAAGCGATCCGAGTTGGACGACGGCGTCGTGAAATCGATCATCCGAAGCTCATCCCCCCGGCACCAGCAGCGGCACCATCTGATGGACGACGAACAGTCCCTGCACGAACAGGGTCGCGGCGAGCAGGCGCCGGTCCTTGCAGATCGCGGCCAGCGGCAGCGGCCACAGGATGTACCAGGCGAGCACCCACGTGCTCGTGACCGAGATCGCCAGCAGCGCCCAGCCGGAGGCCGCCACCCAGTCATAGCCGCGCCAGGTGCGCCACAGCAGGTGCAGCACGATCAGCACGAGCGCGACCTTCAGCAGGTCGTGGTCGATCGGGAACACGCCCGGCTTGCCGAGCAGGTGGGCGATCTCGTCGGCGAAGCTGTCGCTGGAGACGAACGACGCGTCGCGATTCAGCGCGGCGACGATGTTGACGCCGTGGATGCCGAAGACCGCGTAGCCGGCCAGCGCCACGACCACGAACGAGACCACGGCGCCGACGATCGGCGCGAGCCGCCGGCGCGCGACGATCATGAACGGCAGCAGCGTGCCGACCGTCGCCTTGATCATCGCGCCGGCGACGATCAGCGCGGCGGCCGAGCCCTCGCGCCGCGTGCTCGTGCCTTCGGCGCCGAGCGTCAGCGCGACGGCGCCCATCATCGCGAGCATCATCACGAGGTCGTTGTGCGCGCCGCCGAGGCCGTAGACGAAGTACAGCGGGTTGGCGCCGACGATCAGCAGCGCGCGCACAGGATCGAAGCCTCGCAGCTCGGCACAGCGCCAGACGAGCGCGAGCGTGCCGGCGCTCGCGAGCAGCGCCTCGACCTTCATCGCCCACAGCGCCCCCACCAGCCCGAGCGGCGCGAACGGGTAGGAGATCAGCGTGTACAGCGGCCCGTAGGCCGAGGCGGCTTTGCGCCAGTCCGGTCCGACGTAGCGGAAGACGGGGTCGAAGTGGATCGCCTGCGGCCCGTTCAGATATGGGTTGACGCCGTGCTCGACGCCCATGCGGGCATAGGCGATGTAGCTGAACACGTCGGTCGAGAGCAGGACCGGCCCGACGAACACGATCAGGTGCAGCAGCCCGACAAGCCCGATCGCCCAGCGCCCAGAGATGCCGCCGCGACCGCGCAGGCGGCTGGCCGCCACGATGCCGGCGTAGGCGACGCTCGACACGAGCAGCGCGATCAGGAAGACGCGAAAGCCGAGCCGCTCGCCGATGCCGGTCAGCCAGCTGGAGATGTCGGGCGACTCGGGGATCAGCGGCGAGTGCCCGACGGCGCCGTCGAGCACGATCTCGGCCGTCGCCGCGACCATCAGCAGGCCGAGCAGCGACGCGAGCAGCGGCACCCGACGCAGGAGGCTCAAGCGCCCTACGGGGACCGGCGAGGCTGCTTCTGTGTGGGCTGCGACGCTCACGCGGGAGCGTTGAATCTCACAAGGCGGTCCAGACCGACTTCGTCTCGAGGTACGCGTCGAGGCCGTCGTGGCCGTGCTCGCGGCCCAGGCCGGAGGCCTTGAAGCCGCCGAACGGGGTCGAAGGATCGACCGCGCCCCAGGTGTTGATGTAGACCATGCCGGCGCGCAGCATCGCCGCCAGGCGGTGCGCGTTCGAGACGTCGCGCGTCCAGACGCCGGCCGCGAGGCCGTACTCGCTAGCGTTGGCGCGCGCCGCCACTTCCTCCAGCGAGTCGTACGGCGAGGCCACGAGCACCGGCCCGAAGATCTCCTCGCGCGCGATGCGCAGGTCGTCGGAGGTGATCGAGAACAGGGTCGGCTCGACGAAGTAGCCGCCGCTGTCGGTCAGCGTCGCGCCGCCCCCCGCCAGCACCTCGGCGCCCTCGTCACGGCCTGACTCGATGTAGCCGAGCACGCGCTCCTGCTGCTCGGCTGAGACCAGCGGCCCGAGCTGCGTGCCGGGCTCGAGCCCGGCACCGAGCTGGGCGGACTTGGCGGCCTCGGCCAGGCCGCTCATCACCTCGTCGAAGTTGGCCGCCGGCACGAACAGGCGCGAGCCGGCGTTGCAGGCCTGGCCGGAGTTGAAGTAGATGCCTTGGAAGGAGCCCTTGACGGCCGCGTCCAGGTCGGCGTCGGGGAGGATGATGTTCGGCGACTTGCCGCCCAGCTCGAGCGTCACGCGTTTGAGCTGGCGGCCGGCCTTGGCGCCGATCTCGCGCCCGACCGCGGTCGAGCCGGTGAAGGCGATCTTGTCGACGCCGGGGTGGTCGACGAGCGCCGCGCCCGTCTCGCCGTCGCCGGTGAGCACGTTCAGCACGCCCGGCGGAAAGCCGACCTCGAGCGCCAGCTCGCCGACGCGCAGCGCGCTCAGCGGCGTCTGCTCGGCCGGCTTCAGGACGATCGTGCAGCCAGCCGCGAGCGCCGGGCCGAGCTTCCAGGAGGCCATCAGCAGTGGGAAGTTCCAGGGGATGATCTGGCCGCAGACGCCGACCGGTTCGCGGCGCGTGTAGACGTGCATGTTCGGCGCCGTGACCGGCATCGTGCCGCCCTCGATCTTGCTCGGCCAGCCCGCGAAGTAGCGCAGGTGCGCGACCGCGCCGTTGACGTCGACGTACTGCGCCAAACCGACCGGCTTGCCGTTGTCGAGCGACTCGATCTGAGCGAATTCCTCGGCGTGCGCTTCGATCGCGTCGGCCAGCGCGTGCATCAGCCGCTCGCGTCCCGACGGCGGCATGGACGCCCAGGGGCCGCTCGTGAAGGCCTCACGTGCGGCGGCGACGGCGCGCGCGACATCCTCGGCGCCCGCCTGCGCGACCTCGGCGACCTCGCGCCCGGTGGCGGGGTCGACGGTCGTGAAGGTGCGCCCGTCGGCGGCGTCGAGACGCTCGGCGCCGATCAGAAGCTTGTGGGACTGCGAGACGAACTCGCGCGTCTGCTCGCTGAGCGCGTCCGGGAGGGCATCTGCGGAGATAGTGGTCATGCCAGGGAGCCTACCTCCCGCCACAGACTCGCGCGGCGGGCCAAGGCAATAACCTGCTGCCATGTCATCGCCCTCCAAGGCGGTCCTGATCACGGGCTGCTCGACGGGAATCGGGCGCGCGACCGCGCAGCGCCTGGCGGCCGGCGACTGGACCGTCTACGCGACCGCGCGGCGCCCCGAGTCGATCGCCGACCTGGAGCAGGCGGGCTGCCGCACGCTGGCGCTCGACGTCACCGACGAAGCGTCGATGAAGGCCGCGGTGGACGCCGTCGAGGCGAACGAGGGCGCCGTCGGCGTGCTGATCAACAACGCCGGTTACTCGCAGAGCGGGGCGATCGAGACGGTGCCGATGGAGTCCGTGCGCCGCCAGTTTGAGACGAACGTGTTCGGCGTCGTGCGCCTGACCCAGCTCGTGCTCGGAAACATGCGCGCCCAGCGCTGGGGCAAGATCGTCAACGTCGGCTCGATGGGCGGACGCCTGACGTTCCCCGGCGGCGGGCACTACCACGCGACCAAGTACGCGCTGGAGGCGCTGTCCGACGCGCTGCGCTTCGAGGTCAAAGGCTTCGGCATCGACGTCACCCTGCTCGAGCCGGGGCTGATCGTGACCGAGTTCGGCGAGGCCGCCAGCGGCGCGATGGCCTCGATAGAGGGAGACGAGGGGCCCTATGCGGCCTTCAACGCCGCCGTCGGCTCGATCACCAAAGGCGCCTACGACGGCCCGATGAAACTGCTCGGCGCCGGCCCGGAGAAGGTCGCGCGCACGATCGAGCGCACGATCGGACGCCGCCGCTCGCCCGCACGCATCACGATCACGCCCTCGGCGAAGCTGATGATCGGCACGCGCAAGCTGCTCGGCGACCGCGCCTGGGACGCGGCGATGGGCGCGCAGTTTCCGAAGCCGAGCTAGGCGGCGACTATCTCGGCGCCGCGCAGGCAGCGCGGCAACAACGGCTGTGGGCGCCCGACCGCGAAGCCCTGGGCGTAGTCGACGCCGTAGCCCTGCAACATGCCCATCGTCGGGCGGTCGCCGACGAACTCGGCGATCGTGGCCCGCCCCATGCCGCGCACGATGCCGGCCAGCGCGCGCACGACCAACTGGTCGGTGCGCGAGGACGGCAGGCGGCGGATGAACTCGCCGTCGATCTTCAGCTCGCTGAAGGGCAGATGCTTGAGATATTGGAACGAGCCGAAGCCGGCGCCGAAGTCGTCCAGCGCGAGCGAGCAGCCGAGGCCGAGCACGCCTTCGCAGAAGGTCCGCGCACGCGTCATGTCGCTGATCGCGGAGGTCTCGGTGATCTCGATCGCCAGGCGCGCCGGGTCGACGCCGTTGCGCGCCAGCGAACGCTCGATCGTCGCGAGCATACGCTCGTCGGTGACCGACAGCGCGGACAGGTTGATGGCGACGCGCACCTCGCGCTCCCCGGGCCGCAGCCCGCCGGAGCGCTCGGCCAGCATCGCGCTGACCTTCTCCAGCACGAGTCGGTCGATCTGGCGGATCAGGCCATGGCGCTCGGCGACCGGCAGGAACAGGCCGGGGGCGACGAGGCCGCCGTCGGGTTCGTCGGCCAGGCGCAGCAGCGCCTCGTAGTGCGACACGAAGCCGCTCTCGACCGACACGATCGGCTGGAAGTGCAGCTCGAACAGGTCGCGCTCGAGCGCCCGGCGCAGGCGACTGAGCCACGGCCGGCGTCCGATGCCGGCGGCGGACGTGCCCGACGGGGCCGGTAGGCGCTGCGGCGGCGTACCGCCCGCTGGCCAGCCACTACGACGGCGTGCGCCAGCGCCTGGTCCGGGCGGCGTCAGGAGCACGCGCGAGACGGCGCGGTTGCGGGTCGAGCTCTGCATGGCCACCGGTTCTGTTCGACGGCGCGACCGGCAGCCCTGCGCCCGCCTGCGCACGCCTTCAGCGTCGCGAGGTCGGGCTGTACGGGCGTCGCGCGCGGTCTGAGACCACCAGCAGCAACGCCACGAGCACGAAGTTCATCACCACCGAGGAGCCGCCGTAGGCGACGAACGGCAACGTCACGCCGGTCAGCGGGATCACGCGTGTGACGCCGCCGACGATCACGAACACCTGTAGGGCGACGACGAACGAGAGCCCGGTGGCGAGCAGCTTCGAGAACGAGTCCCGAGCCAGCACGGCCGTCTTCAACCCGCGCGCGATGAACAGCAGATACAGCAGCAGCAGCGCGGCGCCGCCGGCGAGCCCGAGCTCGTTGACGATCACCGCGTAGATCATGTCGCTTTCCGGCACCGGCAGAATCGGCGAGCCGTTCGCGCCGCGCAGCAACGAGCGGTCGAAGCCGGTGCCAAGCAGACCGCCGTCGGCCTGCGCGAACAGCGACTGCGCCAGCTGGAAGCTGCCGCCGGTCTTTTTGTAGAGGTGTTCGTCGAAGGGGTGTTCCCAGGCTTCCACGCGCGAGGTGACGTGGCCGACGTGGCCGGTCACGTACCAGACGCCGAGCGCGAACAGGACGAGGCCGATGAGCGGGAACGAGAAGCGCCCGGTGGCGACGTACAGCAAGGCCAGGAAGGCGCCGAAGAACATCAGCGAGGTGCCGAGCTCGCGTGTGATCAACAGCGTCCCCATTGCGGCGCCCCAGACGATCAGCATCGGTCCGAACTGCTTCATCGGCGGCACCGTCAAGCCGAGCACGCGCCGCCCGGCGGTGACCAGCAGCTGACGGTTGTCGCGCAGGTAGCTGGCGAGGAAGATCACGATCGCGACCTTCGCGAACTCGGACGGCTGGAAGGACACGCTGCCGAAGTGGATGTCCAGGTAGGCGCCGTTGACCTGCTGTCCGATGCCGGGCAGACGCGGCAGCACGCAGGCGCCGATGCCCACCAGCGCGATCGTGTAGCGGTAACGCTCCAGGATGCCGACGCCGCGGCGCGCGAGCGCGAGGATCGTGGCCGCGAACAGCGCCAGGCCGATGACCATCCAGGTCGCCTGCTGGCGCGCCAGCACGGGGTCGATTCGGTAGACCATCACGATTCCGACGCTCGACAGCACCGCCGTCAGCGGGAACAGATAGGGGTCGGCGTGCGGCAGCGCGAAGCGAATGACCAGGTGCGCGGCCAGGCACAGTCCGAGGAACAGCAGCCCGTAGCTCAGAGATGCGCCGGAGACCTGGTTGAGCGTGAGGTTGGTCGACGCCCGCGGCGTGTCGTTCTGCGCCTGCACGAAGATCGCCGTGAAGCCGGCGATCACCAGCAGCGCCGAGGGCACGAGCCCGAGCAGCTCGCGGTTTCGGGGACTCAGCACCGCCCGAGCGTAGATGATCGACCCCACGGTCATCGCACGGTCCGTTCGGCGCTGCGCTCCGGGCTGGGCGCTAGTCTGCAGCCACAGGCGAGCCGTCGGGGGGCGGCGCCTGCCCTGCTCCCTATGTGCCCCTGCCCCCGTATATCCCATGGATGAACAGCGTGCGCCTCGCCTGTGGTGGGGCATGTGGAAGCGCTTCATCATCGGCGGTTTCCTGATCGCGGCGATCAGCGGCGGCGCGACCACGGTCGTGGCGTTGAACAAGGTCACCGACCTCGCCGAAGAGGTGTTCCCGAAGATGAACCACATCGACACGCCGAAGGGCCTGATCACGCCCGAATACGGCGGCGGACCGCAAACCTTCCTGATCCTCGGCTCAGACCGACGCTCGGGCTCGCACAACGCCGAAGAACGCGAAGCCACCCCGCGCAGCGACACGATCCTGCTGGTGCGCTTCGACCCGGAGCAGAAACAGACCTCCGTGCTGTCGATCCCGCGCGACCTGCTGATCAACATCCGCCTCCCGAACGGCCAGGTCTACGCGAACGAAAAGGTCAACGCCGCCTACTCGATCGGCAGCAAATTGAAAGGCGTCGACGGCGGCATCGTGCTGGCGGCGGAAACGATCGAGCGCGAAGTCTTCCCGGGCCTGGAGCACCACCTCAACGGCATCGTCGACGTCAACTTCTCGGGCTTCATCAAAGTCGTCGACACGCTCGGCTGCGCCTATGTGCAGGTCGATCACCGCTACATCGGCGGCGGCGCGATCGGCGAAGACTTCTCGGCCATCAACTTGCAGCCCGGCTATCAGAAGCTCTGCTACGAACGCGCGCTGTCATACGTGCGCTACCGCCACGACGACTCCGACCTCGTGCGCGTCGCCCGCCAGCAGGACTTCATCCGCGAGCTGCGCCAGCAGATCGACCCCGAAAGCGAGGCGCATCAGATCGATCGCGTGGCGAAGGCCGTCGGCCACGCGATCCGTACGAACCTGCCGGACAGCCCGAGCGAGCTGATCCTGCTCGCCAAGCTGATCGCCTTCTCGCAGACCAAGCCCCTGCGCCAGGTCAAGTTCGAGTACACGAGTCAGAACGCGAACATCGGCGGCGGCTCATATGTGACCTCGACCCCTGACCTGGAGCGCGAAACGCTCGACCGCTTCCTCAACGGCGACGAACAGCTGCACGTGCCCAGCGAAGCGAGCGAACACTCCTCGTCGTCGTCCTCTTCGCATTCGCAGCACGGCAAGCACTCCCACCACAGCTCCCACCACCTGACCGGTGCCGCCGCGGCGCGCGCGATCGACCTCTATCCGTCGACTTCGACGGGCGAGAGCGAAGTCGTCAAAGCGGCGACCGAAGTCCCGTTCCGGGTGCTGTACCCGACGCTTCAGACGGGCGTCGCCGAACAGGAAACGGTGCGGCCGTACGACCTGCGCGACGAGTCCAAGCGCCTGCACCACGCGTACGTGATCGTGTGGCGCGAGAACATGGTCGGCCAGTACTACGACTTCGAGGCGACCGACTGGACCAACCCGCCGCTGTTCGCGCACGCGCGCAGCGCCACGATCGGCGGACGCACTTACCAGTTCGTCGACGACGGCTCGCACATCCACGTGATCGGTTGGCGCTCACACGGGGTTCTCTACTACCTCACCAACACGCTGCTCGAGGAACTGTCGAACGCGCAGATGGTCGCGATCGCAAAATCGGCGCAGCCGCTGAAATAGCTAGCCGGGCGCGCGCTTGCCGTCGAGCGTCGCGTTGACGAGCGCGTCGGCATGGGCGTTCTGGGCGCGCGGGACGGTCCTGATCGACCAGCGCTCGAAGCCCCGCAGCGCCTGCATCGCGTCCAGGTACAGCGCGCGCATGTCGGGGTGCTTGACCTTGTAGAGGCCTTGCAGCTGCTTCGCCACCAGCTCGGAGTCGCCGATCAGCTCCAGCTCGTCGGCGCCCATGCGCCGGGCGTTCTCGATGCCGAGCAGCACCGCGCGGTACTCCGCGACGTTGTTGCTGACCTTCCCGAGCAGCTCGGAGTGCTCGGCCAGCTCCTCGCCGTCGGGGGAGCTGATCACGCACGCGGCCGCCGCCGGGCCGGGGTTGCCACGGGCGCCGCCGTCGACGTGGACGATGACCTTCATCGCCCGGGGAAGCTAGCGACCGCTTCGGAGGCTTCGTTCGGGACCGGCTAGGAAGCCGCGGCGAGCGGCAGGTGATCGCCTGGCACGCGGGCACGACGGCGGTCACGGATCACGCGGCGCTGCTTGCCGCCGTCGTCGCCACCGGCGCTGCGAGCGCGCGCACGGCGGTCGAACTCGCGCCGCTCGACGATCACGGTCACGTTCTCGTCGTCCTTGTAGTGCTCGACGAGCTTCGGATAAAGCTCATCGGCGAGCGGCTTCGGTACCACGCAGTAGACCATCTCGATGGATTTTACTCTCCGGGTCGGCTCGCGCGCAAGGGCTGCACGGCAATTGCCGTAAACCGCCCCCGTCAGGAGGCTGACAGCGCAAGCGCGAGCAAGCCCGTCGGGAGCGCCGAAGCGTTGCCTTCGTGCTCGAACTGCTCCAGCTCGGACAGCTCTGTGCCCTGCGCCAGCACGACGGCACCGGCTAGCTCTTCGCTCAGATCCACCTCGTAGCGATACCAACACAGCTCCCAGGCGACCACGATCCTGACGACGCTATCCAGATGCTCGGCGCTGCGCACGTTGACGACCGGCGGGCCGAGCGAGCGCGCGACGCCCGCCACGCGGCGAGGGAACTCGCTGGCGTTGAAGACCGCGAGCGCCTCTTCCAGATACGGCGGCGCGAGCGAAGCAGGCTGCGACAGCGGCACCTGTGCGTCCGCGTCAACGCCCTCCTCCTCGTAGCCGGAGAGCAGGTCGTACGGCGCGCCGGCGCCCTCCTCGTCGTAGTCGGCCGCGCCCATCGGCTGCTCGCGCGCGACGGGCTGCTCCTGACCGCGCGCGACCTGACGCAGGCGGTCGATCAGCGAGCGGCCACGACGCGGGCGCATATGCGGCAGCGCGAGCCCCGCGTGCTCGGACTCGCGCAGCCAGCCCTCGTGCGTGGCACGCGGCGCGCACAGCTCGCAGACCGTCAGGCGACGGCCGGCGGCGATGAACGTGTCCGGCTGCTCGCCGCGCAGCAGGCGCCGTGCGCACACGTCGCAGGCGACGTCCGGCTGCGAGGTGACGATCGTGCGGGTGGCCATGAACCAGCCAGGGTAGCTGGACGGCGGTCCGCCCGCCAGGCCGGCAGGAGGAAGACCACGCCCACGCGGCGTTCAGGCGTGCGCCGCCTCACGCTCCGAGCCCGCACTCGCGACGATCTTCTGCGACAGATGGTCGGGCACCTCCTCGTAGCGCAGGAACTCGAGCGTGTAATCGCCCTGACCTTGTGTTATGGAGCGCAGATCGGGGGCGTAGGCGAGCATCTCGGACATCGGCACCTCGGCCTTGATCTCGGTCATCGCCCCGACCGGCTCCATTCCCTGCGGACGCCCACGGCGGCCGTTGAGGTCGCCGATCACGTCTCCGACGTGCGCCTCCGGCACCGACAGCGTGACGAGCATGATCGGCTCCAGCAGCACCGGTTCGGCCAGCGCCAGCGCGTCTTTCATGGCCTGGATGCCGGCGAGCTTGAAGGCGATCTCCGACGAGTCGACCGAGTGGTGCTGGCCGTCGAGCAGGCGCACCCGCACGCCCTGCACCGGGTAGCCGGCGAGCACGCCCGCTTCCATCGCTTCGCGCACGCCTTTCTCGACCGCCGGGATGAACGAGCTGGGGATCACGCCACCCTTGATCTCGTCGACGAACTCGAAGCCGGCGCCGGGGTCGGCGAGCGGCTCGATCGCGATGTGGCAGTCGCCGAACTGCCCGCGCCCGCCGGACTGCTTCTTGTGGCGCCCGTGCGCGGCGGCGACGGCGCGGATCGTCTCGCGGTAGGGCACGCGCGGCGGCTTCAGCTCGACTTCGACCCCGAAGCGGTCGCGCAGGCGGTCGACGACCACTTCGACGTGTACCTGCGACAGCCCGGCGACGATCTGCTCGCCGGTCTGCTGGTCGCGGTGCAGGTCGATCGTCGGGTCCTCCTCCTGCAGGCGCCTGAGCGAGGCGAGCACCTTGTCCTCGTCGCCGCGGCTCTTGGGCGTGACGGCGAACGCCATCACGGGCGCGGGCAACGCGATCGACGGCATCTGGATCGGCTCGTCGCGCGCCGCCAGCCAGTCGCCGGCTCGCGTCTCCTTCAGCTTCGCCACGGCGCCGATGTCGCCGGGTCCGAACTGCTCGACATGCCGCGCCTCCTTGCCGGAGAAGACGACCAGTTGGCCGATGCGCTCCTTGACGTGCGCGCGCGTGTTCAGCACCTGACTGTCGGCGCACATCACGCCCTGGTAGACGCGCATCAGGTTGATACGGCCGGCGAACGGGTCGGCACGGGTCTTGAACACGTAGGCGAACAGCTCGGCCTCCTCGGTCGGGCTCAGCTCGACCCCGCCGACCTCCAGCGCGCCGTGCTTGACCGGCGAGGGCAGGTCCTCCACGATCGCGTCGAGCAGCCGCGTCGTGCCGAGGTTGGCGGTCGCGACACCGCACACGACGGGGAAGATCTTGCCGTGGTTGGTGCCCTCCTTGAGCGCCCCGACGATCTCCTCGTGCGAGATCTCCCCGCCCTCCAGGTAGCGCTCCATCAGCGAGTCGCTCACTTCGCAGACCTCGTCCATCAGCTTCTCGCGGTATTCGCTCGCCAGCGCCGCCGACTCCGCCGGTATCTCGATCTCGCTCCAGTCGCCGCGCGCCGGAGAGTCCTGCCGGAAGGCCTTCATGTCGATGAGGTCGATCACGCCGGAGACCTCGTGCTCGGCGCCGATCGGGATCTCGGTCGCGACCACGTGCTGTCCGAAGGCGCGCTTGAGCTGTTCGAGCGTGCGGAAGAAGTCGGCCCGCTCGCGGTCGAGCATGTTGACGAACAGCATTCGCGCGATGTCGAGCTCGGCCGCCCGCGCCCACAGCCGCGAGGTGGTGACCTCGACGCCCATCACCGCGTTGATCACGAACACGGCCGACTCGCACACGCGCAGCGCCCCGAGCGCGTCGGCGACGAAGCTCGGCTCGCCCGGCGTGTCGAGCAGGTTGATCTTGCGCTCCTGCCAGTCGAGCGAGTTGAGCGCCGCCGAGATCGACATCTGGCGCGCCTGCTCGTCGGGGTCGGCGTCGGAGATGGTCGAGCGGTCGGGCACGCTGCCGAGCCGCCCAGTCGCCCCCGCCTCGAACAGAAGCGCCTCGTGGAGCGACGTCTTCCCCGCCCCTCGATGGCCAACGAGGGCAACGTTGCGAATACGATCCGCTGCGGGGTGCATTGGCGCTCTCCTTACTAGGGTGATTCGCACCATAGCGCCGGGCCGCGGTCAGGTCCAGAGCGCTCGGCG
>DASXER010000141.1:0-28255 GCA_036490015.1 Solirubrobacteraceae bacterium | reverse complement strand
CGCGCAGGCGTTCGCCCGTGACGGGGCGACCGTCGGGTTGATCGCCCGGGGTGGGGAAGCACTGTGTGCGACCGCCGCGGAGGTGCGGTCGCTGGGTGGGCAGCCGGTCGTGTTGGAGTGCGATGTCGCCGACCCGCAGGCCGTCGCGGCGGCGGCGGGCGAGCTCGAGCAGCACGGTGACATCGAGGTGTGGGTGAACAACGCGATGGCGAGCGTGTTCGCCCCCACCTGGGAGATCACCGCCGAGGAGTTCCGCAGGGTAACTGAGGTCACGTATCTGGGGGTGGTGCATGGAACGCTGTGCGCGCTGTCGCGGATGCGCCCGCGGGATCGTGGAGTGATCGTGCAGGTCGGCTCGGCGCTGGCCTACCGTGGCATCCCGTTGCAAAGCCCTTACTGTGCTTGCAAGCACGCGATCCAGGGATTCACCGAGTCGTTGCGCTGCGAGCTGATGCACGAGGCAAGCCGGGTGAGGGTGACGATGGTGCAGTTGCCTGCGTTGAACACGCCGCAGTTCGACACAGTGCGCACGCGCCTCCCACGGCATCCGCAGCCGGTGCCGCCGATTTACCAGCCGGAGGTCGCCGCGCGGGCGATCGTGGCCGCCGCTCGGGAGCCCGCGCGGCGTGAGTGGTGGGTAGGTGCCTCGACAGCGCTCACGCTGATCGACAATGCGCTGTCACCCGGTATCGCGGATCGCTATCTGGCCAGGACCGGCTTTGACGCCCAGCAGACCGAAGAACCGGTGTTGACGGAGCGACCGGACAACCTGTTTGCGCCGTTGCCAGGCACCAGCGCCGCGCACGGCGACTTCGACGATCGGGCCAAAGCGCGCAGCATCCAGTGGGAGATGACCCGCCATCGACGGCTGCTAGCCGCGAGCGCAGGGGCCGCCGGGCTGCTGGTGTTCGGTGCAAGGCACCGCGGGCGATGAGCGAGCAGGCGCCGCCGATTAGCGGATACGGCTTGATCGGCGACTGCCACAGCGCGGCGCTGGTGTCGGCGGAAGGCTCGATCGACTGGTGCTGTCTGCCCCGCTTCGACAGCGGAAGCTGCTTCGGGCGGCTACTCGACCACGAGCGCGGCGGGTACTGCGCGGTGTCGGTCGCAGGCGACGCGGACTGGCAGAGCAGCAGCTACGTTGAGAAAACGCTCGTGCTCGAGAGCGTCCTCGAGGGCTCGCAGGGTCGGGCACACGTCACCGACTTCTTCGCGATGCGCGCTCACGGTGCGCTCGAACCGCGCCGTGAGCTGATCCGAATCGTGGAGTGCGAGCGCGGTCTAGTCGACGTGGGAGTCGAGCTGGCGCCGCGCTTCGATTACGGAGCCGTGCGCCCGTGGTTGCGCCGCGCGGCGAGCGACGCGTTTACGGCGATCGGCGGCGACGACGGCCTGCTCGTCTGGAGCGACGGCGAGCTGGAGGCGCGAGAGAGCGCATTGGTGGCGCGGGCTCGGCTGCGCGCGGGCGAGCGTCTGCGGCTCTTGATGCGCTTTGTCCGCCCGCACCTGCTCGAGCATGAGCAGGTCGCCTTGGATGGGGACGAAGTGGACGAGCGGCTCGCGGAGACGATCGAATGGTGGACGACTTGGTGCGAACGCCTTGGCAACGACGGTCCCGACCACAGCGCGCTCGTGCGCTCGGCGCTGACCCTGAAGGCGCTCACCTACGCTCCGACGGGAGCGATCGTGGCGGCTCCCACGACGTCACTCCCCGAGGAGGTGGGTGGCGAGCGCAACTGGGACTACCGCTACAGCTGGGTGCGAGACTCGACCTTGGCCGCGCACGCGCTGGCGGAGCTGGGCTGCGAGCGCGAGGCGCGACGGTTTCGCCACTTCATCGTGCGCAGCTCCGCGGGTCACGCCGAGGACCTACAGATCCTGTTCGGCATCGGAGGTGAGCGAAGGATCTCGGAGGAACAGCTGGACCTGGAGGGCTACCGTGGCTCGCGGCCGGTACGGATCGGCAACGACGCGGCCGTCCAGCTGCAGCTGGACGCGTTCGGCGAGATCCTCGACCTGGCGTGGCGCTGGCACCGTCGGGGGCACTCCCCTGACGACGACGAATGGCGTTTCTTCGTCGAGCTCGTTGATGCAGCGCTGGAGCGGTGGTCCGAACCCGACAGAGGCATCTGGGAGTGGCGCGGCGAGCCGCGCCACTTCGTTCACTCCAAGGCTTGCTGCTGGGCAGCCGTAGACCGTGGGCTACGGCTCGCCGAGGAGTGCGCGCGCAGGGCGCCCACGCGCCGGTGGGAGAAGGCCCGGGAGGAGATCCGCGAGACGATCGAGGCCCGTGGCTATGACTCTGAGCGTGGCGTGTTCCTGCAGTGCTTCGACGAGCCGAAACTCGACGGCGCGCTGCTGCTGCTGCCCGTCGTGGGGTTCGTGGCCTTCGACGACGAACGGATGCTGCGCACGACTGACGCGGTGCGCGAGGAGCTGGACGCTAACGGGTTCCTCTACCGCTACCGCGAGGACGACGAGCTAAGAGGCCAGGAGGGCGCATTCCTCGCCTGTTCGTTCTGGCTGGCCGAGTGCTACGCCCGACAGGGAAGAATCCGGCAGGCACGAGCGGCGTTCGACCGAGTGATGAGCTCCGCCAGCCCACTGGGCTTGTTCTCCGAGCAGGTCGACCCGGACAGCGGCGAGCTGCTCGGCAACTATCCGCAGACGCTGACGCACCTCTCGCATGTGGCGGCGGTGGCCGCGCTCGCACAGGCCGACACGCCAGCGGCGCCCGTTTGAACGGTGATCGCTCGGGTAGCCGTTCGGTATGGAATTCGGAGGCATCTTCATTCTCGTGGTACTGCTGATCGTTGTGGCCGTGCTCGGTGGTGGGTTCTACGCGTTGACCATGTGGCTGCGTGGCAAGAAGCTGGCACCCGAGGGGGACCAGATCGAGGGCGACGAGCAAGATGGCCCGCGACCCGAGCACCTCGAGGTCGAGAACGAGCATCAGGCTCGTTTCATTGGCAGCCACTGAGCGACGCGTATCGATCCCGGTCAGGGCCCCGTGAGTAGCGCGAACGTAGACGAAGAAGGCCCAGTAGTAGAGAAGCTGGTCGTACGAGCCTTCACGGTCCCGACCGACGCCCCCGAGGCGGATGGCACGCTCAGTTGGAACGCGACCACGATCGTGATCGTCGAAGCTTCGGCCGACGGTCACGTTGGCCTCGGTTACACCTACGCTGCCGGTGCCGCGACTAATGTCGTCACAGACCTTCTGGCTGAGACGGTCCTCGGTGGGGACGCGCTTTCGCCGCCGGCGGCGTGGACGCGGATGAGACAAGCGGTGCGAAACGTGGGCTATCCCGGAATCGCAGCGAGCGCGATCTCAGCGGTCGACACGGCGCTATGGGATCTGAAGGCGCGTCTGCTCGGCGTCGCTCTGTCGACGCTGCTGGGTCGGGTACGCGAGCAGGTGCCGGTATATGGCAGCGGCGGGTTCACCTCCTACGACGCCGACCAGATGCAGCGTCAGCTCACTGGCTGGGTGGAGCGGGGGATCCGTGCCGTGAAGATGAAGGTGGGCTCCGATCCCGATGGCGACCCGGAGCGGGTCAGGCACGCCCGCGACGTGATCGGCGACACCGTCGACCTGTTCGTAGACGCGAACGGCGCCTACTCCCGCAAGCAGGCGCTGGTGCTGGCCGAGAAGTTCTGGCAGCAGTCAGGCGTGTCGTGGTTCGAGGAGCCCGTCTCCTCTGACGACCTCGACGGGCTGAGGCTGCTGCGCGACCGTGCGCCGGCCGGCATGGAGCTTGCGGCCGGTGAGTACGGCTACGACCTCTTCTACTTCCGCCGTATGCTCGACGCCGGCGCGGTCGACGTGCTGCAGGCCGACGTCACCCGCTGCGGCGGAATCACCCAGTTCCTGCAGGTGGGTGCGCTCTGCGCTGCCTCCGGGCTGCGGCTGTCGGCGCACACCAGCCCGACTCTTCACGCGCACGTGTGCGCGGCCATCGAGCCACTTGCGCACGTCGAGTACTTCCACGATCACGCGCGCATCGAGGAGCTCGTCTTCGACGGCACGCCACAGCTGCACGAGGGGACCCTCCGCCCGGACCCGGCTGCGCCGGGCATGGGGTTGTCTCTACGCGAGTCCGAGGCGGAGCGCTATAGGAGCTGACCGCCCGACGCCGCGCAACCCGGAATTACGCTGGAGCCGACTTTGACAGCGAGCTGGCTGGCACGTCGCTGGTGGATGTACGCGATCTGTTCGATTCGCTGTTGCGAGCGCGCACCAGCTGCTGGTCGCTGATCGTCGCGCGGATGATCAAACGTACGCGATGTGCCTCGACGCCGATACCGGACCGTGAGAGCATCGGCTGGGCGATCGGCGCGTCGGCTCTGAGCAGGCGCTGCGCCGCCTCGGACATCCTCGTGAGCTGCGCAGCCTGTGAGCTGCTGCGCCGAGATGTACGCAGGCGGCCTGGCGGGTTGGCGAGCGGTACGTCGCTGCGTGCAGGTTGGTGGCTCATGCTGCGCTGGATGTGAGCGGCGAAGCGGCGTTTTCGCCGTCGTTGAAATGCGGCAGGATTTCATTTGCGTAGGTCTCGAAGAAGCGCTCTTGGTCCGGGCCGATCTGCTGGATGTAGAGCTCGTCGAAGCCGGCGTCGCGGTAGCGACGAATGGCCTGCATGTGCAGGTCGAGGTCGGGACCGCACGGCACGGCTTCGGCGACCATGTCCTCGCCGACGAGTTCTGCTGCTTGTTCGAAGTGTGCAGGGGTCGGGAGGATCTGGGCCAGCTCGCCCGGCAGCTGCTCGTTGGGCCACAGTCGGTGTGCGGTGGCTCGCGCCTGGGCCTCCTCAGGCGCCCAGCAGACCTTCATCCCACCGGCCACGAGCCGATCGTCCGTACCGGCGGCGTCGCGGAAGCGCCGGACTTCGTCCTCGTCGGGCTGGACGGTGCAGTAGCCATCGCCGATCCTGGCGGCAAGCCGTGTGGCCTTGGGACCGAATCCGGAGATGAGGATTGGTGGTGTCTGCCCGGGGAGGTCGTAGATGCGGGCGTTCTCGACGCGATAGTGACGTCCACGGTGACTTTGCGTCCCGCCCTGCCAGAGCTGGCGAATGACCTGCACGGCCTCCTCCAGCATCTCGAGGCGTTCGTCCGCCTGCGGCCAATAGTCGCCCAAGATGTGCTCGTTGAGCGCCTCGCCGCTGCCGAGCCCGAGCGCGAAGCGGCCATCCAACAGGACGGCGCAGGTGGCGGCCGCCTGTGCGATCACCGCCGGGTGGATCCGCACCGTCGGGCATGTCACAGCGGTCGTCACCTTCATTTCGGAGGTCGCCTGTGCGAGCGCGCCGATCGTGGCCCACACGAAGCCGCTGTGTCCCTGCCGATCGTTCCACGGGTGATAGTGATCTGAGATCCAGAGACCTTGAAAGCCGGCGTCCTCGGCCATGCGTGCCTGCTTGATCAGCTCGCGTGGGTCGAACTCCTCGCTCGACAAGAAATAGCCGATCCGCATCGGTTGAGCCTCCTCCGAAATTCGCCTGGTCAGACGGGCGCTTCGGCGTTTGTGATACCCACTGCCAAAAGCGATCAAGCGAGCGAGCTGGTCAGGGCTCCGACCAACGGCAGGAGCGCGCGGTCCAAGCTCGAACACGTCGCTGTGGCGCAACTGCCCGACGGACTCACGCTCGAGCGCAACCTCGATCTCCGTGGGCGTCTTCGAACGCCGTGGGCGCGCCGTGTGCTGCTCGGCCTGGTCGCCGCGCTACCGGTGCTCGCGCTGCTTGGTGTTTTCGGCCAGCACCCCTCCACGGTGTCGGCCAGCACGCCCGCCGCGAGCCTGAGCGTGACCGCGCCCACGCGCCTACGTGGTGGGCTGCTATTCCAGGCACGCGTCGAGGTCGTGCCGCGCAAGGCCATTCACCATCTACAGCTCGTGTTCGACGAAGGCTGGTGGGAATCCATGGCCGTCAACTCGATCAAGCCCGAACCGGAAAGCGAAACCTTCCACGACGGCAAGATCGTGCTCGAATACGGCGCCTGGCCAGCGGGCCAAAAGCTGATTTGCCGGATCAACTTCCAGGTCAACCCGACGAACGTCGGCAAGCGCCGCGAGGACGTCGCGCTCGAGGACTCGGGCCGAACGCTCGCCGGCGTTCACCGCTCGCTGACGATCTTCCCATGAGCGTGCCGATCAGAAGCCGCGGAGGTGAGCCATGGATCTCGTGATCCGCGCGACCGTCGTGTTCTGCTTCGTGTTCCTGCTGACGCGCATCGTCGGCCGGCGCGAGCTCAGCCAACTCGAGCCGTTCGACGTAATCCTGCTCGTCGTCGTCGGCGACCTCGTCCAGCAAGGCGTGACGCAGAGCGACTACTCGGTCACCGGTGCGCTCACCGTGATCGCCACGATCGGCGTGCTGTCAGTGCTCGTCAGCTGGCTCACCTACCGCTTCCGCTGGGTGCGCACTGTCAGCGAGGGCGAGCCCGTGGTGCTCGTTCAGGACGGCCAGCCGATCGAGCGCAACATGCGCCGTGAGCGCATCACCCTGCAGGACATCGAGGAGGAAGCGCGTCAGAAGCAGATCACTTCGATCGCCGAGTTGCGCTGGGCGATCCTCGAGAACGACGGGCGCATCAGCTGCATCCCGCGCTGAGCGCCCGGCGACCGTGGCTGCCGGATTTCCACACGTCTGCCGCTCTATTCCGACACGCCCGCGCGCTCGTGCGACGGACGGCATGACTCATTGACAGATCGCCCGCCTAGCAGACTCCGCTGTCATTCCGATTGACGGAATGACGCGTCGCCTTTACATTCACCCGCTGAACCGGTTGCCGGACCGGCGCGATCTCGACGTCCCATGCACCCGGCAACCACATGCGCAAGCAACTGACCCTCGCCCTCATCGCGGGGTTGTGCCTAACGCCTCCGCCGCCATCGGCGCAAGCGGCGCTGATCACCGAACACAAGCTCAAAGCGCAGGTCAACGCCATCTTCGACGGCCCCGCCGGGCTGCTGGTGTCCAACGCCGGTAGCGGCGCCTTTCAGAAGATCACCCCCAGCCCCTTCACGGTGACGGGCAGCACGCCCGGAGTGTCCGCAAACACCTTCTTCATCGGACCCGACGGCGGCACGTGGTTCTACGGCGCGGTCATAAAAAAGATCCCGGTACCCGTCGACGAAAGAAAGCACCCGGACAAGGAAGAATTAAAGGAAGAAGGTTTCCCCATGTTCGCGGAGATATCCGGCTCGACGTTTGCGAGCAAGTACACCTTTCCGCTTCCGGTCAAAGAAACGCCGTACAGGTTCACGTCGATCCTGACCGGCCCCGACGGCGCGCTCTGGATGACCGACGGCGCCACCTTCGGTGTCGACCACACGTTCGTCGGCGGCCCCATCTCCACCTTCGTCCTCCCAAACGGCGCGGGAGGACCGGCGCGGATGATCTACGGCCCCGCTGGTGACTTCTGGGCTACCGAGATCGTGAACGGAGCCGTCGCCCAGATCACCCCAGAGGGGACGATCATCGAACACCCACTCGGGGGCGGCTACGGCGCGTTCGGTAGCACCGAGCCATATGGCATCGTGGCTGGGCCCGACGGAGCGCTGTGGATCGCCGAGGAGCGCGGCGGAGCGATCGCCCGACTCACGGTCGAAGGCCAGCTTCAGGTCTTTCCGGTGCCGACGCCGGCCGGCTACAAGCTCGGACAAGCCGACGGGGCGCCGACACCGCGAAACATCGCCGTCGGTCCGGAAGGCGGGATCTGGTTCACCGACCCCGGCGACAACTCGGTGGGGCGAGTCCTCGACGGTCAGGTCGCCGAGTACCCACTGCCGACCGCGGAGGTCGTGCCGGACCAACTCGCGGTCGCCAACGGTGAAATCTGGGTGACCGAGGCCAACGCGACGGCAATCGCGAGCGTGAACCCAAACGCATCGCCGGCCACGACGCAAGCCACCAAGACCTCGGTTGTCCCCAAACATGCGCCACTGCATCGCTGCTCAGTTCATGCCAGGAGGCGAGAGCACAGGAAGCGGGGATCGCCGTGCAAGAGAAGCCCGGAGATCGTCAGCACATCCCACCGGTCGTCCTTGGAGCCCTACACCCCGGGCACATCGGCAGAGCGGCGAACGGGTCTCGAACCCGCGACCTCAAGCTTGGGAAGCTTGCGCTCTACCAACTGAGCTATCGCCGCGCGGCCTGGATTCTAGTCGGCTGTCCAGCTGCGACGAGCGCCCCGGGATCAGAGCCATTCGGCGACGCCGCCGTGCGACGAGCAGGTGCCGCTGCGGTGTTCGCTGAAGCTGTACGTCCCGTCCTTGCACCTCGCGGTCGCGCCGGCCGGAGGCCCGTCTGGGCTTTCCTCGGGCCGGCAGACGGTGTGGCCTTCGGAGTTGACGTAGGTGCCGTTTAGGCAGGCCGGTTCCACGGGCGCCGGAGCGGGGATCCGCGCCGGGGGTTCGACCGTGGGCGCTTCCACCAACACTGGTTCCTCGGCTTTGGCCGGTGCCGTCGCGGACAGCGCGACGTGGCCTTCCGTGACGTCGAAGTAGCGCACGAAGCCCAGGTGCGCGAGGTAGTGGCCACCGTGCTGGCGCGTTCTGACTTCGGCAAAGGACAGCTTGCCCGTGCCTTCCAGTTCGACGTAGCGGAACACGGCCCGTCCGTGGCTGCCCACGGTCGTTCGGCGCGGTTCGCCGCCGTTCACGTACAGCACGAGCTTCGAGCCACGGTGCGTATCCGCGACGGACAGCGAGTACGACCCGTAGCCGTCGGGATTCACGCTGGCGTTCGAGACCTTCGCTGCGCCCGCGCCAGATGCCGTGCCCGACAGCAGCGCGATCGCCCCTATCGCACAAAGAAGCGCCCATCGTGTTCGCTTCACAAGCCTCATCTCTACCCCTAGGAGTCCTTCCGACGAATGCCGAAAGATAGCCGTCGTCAGCTATGTGGATCCGGCTCAACACCCTACAGCCGATCTCCACGCCGCTCGGATGGCTGAGGATGGCCACGCCAACCCGCGCGTCCCTCCGCCAGACGCGTCGATCACCGGCTGCTGATCGAAGCGCGCGCAGGTGCCCTGCCTCTAGGCTTACGAGGCAGTGCCACGTCGCCTCGTGCCGATCCTCGTCTCCGTCGTTGGCGCCGCCCTGATCGGGCTGCTCGTCTACGGCATCTCCAAGCCCGCCAGCAGCCGCACGCTCGACGAGAAGGTCGCCAAGGGCGAACAGCCGCCCGCGCCAGAGGCCCGGCGGCAGCTGCCGGTGCTCGACGGCCACGGCACCAGCTCGCTCTCGGCCTATCGCGGCAAGGTGCTGCTGGTGAACATATGGGCATCGTGGTGCGTGCCCTGCCAGGCGGAGGCTCCAAAACTCGAGGCGACGCAGAAAATGCTCGCCGCGCACGGCGGGACGGTGCTCGGGATCACCTACGAGGACGCGGCGCCCGACTCCGAGGGCTTCGTCAAACAGAACCACCTGACCTACCCTGACCTGCGCGACAGCGACGGCGAATTCGCGCACGCCTATGGCACGATCGAGGTGCCCGAGAGCTTCCTCGTCAACCGCGGGGGCAACATCGTCGCGATCTCGCGCGGCGAGGTCGAACCGAGCTTCCTTGAAAAAGTCGACCGCCTCGCGACCGGTACGTGAGGATGCGCGCACAGCTCGCAGCCGCGGTACTCGCCGTCGCCCTGCTGCTCGGAGCGTCCACGGCCGCGGCGACCACGACGATGGCGCCCGTGAAACCGCGCACCTCGCTACCGCAGATCGAGCCTCAGGTGATGTGCGTGACGTGCAAAATCCCGCTCAACGTCGCCGAGTCCAAGCAGGCCGACGACGAGCGCGCCTTCATCCAGGAACTGATCGACAAAGGCGAGGGCGAAGCCGAAATCAAGCAGGCGCTCGTCGGCCAGTACGGACCTTCCGTGCTGGGCCTGCCGAAAGCCAGCGGCTTCAACCTCGCCGTATACCTGGTGCCTGTGGCGGTCGTGCTCGCGCTAATCGCGACGATCGCGCTGCTGCTACCCCGCTGGCGCCGGCAGGGACGAGCTGCACGGGCGGCCGCGGCCGGCGCGAGCCTGCCTTCGCTCAGCCCGAGCGACGCCGCGCGGCTCGACTCCGACCTCGCGCGCTTCGACCGCTGAGGCCGGAATGATATAGATGACTCATCCTTGACGAATCGGGCGTGACGTAGTAAACTCACCCGTGTGAGCAGCCCGAAACAGCCCCGCACACTCATCGAGGCGGTCCGCCACTTCTCGGATCCCGACGTCTGTACTGAGTTCGTCGCGAGCCTCCGGTGGCCTAACGGAGCGTTCTGCCCGCGCTGCGGCTCGACCGAATACAGCTACCTTACGACGCGTCGCCTTTGGAAGTGCAAAGCGTGCAAGAAGCAGTACAGCGTCAAGGTCGGCACGATCTTCGAGGACTCAAAGCTTGGCCTCGATAAGTGGCTCCCCGCGGTCTGGCTCGCGGCCAACAGCAAGAACGGCACTAGCTCGCACGAGCTGGCGCGTCAGCTAGGGGTCACGCAAAAGAGCGCGTGGTTCATGCTGCACCGCATCCACCTTGCGATGAAGTCCAAGGGGTTCGTGCTCTCGGGCGAGGTCGAGGTCGATGAGACCTACGTCGGGGGCAAGGTCGGCTACATGAAGCGCGACGCGCGCAAGCGCAAAGGGATCACGCGCCGTGGTGGGATCAGTCAGCACAAGACCGCTGTCATGGGTTTCCGCGAGCGCGGTTCAGGGCGCGTCCAGGCGCGGGTGATCCCTGACGCCAAGGGATCGACGCTAAAGCCGATCGTTGCGGAGAGGGTCAAGGACGGCTCAACGATCTACACCGACCAGTGGAACGGCTACACGGGCCAAGGGGGCCGCTTTACGCACGAGACAGTCAACCACGCCGAAACGTACGTAAACGGCCGCGTCCACACAAACGGCATAGAGAACTTTTGGGCACTCCTAAAGCGCGGACTCAACGGCACCTACGTGAGCGTTGAGCCAGAGCACCTAGGCCGCTACATCGATGAGCGAGTGTTCACGTACAACCTGCGCGACCGCGACGACTATGGCCGCTTTAGTGCGGTGCTCTCGGCCGTTAGTGGCCGGCGTTTGACGTACACCGAGCTGATCGGGAAGGCTTCTTAGCCTCGCGCTGGGCCTCGCGCTCGACATCCTCCTTAGGAACGGTCACGAGCAGGCGTGTCAGGCGCTCGAACCGCTCGTAAGCATCCGGCGCTTCGTCGCGATCCTCGCTCGCGGCGGGACGCTGCCCATTTTGGGCCTCTCCTGCCATGCCACGATTCTAGCGCGGTGACAGGTGTTGCCTTCCGCCTCGCTACGTAGTAGACTCACCTACGAAGAGATGCGCTGAGGCTGCCCGGCGCACCTGCCGGGCAGCCCCACCTTCCTGAGAGCCTTACTGCGTGCTCCCCCGCGTACCTGCTCGACCGGCAGGCGCTATGGGGTTGCTCCCTTTCAGGATCATGAGGGCGCTGCGAGCCGTCATACCGGCGAGCGCTCCGAAGGCGGCTGAAACATGGTCTGTGGGTCGTCGCCGCCGTAGTCCTGGTGGCGCGTGGCTGACCCCTCCCGGACGGTTCCGGGCTCCCGGTCTCTGCCCAGGGACACATCGGTGCCTTCTTCGTTCATGTTGAGGATCAGCATCCCGTCCTCGACCTGTGCGACCCACCTGCGTGCGTGGTCGACGGCGAGCCCGTAGTAGTTCATGAACGCTTTGCCGGACGCGAGCCATGTCCGGCCCTTGCCAAGCGCCCTGAGTGGATAGGCGGACTCTGCTGCGGGGTCTACAGCCCTCATCGCGACTAGCTTCCGGTCGCGGTCATAAAGAAGCTCGATGGCCTCAGGGGAGCCGAGGGCTTCATACGCGGCCCCGTTGAGCGAGAACGTTCCCCGCTTTTGGATCGACACGGCCGGATCGTCGGTTGCGCGTGCCCGCTGTCTCATGAAGGTCTCAAACGCCATCTTGGCGGAGACTCTAGCAGCAGTCCCCGGCGGAAGCACACACAAAGGCGCTCAAAGATTTAACGGGCCTGCCAACGGCTGTTGACGTGACGCGTCAAGCGCACTTGATCTGGCGGTCAAGGACCAGGTGACACAGCTATATCATTCCGGCTGAGGCGGCTGGACCCGACCAACCAACCGACGGACAAGCGCTACATCCGCTCCGGCGCCGAGATCCCCAGCAACTGCAGGCAGCTCGCGATCGTGCGCATACTCGCGACCGACAGCGCGATCCGAAACGACTCCACCTCAACCGGCTCGGCGCCGACGACGTGGCAGTCGCGGTAGAAGGCGGTGAAGCTCTGCGCCAGCGCGAGCGCATAAGCGCTGATGCGATGCGGCGCATGGCGCATGGCGCTGTCGGCGACCTCGCCCGGGAAGGCCAGCAACTCGTTGATCAGGGCCCGCTCTGACGCGTGCAGCTCGTGTCCGGCGGCCCCCACCTGCTCGAGCGCGCCCTCCACCCGCTGCTCTCCCGCCTTGGCTAGCAGCGAGGCGATGCGGGCGTGCGCGTACTGGACGTAGTAGACGGGGTTCTCGCTCGACCGCTCGCGCGCGAGGTCGAGGTCGAGGTCGACGGTCGTGTCGTGCGAGCGCGCCAGCAGATACCAGCGCGCCGCGTCGACGCCGACCTCCTCGATCAGTTCCTCCAGCGTCACGAACTCTCCCGCGCGCTTGGACATCTGCGCGCGCTCGCCCGAGCTGACGAGGTGCACGAGCTGCATGATCAGCAGGTCGAGCTCGTCGGGGTCGCCGCCCAGCGCCGCATAAGCGGCCTTCATGCGCGCCACGTAGCCGTGGTGGTCGGCGCCCCACACGTCGAGCTGGCGCTCGAAGCCGCGCTCGCGCTTGTCCTGGTGGTAGGCGATGTCGGAGGCGAAGTAGGTGTGCTCGCCGTTGGAGCGGATCAGCACGCGATCCTTGTCGTCGCCGTAGTCGGTCGTGCGCAGCCACAGCGCTCCGTCGCTCTCGTAGCTCTCGCCCTTGTCCGCGAGCAGCGCGAGCACGCGCGCGACCGGGCTCGGCTCGCCTTCGTGCAGCGCGCTCTCGTAGTACCAGTTGTCGAACGGCAGCACGCCGAAACGCTCGAGCATCGCCTTGATCGCGTCGAGCATCAGCTCGACCGCCGCCTTGCCGATCGCGAGCGGCTCCATCGTCGCGGCCCCGTCGATCCGCGCCACCAGCTCCGGCACGTAGTCGCCTTTGTAGCCGCCCTCCGGCACCGGCTCCCCGCGTGCCAGGGCGCCGATCGTCTCGCCGAACTTCACGATCTGGCTGCCTGCGTCGTTGACGTAGAACTCACGCTCCACGCGATGGCCGTGGAAGTTGAGGATCCGTGCGAGCGAGTCGCCGTAGGAGGCGTTGCGCGCGTGCCCGACGTGCATCGGCCCGGTCGGGTTGGCCGACACGAATTCGACCAGCACGCGCTCGGGGCGCTCGACACCACCCGCCCCGTAGCCACGACCGGCGGCCAACACCCGCGCCAGGGCACCCGCCATCCAGCCATCCGCCAAGAACAAATTCAGGAAGCCCGGGCCCGCGACCTCGTAGCGAGCGAGCTGCTCAACTCCCAGACGCTCGGCGAGCGCGGCGCCTAGACGCTCGGCGAGGTCGCGTGGCGGCAAAGCAGCCGCCGGCGCGAGCAGCAGCGCGGCGTTGGTGGAGTAGTCGCCGAACTCGGGGCGCTTGGCGCGTTCGAGCGCGATCGTGCCGCGTGGCGTGGCGCCCGGCACCAGCTCCGCGGCGACTGCCAACACCGCCTCGCGCAGGCCGTCCAGCGGCGCGACGGCGGATGGGCCCTGGCCCGGCGCGGCGGAGGTCGTGTGCTCGTCGGCGATGGGCTCGGTCATGGGTTCCGTGGGCGGGTGTTGCGATACTAGCTGCGTGAACGATCAGGACTCAGGCCAAGAGCGCCACATAAACATCCACCTGTCGCCCGAGATCATGGGCGGCGTGTACGCCAACTTCGCGAACGTGAGCCACTCCGACTACGAGTTCACGGTCACCTTTGCGCGGGTCGACCACGAGGTCGAGGCGGACGAGGTGCCCGGCGTGGTGGTCTCGCGCGTGAACATCTCCCCGCGCTTCATGCGCGAGCTGATCGACGCGATGGAGGACAACTACTCCAAGTGGTTGACACGTGAGGGCATCAAGAACCTGCCGGAGTACGGCGGCAGCGAGGCCGGCACCGAAAACGACTAGCCCGCCCGCGACGGCGCTTGCAACCGGATGCCCAGTGGAACGCCCGCCGCCCGGTGGTGTTCCTACCCTGCAACGATGAAGGTTGCCGTCATCTCAGACATCCACGCCAACCGCCAGGCCTTCGAGGCGACGCTCGAGGCGGCCGCCGCCAGCGACGCGAGCGAGGTCTGGTGCCTCGGCGATCTGGTCGGCTACGGCGCCGAGCCCGACGCGTGCGTCGAGCTGGCGCGTGAGCACGCCGCCGTGTGCCTGGCCGGCAACCACGACCTGGCCGTGACGGGTGAGATCTCGTTGGAGGAGTTCTCGCGCGGGGCCAGCATGGCGGCCGAATGGACGCGTGAGGTGATGGCGCCCGAGAACGTCGAGTTCCTGCGCACGCTGCGCCCCGAAGGCAGCGAGGGCGACGTCGGCCTGTACCACGCGTCGCCGCGCGACCCGGTCTGGGAGTACGTGCTGTCGGCGCTGTTGGCCGAGCTTTGCCTCGACGCCCAGGACCCGCGTGTCGGCCTGATCGGCCACTCGCACGTCGCGCTCTCGTTCGTGCGCCACGAGGGCCAGTCGGCGACCGGCGAGCCGCAAAGAGCTGGCACAAAACTGGACATCACCCAAGGGGAGTGGCTGCTGAACCCCGGCAGCGTCGGCCAGCCGCGCGACGGCGACCCGCGCGCGTCGTGGCTGCTGCTCGACCTCGACGAGATGGAAGCCTCGTTCCAGCGCGCCGAGTACGACATCGCGGGCGCCGCGGCGGCGATCCGCGCAGCGCGCCTGCCGGACTCGCTCGCCGAGCGGCTGGAGTACGGCCAGTGAACACCCCCAGCACTCCCAGCCGCAGACGCGCCAAGGTCGCGCTGCGCACGCTCCTCACAGCGCTGCTCGGCGTCGCCGCCGCGCTGCTGATCGCGTGCGGGAGCTCCTCTACCAAGCAGCTGATCCCGCTCGCCAACGCCGGTCCTTTGCAGAGCGACATCGACGCCGTCGAAGCGGCCGCCGAGAGCGGCGAAGGCAACTGCGGCCAGACCGAAACAGCGCTCCTGAAGCTCGACCAGGACTACCAGGCTCTACCGGAAGCCGTCAGCTCGGGGCTGCGCGGCAACGTGCGCCAGGGGATCCAGAACCTGCGCAAGGTGGCGCTCGAACTGTGCGCTCAGCCGCTCGCCGGCGCCACCGGCACGACCACCACACAGACGACGACCACGACCGAAACCACGCCGCCGCCCGAAACGACTGAAACGACGCCACCGGAAACCGAACCGACGGAACAGGAAGCGGAAAACCCAGGTGAAGTCGGCGGCACGCCCGCGCCCGGGGAAACCGGCGGCGCGCCCGGCGAAGGCACTCCCGGCCCCGGCGGCGAAGAAGCCAACCAGGAAGCGCCCAAATGAGCGAGCTGATCGCCGGGCGCTACCGGCTCGGAGGCCGACTCGGCTTCGGCGGCATGTCGACCGTGCAGCTCGCGCTCGACGAGCGTCTGGAGCGTCAGGTGGCGGTCAAGCTGCTGGCCGAGCACCTGGCCGAGGACCCTGCCTTCGTATCGCGCTTCCAGCGCGAGGCGCAGGCCGCCGCGCGGCTCGTGCACCCGAACATCGTGCAGGTGTTCGACTCCGGGCGCGACGACCGAACGGGCCGCTACTTCATCGTGATGGAGTACATCGAGGGCTACTCCTGCGCGGAGATCCTGCGCGACGACGGCTGGGTCGACGTGCCCGAGGCGCTGTCGATCATCGAACAGGCCTGCGAGGGGCTCGACTACGCCCACCGCCACGGCGTCGTGCACCGCGACGTCAAGCCCGGCAACCTGCTGCGTGCGCGCGAAGGCGAGGTCAAGCTGGCCGACTTCGGCATCGCCAAGGCGACCGAGCAGTCGAGCATCACCCAGGTCGGCTCGGTGCTGGGCACGGCGGCCTACCTGGCGCCCGAGCAGGCGCGCGGCGAGGAGGCCGGGCCATCGGCCGACCTGTATGCGCTCGGCGTCGTGACCTACCAGCTGATGTCCGGCCGCCTGCCCTACGAGGCGAGCTCGCTGACCGAGCTGGCGCTCAAGCAGCAGCAGGAGGCGCCGCCGACGCTCGACACGCTCGTGGGCGCCGTCGGGCCGGAGCTGGCGGACGCGGTCGCGGTCGCGTTGGCGCTCGAACCGTCCGGGCGCTACGCCACCGCGCAGGACATGCGCAAGGCGCTCAACGCGGGCGCGCGCGGGATCGCACCGGCCACGCCACAGCAGCAGACGGCCGCCACCAAAGCCGCGACGGCGGCCACCAGCGTGCTGTCGTCCAAACGCCCGCCGACGACCGGCGCGAGCTCGGCCCCGACGCGCGTCGTCGCGCCGCGTCGCCCGCGCCAGGGCCCGCCACGCGAGCAGCAAGCCGCCTCCCCGCCCGCGCGTCCGGCCGCGCAGAGCACCCGCGCGAAGGGGCGCAACCGGCTCGTGATCCTGCTGCTCGGCCTGCTGGCGGTGGTGCTCGTGATCGTCGCGATCGTGCTCGCGACCTCGCCCGCGCCGACGCGCGTGATGCTGCGCAACGTCGTCTACTCCGACATCCACCAGGCTTCGGCGGCGCTCAAGCAGCTGATCTCCGAAAACACGCAGTAGGAACAGAAACCGCCGGCTGCGGCATCCTAGGAGCCATGCACATGCTGGGGGCGATCGTCAACGTCACGCAGCTCGTCGAAGACTCGGGCTACCCGCTGCTGTTCCTGGTCGTGATGGGAGAGTCGAGCGGGCTGCCGATCCCGGGTGAGACGGGGCTGATCGCGGCCGCCGTACTGGCGAGCCAGGGCAAGCTGGAGATCGCGGTCGTGATCCCACTAGCGGCTGCGGCGGCGATCGTCGGCGACAACATCGGCTACCTGATCGGGCGCAAGGGCGGGCGCTGGCTGCTGGAGCGCCCCGGCCCGTTCAGACGCCAGCGCAAAGCGGCGCTCGACATCGGCGAGCCGTTCTTCGAACGTCACGGCCCGAAGGCGGTGTTCTTCGGGCGCTTCCTGCTCGGGCTGCGCGTGTGGGCGTCGTGGCTGGCGGGCGCGACGCGTATGCCGTGGCGCACGTTCGCGCTGTGGAACGCGCTCGGCGGCATCACCTGGGCCACGGGCGTCGGGCTGATCGCCTACTTCCTCGGCCACTCGGCCAGCAACGCGATCCAGGCCTTCGGGCTGTACGGGCTAGCGGCCGTGTTGATCGCCGCCGGCAGCGGCTTCTACATGCACCGTCGCCACCGCCGCGGCCACCAGCCCGTCGACGACGACGAGACCGACACGGCGGACGAGCCGACTGTCTGAGGTCGGCCCGTCCGTCTCTCCTCAGGCGCTCTCGCCAGCGGGCGCCTTGATCGCGACCTTGTGCGGGCCCGCTTGCGCCGGCTTGGGGATCGAGACCTCGAGCACGCCCTGCTCGATGCTCGCCTCGATCGCCGCGGGGTCAGTGCCCTCGGGCAGCCGCAGCGTACGGCGGAAGGACCCACTCGCGCGCTCGACGCGGGCATAGCCGTCGCGGCTCTCCTCGTGCTCTGAGGTGCGCTCGCCGGAGATGCTGAGCACGTTGTCCTTCACCTCGACCGTGACGTCCTTCTCGTCGACGCCCGGGACGTCCGCGGACAGGACGTAGCGATCGTCCTCCTCGACGAGGTCGACGGCCGGCACCCAGCGGCGCTGCGCGCGCTCCTGGGCGGTGTGGCTGTCGAAGAACGTCCCGAACAAGCGGTTTATGTCGCTCTGGATCGAGTCCAGCTCCCTGCCTGACTGCCATCTGATCAATGCCATTTCGATTGCCTCCAAGGACTTGATGGGGTTATGAAGCAGAGTATAAAACCTAAGTCGTTCTCTATCAAGTCTTATACGGATGGTCCTCGTATATCGAGATGCTTCGTGCCGCGATCGTAAAACGGCACAAAAAAGGCCGCTCCTGGCGGCCGGTGTCTGGTTTGGGCGGGGCCTGGCTAACAGGCGCTGCAGGGAGCGATCCGCTCCCACATGTCCGCGAGGAGGCTGAGTTCCGCCTCGGAGAAGTGGGAGAAGAAGTGCTCCCGCACGACCGCGAGATGCGTGACGCGCGCGGCTTCCAGGCGTTCGCGGCCGGTGTCGGTCAGGCACGCGTACGCGCCACGGGCGTCGTGCTTGCACGAGCAGCGCTCCAGCAGGTGCTCGCGCTCCAAGCGGTCGACGAGCCGCGTCAGCCCACTGCGCGACAGCTGGGCCTGGTCGGCGAGGTCGCACATGCGCATACGTCCGCTGACGGCCTCCTCCAGGTGGTGCAGGACCTCATAGGAGGTAAGCGGCAGCTTGTGGGCCCGCTCCAGCTCCGCGTCGAGCCGCTTGGCCAGACAGGCGTGCGCTCGCAAGAGACCCCGCCACGCCCGCAACTCCCCCAGGCTCAGAGCGTCCTGCTCAGGGGGTGCAATCTTGACGGCGGTCGCGGTTGACATGGCGGTCGGGCGCTACGTTGCTTCTGTCTCGAACATAGCAGCGCTGGGAGCAATTCGGCGGATTTCGGATGTCATCGCACGCACCTATCGACGCGTCGAGCGCCACGCCCAGACCATCATCGCCGGCTGCAGCGGGAGCCGCGCGAACAGCGCCCAGCGCGGGATGTGTGGGAAACGCTCCGCCTGGCGCGCCATGTGCAGGTTGGCCGGGAAGACCGCCGCCAGCAGCGCGATCAGGCCGAGGCCCGAGAGCCGGCGCGTGGCCGGCACGAGCACGCCCACCCCACCCGCGATCTCGGCCACGCCGCTCCACACGACCAGGCGCTTGGCTTCGTGCGCGCGCGACGGCGGCACGATCTGTTCGTAGGGCTTCGGAATCACGAAATGGTTGACGCCCGCGCCGATGAAGAACGCGGCCAACGCCTTCAGCGATCGCCCTCGACCTATCGACTCATCCCCAGCCACAGCGCCTCCTTCGATACCGACAGAACCCATCCAAATAAAAATTCTAATCCGCGGCGAGCAACGAGCGCCCCGTCATCGCCGACGGGCGCTCGATGCCAAGCAGCTCCAAGATCGTCGGTGCGACGTCCGCGAGGATGCCGCCCTCCTGACGCAGATTCAACGCGGCGCACGTCACGATCGCCGGCACGGGGTTCAGCGAATGCGCCGTGTTCGGGCTGCCGTCGGGCTCCAGCATGTGGTCGGCGTTGCCATGGTCGGCCGTCACGAAGCACGCGCCGCCGCTCTCGTGGACCGCGCTCACGACCCGCGCCAAGCACTCGTCGACCGTCTCGACCGCCTGCACCGCCGCCTCGATCACGCCCGTGTGCCCGACCATGTCGGCGTTGGCGAAGTTGATGATCCCGAAGCGCGGGCGGTCCTCGCGCCAGGCCACCACGAACGCCTCGGCCGCCTCCGCCGCGCTCATCTGCGGCTTGTGGTCATAGGTAGGCACGTCGCGTGGCGAGGGCACCAGCTCGCGCCGCTCGCCCTCCAGCGGAGCCTCGTCGCCGCCGTTGAAGAAATACGTCACGTGCGGGTACTTCTCGGTCTCGGCCACGTGCAGCTGCGAAGCGCCCGCTCGCGAGAGGACCTCGCCAAGCGTGACCGCCGGGTGTTCGGGCGCGAACGCGACCGGGTAGGGCCAGCCCTCCTCGTAGCGCGTCAGCGTCGCGAGGTGCTTGACGGGCTCGCTCGCCCCTCTCCCCTGCCAGCCCGGCAGCTCCTCGCTCTCCTCCTCGCCGAAGCCCGGCTCGGCCAGCACGCGCACCAGCTCGCGCATACGGTCAGGACGGAAGTTGAAGCAGATCACGCTGTCCTGTGGGCGGATGCGGGCCTCGGCGCCGACCAGCGTCGGCTCGATGAACTCGTCCGTCTCGCCACGCTCGTAGGCCGCGCGCACGGCCTCGGCGCCGCTGCCCGAGCTGTACGGAGCCTCGCCGACCACGAGCAGGTCATAGGCGCGCTGCGTGCGCTCCCAGCGCCGGTCGCGGTCCATCGCCCAGTAGCGCCCGACGACCGACCCCACACGCGCGCCCGGCAGAGCGTCGACCGCCTCCAGGTAGCCGGCCCCCGCGTGCGGCAGCGTGTCGCGCCCATCGGTGAAGGCATGCACGACCAGATCCTCCGTGCCCAGCTCGGTGCCCATCTCTATGAGCCCGCGCAAGTGGTCGAGCGAGCTGTGCACGCCGCCGTCGGAGACGAGGCCGATCAGGTGCACGCGCGGCGCAGCCGCGAAAGCCTCGCGCAGGACGGCGTTGTGCGTCAGCTCGCCGCCCGCGACGGCGTCGTCGATGCGCATCAGGTCCTGGCGTACGACGGCGCCCGCGCCGAGGTTCAGGTGCCCGACCTCGCTGTTGCCCATCTGCCCGTCGGGCAGCCCGACGGCGCGTCCCCACGCGGTCAGCGTCGTGTGCGGGTAGGCCGCCCACAGCTCGTCGAACACGGGCGTGCGGGCGAGCGAGACCGCGTTACCGGGACCGGGATCGGCAAGCCCCCAGCCGTCGAGCACGATCAGGCAGGCGTGCGATACCGGCAGCCGGCCGGGGCCGCCGGTCAAGCTCATCGCTTGGCCGCGTCGACGATCGCCGCGAACGAGGCGGCGTCAAGCGAGGCGCCGCCGACGAGCGCGCCGTCGACATCGGGAAGCGCCAACAGCTCGGCGGCGTTCTCGGGCTTGACCGAGCCGCCGTAGAGGATCCTGACCGCCGCGCCCGCGGCCGCGTCGCGGCCGGCGACGAGCGCGCGGATGAAGGCGATCGTCTCCTGCGCCTGCTCTCCCGTCGCCACACGACCGGTGCCGATCGCCCAGATCGGCTCGTAGGCGATCACGACCTCCGTCAGCTTGTCGGTCGGCACGCCCGCGAGATCCTCCTGCACCTGATGGCGCAGCTTGCGTTCCGTCTCGCCCGCGTCGCGCTCCTCCTCGGACTCGCCCACGCACAGGATCGGCGCGAGGCCCGCCGCGAGCGCAGCCGGCACCTTCAGCGCCAGTGCCTTGTCGGTCTCGCCGAACAGCTGGCGGCGCTCGGAGTGCCCGAGCACGACGCCGCGCACGTCCAGCTCGTACAGCATCGCCGGCGAGATCTCGCCGGTGTAGGCGCCCTCCTGCTCATGGTGCATGTTCTGCGCGTAGACCTCGACGCGCGAGCCGCGCGCGCTGTCGACCATCGCGCGCAGGTCGGTGAACGGCACGCAGATGGCGACGTCGGCGTGCTCGGTCGCGGCCACCTTGGGGAGCAGCGCCTGGATGAACTCCTCGGCCTGCTCCTCGGTCTTGTACATCTTCCAGTTGCCCGCGATCAACGGCGTGCGTGCGGTTGTGGTGGTGCTGGCGCCATTGGCCATCAGCCGCTCACCCCCGCCCCCTCGAGCGCCGCCACGCCAGGCAAGGTTGTGCCCTCGAGCAGCTCGAGCGTCGCGCCCCCGCCGGTCGAGAGGTGATCGACGCTCGCCTCCAAGCCGAACTGCGCGAGCGCAGCGGCCGAATCGCCGCCGCCGACGACGGTCATGCCCTTCGCTTTCGCGACCGCTTCGGCGACCGCGCGCGTGCCCGCCGCGAAGGGCGTGAGCTCGAAAGCGCCCATCGGGCCGTTCCAGAACACCGTTCCGGCCCGGGCGATCAGCTCGCCGTACGCGCCGGCAGTGCGCGGGCCGATGTCGAGGCCCATCCAGCCGGCCGGCACGTCGATGGCGTCGAGCGCTCGGTGCTCGGTGTCGGCCGACAGCGCGCGACCGATGACGAGATCTGTGGGCAGCACGAGGCGAGCGCGGCCGGGCTCCTCGGCGGCTTTGAGCGCGCGACGGGCGTGCTCGACGTCCTCGGCGCCGCACAGCGAGTCGCCGACCTCGTGCCCCTGCGCACGCAGGAACGGGAAGCACATCGCGCCGCCGATCACGATCTCGTCGGCGATCTGCAGGAAGCGGTCGATGACGGCGATCTTGTCGGCCACCTTGGCGCCGCCGACGATCGCCACCAACGGGTGCTCCGGGTCCTCCAAGATGTGGGTGATCGTCTCGACCTCGCGCTGCAATAGGCGCCCGGCGGCGCTCGGCAGCAGGTGCGCGACGCCCTCCGTGCTGGCCTCGGCGCGGTGGGCGGTGCCGAACGCGTCGTTGACGTACAGTTCGGCCAGCCGCGCGAGCGCGCGCGCCAGCTCGGGCTCGTTGGCCTTCTCGCCCGGCTCGAAGCGGACGTTCTCGAGCATCAGGATCTCGCCGGCGTCGAGCTGTTCGGCGAGCGCGGTCACCTGCTCGCCGACGACCGCGGGCGCGAGCTTTGCCGGCACACCGAGCAGCTGTTCGAGGCGCTCGGCGACCGGCTTCAGCGACAGCTCGGGATCGACCTTGCCACCCGGGCGCCCGAGATGCGCGACCAGGATCAGCCTGGCGCCGCGGTCGCGCAGCTCTTCGATCGTCGGCAGCGCCGCGCGGATGCGCGTGTCGTCCGCCACCGCACCGTCCTTCAACGGCACGTTGAAGTCGACCCTGACGAGGACGCGGCGATCCTTGACGTCCAGCTCGTCGATGCTCCTCATCGTGCGTTCCTTCGCATCGGTTCCCCCCGCTGCCCGTCCGTTGGGCTCGTGCGCTCGCTCACAGGACCCTCTGCACCAAGTCCACGACGCGGTTGGAGTAGCCCCACTCGTTGTCATACCAGGCGATCACCTTCGCCATCGTGCCGTTCATGACGGCCGTCAGCGAAGCGTCGACGATCGATGAGAATGGCGAGGAGACGATGTCTGACGAGACGATCGGGTCCTCGGTGTAGCTGAGGAAACCGTGTAGCGGGCCGCTCGCGGCGGCCGCCTCGAGCGCGGCGTTGATCTCCTCGACGCTCGTCTCGCGATTGGCCTCGATCGTCAGGTCGACGACCGAGCCGGTCGGCACGGGCGCACGCACCGCGAAGCCGTTGAGCTTGCCCTGCAGCTCGGGGATCACGAGACCGATCGCTTTCGCGGCACCGGTCGAGGCGGGAATCAGGTTGATCGCGGCGGCGCGGGCGCGGCGCAGGTCGCTGTGCGGCATGTCCTGCAGACGCTGGTCTGCCGTGTAGGCGTGGATCGTCGTCATCAGACCGTGCTTGATGCCGATCGTGTCATTCAGGACCTTCGCCACCGGCGCCAGGCAGTTGGTCGTGCAGGAGGCGTTGGAGATGATGTGATGCGCGTCGCGGTCGTAGACCTCGTCGAAGTTGACGCCGAGCACGACGGTCGCGTCGGGGTCGGTCGCGGGCGCGGAGATGACGACCTTCTTGGCGCCGCCGGCGAGGTGCTTGGCGGCGCTCTCGCGGTCGGTGAAGAAGCCCGTCGACTCGATCACGACGTCGACGCCCAGCTCGCCCCAAGGAAGTTGCGCCGGGTCGCGCTCGGCCAGCACCTTCAGCTCGTTGCCGTCGATGCTGAGGGCGTTGTCGTCTGCCTGCTCGACGCTGCCCTGATACGGGCCGAGGATCGAGTCGTACTTGAGCAGGTGGGCCAGCGTGCGGGCGTCGGTCAGGTCGTTCGCGGCCACCCATTCGATGTCCGCGCGCGCCGCCTTTGCTGCCCGGAATACGTTGCGGCCGATGCGGCCGAAACCGTTGATGCCCACCCGTACCGGCATTGAGTCCTCCTGAAGCGAAAATGAACGATGCCGGGTCCTGGAGGGTGTCTCCAGCGCCCGGCTCCTGGTCATTCAGGCTACCTAACCGCCCTGGCACGCACAAACTCCCGGAGCGTCAGTCCGGGCTGCCGGATGTGTTCGGCTTGATGGACCGCACCGACCGATTCCTCTATCGTCGCGTGGCCGTGAAGGTCTTCATCTCGCACTCGACCGAGGACAAGTGGATCGCGCGCAAGCTGTCCGAGGAGCTGGAGGGACTCGGCGCGACGACCTTCCTGGACGAGAAGGACATCGCCACCGGCGAGTCGATCGACGACACGATCCAGACCCACCTACGCGACTGCGACGACATCCTCATGCTGCTGTCGCCGGCGGCGCTCGCGAGTCACTGGGTGATGCTCGAGATCGGCGGCGCGAAAGCGCTGGAGAAGCTGCTCGTGCCAATCCTCGTGAACGTCGGCCCCAACGAACTACCGCCGCCGATCGCCAAGGGCCTGGCGCGCGACCTGAATGATGTCGACGCCTATTTCGACGAGGTTCGAGCCCGCATCGACGAGCTGTCCACAACGCCCGCTGGAGGCACGACGGCGCCGCGCGGCGCACTCGGCGACAGCACCAAGATCGACCGTGCCGCACAGGCCAAAGCCGAGCAGGTCTCGGCCCAGGCGGAGGCCGAATCCCGTCGCCGGCGGACGTTCAACGTCGGCGACCTGGTGCGGATCCCCGACCGCCCGCAGGAGGTCTACGTGACCGACCGCAACCAACGCGTGCGTTGGAACGACGACATGACCCAGCACGTCGGCAAGACGGCCACGGTCGTGCACGTCGACAACGACCGCACCGTGCACCTGGACGTCGACCAGCGCAACTGGTGGGCGATGGACTGGCTCGAACCGGCGAGTCCCTGAGTCAAGAGTTGCCGCTGCCGCGCGGCGCGCGGTCGATGTCGCGGTGCGCGACGCTGACCTCGACGTCCTCGCGCGAGCTGTAGCGGGCCGCCAGATGCTCGGCGATCGCGACCGACCGGTGCCGCCCACCGGTGCAGCCGACGGCCACCATCAGATGGGCCTTGCCCTCCTCGACGTACTCCGGCAACAGAAAGTCGAGTAGCCCGTGCAGACGCTCGTACAGCTCGTCCAGACGCCCGTCGGCGGCGATGTACTCGACCACGCCGGGGTCGAGCCCGGTCAGCTCGCGCAGCTGTGCGTCGTAGTGGGGGTTGGCGAGGAAGCGCACGTCGAGCAGCAGGTCCTCCTCGCGCGGCGGCCCGTGCTTGAAGCCGAAGCTCATGAACGTCACCGCAAGCTTGCCGACGGTGTGCCGGGGCAGGAACTCGTCGGCGATCCGCTCGCGCAGCATGGCGGCCGACATGCCGGTCGTGTCGATCACCAGATCGGCGCGCTCGCGTAGCGGCGCGAGCATCGCGCGCTCGGTCGCCACGCCGGCCGCGACGCTGCCGTCCGGCGCCAGCGGGTGGCGCCGACGGGTCTCCTTGTAGCGCGTCACGAGCGACTGCTCGGCGGCCTCCAGGAACAGCACGTGATGGCTCAACCCGAGCGCGTCGAGATCGTCGACGACCGCTCGCAGCGCCTCGAAGTAGACGCCGCCGCGCACGTCCGAGACGACCGCCGCGCGCTCGACCTTCGAGCCCTTGTGCACGAACAGCTCGACCAGCGAGCGGATCATCTCCGGCGGCAGGTTGTCGACGCAGAAGTAGCCGGCGTCCTCGAACGCGTTCATGGCCGTCGACTTGCCGGCGCCCGAGAAGCCCGTGATCACGACGAAGTCCTGTAGGCGCGAGTCGACGACCGGCGTCTTCAACGATCGCCCGGCGGCGGAGCGGAGTGGTCGTAGTGGCCTGATCACCGCCATGGCTCAACCATTGTGACCCGAAAACGGGCCGCATTGGTGAACTGACGGTTGTCTTTCAGCCAGCGCGGTGCAGTTGGCCGTGCAGATCGCGCGCCACCTTGCCCGGCAGACCGGGGACCAGCTCCAACTCCTCGCGCGAGGCCGACAACACCGCCTCGGGCGAGCCGAAGTGCGCGAGCAGGGCGCGCTTGCGCGTGGGACCGATGCCGCTCAGCTCGTCCAGCACAGAGCTGGTCATGGCTTTGTCGCGGCGGCTGCGGTGGTGGGTGATGGCGAAGCGGTGCGCCTCGTCACGCACGCGCTGCAGCAGCTGCAGCTCGGGCGTGGAGTGGTCGAGGACGAGCGGCGCCGGGCGCCCCGGCTGGAAGACCTCCTCGATCCGCTTGGCCAGCGACACGACCGTCACGCCACGCTCTCTGAAGCCCTTCAGCGGCCCGAGCCCGGCCGCCAGTTGGCCCTTGCCGCCGTCGATCACGACCAGGTTCGGCAGCGAGGCGAAGCTCTGGTCGTAGGCCGCGTCGTGCGGCGAGATGTCGGCCTGGCGCTCGAACTGGGCGTAGCGGCGGCTCAGCACCTCGGCCATCGAGGCGAAGTCGTCGGGGCGGGCGGGGTTCTCATCTTTTCGGATCTTGAAGCGCCGGTAGTCGGACTTCTTCGGCGCGCCGCCCTCGAACACGACCATCGAGGCGACCGTGTGCGTGCCACCCAGGTTGGAGATGTCGAAGCACTCGATACGTATCGGCGGCGCGTCCAGTCCGAGCGCCGTCTGCAAGCCCTCCAGCGCCTCCACCCTGCCCTGGCGCCGGCGCTCGCTGCGCAGCTTGTCCTGGTCGAGCGCGAGCCGCGCGTTGCGCTCGGCCAGCTCGAGGATGCGGCGCTTCTCGCCGCGCTCGGCGGCGCGCATCTCGATCGGCCCGCGACGGCGGGTTTCGAGCGCGTCGGCGAGCGCCGGGCGTTCGTCCAGCTCGCGCTGCACGACCAGCAGCGCCGGGATCGCCGTGTGCGTGTCGTAGAACTGAAGCATGAACTCCTCGGCGACCTCGGCCGGCTCGCGCTCGGTCTCGTTCGAGAGGTAGAAGGACTGACGGTCCGAGAGCACCCCGTCCCTGACCTGGAAGACCTGCGCGTTGGCCTCCCGCCCGTCGAGCGCGACCGCGACCGCGTCGAAGGTGCCGACCGACTCGCTCGTCACGCGCCGGCGCTCGAGCAGCGAGCGCACCGCCTGCAGGCGGTTGCGCTCCAGCGTGGCCTGCTCGAACTCTTCGCTGGCCGCCGCCTCGCGCATACGCGCCTCGAGGTCGCGCTCGATCGCCGCGAAGCGCCCGGAGAGGAAGTCGCTCACGCCTTCGATCGCGGCCGCGTACTCCTCCTTCGTGACATAGCCGACGCAGGGCGCCCCACAGCGCTTGATGTAGTAGTCGAGGCACGGGCTGCCGCTGCGCCGGCCCGGCTCGGGCCCCGTGCAGGAGCGGAACATGAACACCTTGGCCAGCACCTCGAGCGTCGAGCGCACCCGTTTGGCGTTCGAATAGGGGCCGAAGTAGGCGCGGCCAGCGCGGTGGCGCTCGCGCGTGAAGTAGACGCGCGGGTACTCCTCGTCGAGCGAGATCGCGATGAACGGATAGGACTTGTCGTCGCGCAGGCGGATGTTGAAGCGCGGGCGGTACTGCTTGATGAAGCTCTGCTCGGCCAGCAGCGCCTCGGCCTCGGACGCGACGACGACGCATTCGATGTGGGTCGTGGCGGCGACCATGTCGGCGTGGCCCGGGCTGCCCTGGGGTTGGGTCTTGTTGAAGTGCGAGGCGACGCGCTTCCTGACCGACTTGGCCTTGCCGACGTAGATCACCCTGCCGCGCTCGTCGCGGAACAGGTAGACCCCCGGCTGGTCCGGCAGCGCTTTTCGCTGCTCGGAGAGACTGCCGCCTTCGACCACGCTCGTCAGTAGCTTCGCGCCTGTCGGTAGATCTCCATCACGGCCCACACGCCGACGCCCGCCAGCAGGAACCAGAGCAGCTCGCGAAAGCCGCCTATGCTCACCCACCAGCGCGCCTCGAACAAGAACAGCACGAGCGCCAGCACGCCATAGGCCAGACCGCGTCCGCGGTCGCCCAGCCCGGCGATCGTGACGCGCCGTTCGCGGTAGTAACGCAGGCCGATGAAGCCGAGTGCGAGGCCGAACAGCACCCACAGCGCGGCTTCGACCGCGCTCGCCGCGCGACCGCCACCGGGGACGTAGTAGACGGCCACGGCGATCGCCGCGATGATCGCGATGTTGCGCAGCGTCTTGAAGCGTTCCACGCCCATGAGTCTAGGCCGCGAACGACCGGCGCTCGCGGCGTCAGTCGATCAGCGTCTCAAGATGCGCATAGGCGGCGTCCACGGCGCGCTTGGCGGCGGTGTGGCGGGCCTCCGACTTGGCGGCCTCGTAACGCGTCGCCCAGGCGGCCGGATCGATCAACTCCTGTTCCAGCGCGGCGAGCGCGGCCTCGGCCTGCTCGACCGCCCGCTCGGCCTTGTGCTGCGCCGTGACCCGGTTCTTGGAGGGTCCCTTCGGCTTCTTCTCTCTCTTCGCCGGCGTTGGCGGCAGGGTCGATTGGCCCGCCGGTGCAGGCCGTGGCGTCACCGGCAGCTCGCGGCGTCGCGCGGAGCCGTCGACACCCTCCTCCTCTCGCACGCGC
>DASXER010000027.1:0-18119 GCA_036490015.1 Solirubrobacteraceae bacterium | reverse complement strand
TTACGCAAGTCGATGGTCTGGTCGTAGAGCTTGGCGTCGACCCCCTCCTCCAGCGCGACCTCGCGTAGCGGCCGGCCCGAGGCGGTGGCCTTTTTGACGATCACGGTCCCCTTGTCGTAGCCGATCGCGCCGTTCAGCGCGGTCGCGACGGCCAGCGTGGCGCCCGCCGAGGCGTCCGTCCCGGCTTTGTTGGCCGTGATGCCGTCGACGCAGCGCTCGGCGAAGACGCGCGCCGTCGAGCTGAGCAGGTGCAGCGACTGCAGCAGGTTGCGCGCGATCAGCGGGATGCGCACGTTCAGCTCGAACTGACCCTGCAGCCCGCCGACGGTGATCGCGGCGTCGTTGCCGATCACCTGCGCGGAGACCTGCAGCACGACCTCGGGAATCACTGGGTTGACCTTGCCCGGCATGATCGAAGAGCCCTTCTGCAGCTCGGGCAGGAACAGCTCGCCGATGCCTGCGCGCGGGCCCGAGCCCATCAGCGCCAGGTCGCCGGCGATCTTGGTCAGCGAGACGGCGATCACCTTCAGCGCGCCGGACAGCTCGACGAGCGCGTCGCGGCTAGCCTGCGCCTCGAAGCGATCGAGCGGGGCCGCGATCTGCTTCAGGCCCGAATCCTTGCGCAAGCTCGCGCGCACGCGCTCGGCGAACTTCGGGTGCGTGTTCAAGCCGGTGCCGGTGGCGGTGCCGCCGAGCGGGATCTGCCCGACGTGCACGAGCGCATCGCGCACCCGCTCCTGGCCGAGCGCGACCTGCGCCGCGTAGCCGCCGAACTCCTGGCCAAGCGTCACGGGGACCGCGTCCATCAGGTGCGTGCGACCCGACTTGACGACGTTCTGGAAGTTTTTTGCCTTGCGCGCGAGCGAGCGCTCGAGCAGTTTGAGCGCCGGCAGCAGCTCGTTCTGGGCGACGTCGAGCGCGGCCAGGTGAACGGCGGAGGGGAAAACGTCGTTGGAGGACTGGCCCATGTTGACGTGGTCGTTGGCGTGGACCCCGTCGCCGGCGAGCGTCGCGATCACCTCGTTGGCGTTCGTGTTCGTCGAGGTGCCGGAGCCGGTCTGAAAGACGTCGATCGGGAACTGCGCGTCGTGCTTGCCGTCGGCGATCTCGCGGGCGGCTTTCTCGATCCGGCCGGCGCTGCGCTTGGAGAGCAGTCCGAGCTCACCGTTGACGACGGCCGCCGCGCCCTTGACGCGCGCCAGCCAGCGCACTACGTCGATCGGGACCGTCTCACCGGAGATCGGGAAGTTCTCCACGGCCTTGGCGGTCTCGCCGCCCCACAACTGCTTTTCGCTTGGCATCGCTTCTCCTGATCGGGGCTCTGAACCCTACCCGCAGAAGGCCACCAGCTCGCGCGCAAGTCCGACCGGATCGTCGTAGGCGAGCAGGAAGCCGGTGCTCTCCAGCACCCTCAGCTGACCGTCGGGAAGGAGCTTCAAAGCCTCTTCGGCCGCGGCCAGCGGGTGCAGGCGGTCCTGGTCGGCCCACAGCAGCAACACCGGCATCCGCAGGCGCGGGTAGAGGTCGAGCAGCTGGCGCTGCGCTCCCTTCGGCCAGGCGCGAGCGCACTTCGCCCATGAGCGCGCGAGGCTGGAGTTGCCTGGCACGTCGGCGAAAGCGTGGCGCAGCAGGTCGTTCGCCGCCGGATTGCCGCGAACGGTCAGGCGCATACCGCGCTCGGGCTTGAAGACGGCCGCGGCGGCGTAGGAGGAGAGGCCGTCCAAACCGGGGATGGAGGCGACGGTGCCGACCGCCACCTGCGCGGCCACGCGCAGCTTCGGATGGCGCGGCTGCGCATGAAGCCGGCTCGGCATCAGCACGAGCCGCGCCGGGTTGACGACGCCGCGCGCCACCGCGTGCAGCAGGATCTCGCCGCCGGCGTCATGGCCGGCGAGGAAGGGACGCGATCCGAGCACCTCGGCGCTGAAGCCCCCGAGCACGTCGGCGAACCAGTCGAGCGTGTACGGATGGCGCGGGCGGAACTCGGAGTCGCCGTGCAACGGCAGGTCTGGCAACACGACTCGGAAACGATGCGCGAGCGCCTCGACGGCGGGCTCCCACTCCTTGTGCGAGAGCAGGCTGGAGTGCAGCAGCGCCAGCGGCGGGCCGGTGCCCAGCTCGCGGTAGGCGACGCGCGCGCCGTCGCTGTGGTGGTAGAGGCGCAGCCGCATTGCACTCCATCGTAAGTAAGAGCGGGCAGGTGCCCACCTAGAATGGCCGCCGTGAGCGATCAGCGGCCACACCCCCTCCTGCCCGCGCGCGACGTCGACCCGCGCAAGGAGCTGCCCGAGCTGGAGCTGGAGGTGCTGGCGCGCTGGCGAGCGCGCGACGTCTTCGCCGCCTCGCTGCGCGCGCGCGAGAGCGCGCAGCGATGGGTCTTCTACGAGGGCCCGCCCACCGCCAACGGACCGCCGGGCTCGCACCATGTTCTCTCGCGAGTGTTCAAGGACATCTACCCGCGCTTTCAGACGATGCGCGGCTACCGCGTCGAGCGCAAGGGCGGCTGGGACTGCCACGGGCTGCCGGTCGAGATCGCGGTCGAACAGCAGCTCGGCATCAAATCGAAGTCCGAGATCGAGGAGTACGGGATCGCCGAGTTCAACGCCCGCTGCCGCGACTCCGTCTTCACCTTCCTGGAGGAGTGGGACCGGCTGACCGAGCGAATCGGCTTCTGGCTCGACCTCGAGCACGCGTACAGGACGCTGGACGAGAGCTACATCGAGTCGGTCTGGTGGGCGCTGGCTCAGATTCACGAGCGCGGCCTGCTCTACGAGGGCCACAAGGTCGTCCCCTACTGCCCCCGCTGCGAGACGACGCTGTCCTCGCACGAGGTCGCGCTCGGCTACAAGGACGTCGTCGACAAGACCGTGTTCCTCAAGCTGCCCGTGCTCGGCGGCGAGGCGAAGCTGCTCGTGTGGACGACGACGCCCTGGACGCTGCCGGGGAACGTCGCCGTGGCCGTTTCGCCCACCGCCCGCTACACAGAGGCTCGCGTCGGCGACGAGCTGGTCGTGCTCGCGGCCGATCGCGTCGCGGCGGTGCTCGGCGAGGACGCCGAGGTCGTGTCGAGCTTCTCCGGCAGCGAACTGCAGGACAGGTATCGCTCGTATGAGGGGCCGATCTTCGACATGGGCGAGGCCGGCGGCTACCCGATCCTGCTCGACGACTTCGTCACGACCGAGGACGGCACGGGCATCGTCCACCTCGCGCCGGCCTTCGGCGACGACGACTACCGCGTCTCCGCCGCGGCCGGCATCTTCAAGGGCGACGAGCCCGGCAGCCTCTTCAATCCCGTCAAGCCCGACGGCACCTACGACGCGCGCGTGCGCAACCACGCCGGCCGCTCGTATGAGGGCCGTGACGTCAAGGACCCGGTGCTCGCCGAAGAACTCGTCGAGGACCTCCAGACGCGTGGCCTGCTGCTGCGGGTCGAGGACTACGAGCACTCCTATCCGCACTGCTGGCGCTCGGGCAACGCGCTGATCTACTACGCGAAACCGTCCTGGTACATCGCGACCTCGCGCCTGCGCGAGCAGCTGATGGCGGCCAACGAGACCGTCGCCTGGCATCCGCCGCACGTCAAGCACGGGCGCTTCGGCGACTGGCTCAGCAACAACGTCGACTGGGCGCTCTCGCGCGAGCGCTACTGGGGCACGCCGCTGCCGGTCTGGCGCTGTGCGGCCGGCCACCTGCACGTCGTCGGCTCGTTCGGAGAGCTGGCCGAGCGCTCGGGCCAGCCGGCGCCGCTGGCTGACCACCATCGCCCCTACGTGGACGAAGTCTCGATCCCCTGCACAGACGAGGGCTGCGCGGAGGACATGCGCCGCGTGCCCGAGGTGATCGACGTGTGGTTCGACTCGGGCGCGATGCCCTTCGCCCAGGACCATTTCCCATTCGAGCACGAGGCGCGCTTCGAGGACGGCTTCCCGGCCGACTTCATCTGTGAGGCACAGGACCAGACGCGCGGCTGGTTCTACTCGCTGCTCGCCGTCGCAACGCTGCTCGGCCGTGAGGCGCCGTACCGCAACGTCGTCTGCCTGGGGCTGATCCTCGACGAGGAAGGCCAGAAGATGTCGAAGTCCAAAGGCAACGCCGTCGAGCCCTGGCAGGTGCTCGAAAGCTACGGAGCCGACGCCTTCCGCTGGTACTTCTTCACCTCCAAGCAGCCCTGGGACGGCTACCGCTTCTCGAAGGAGACGATCGGCGAGGGCGTGCGTCTGTTCCTCAAGCAGCTGTGGTCGACCTATTATTTCTACGTGCTCTACGCCCAGGCGGCGGGCGACCAGCTCGCGGGCACGCGGGAGCCGGACGGCGAGCTGAGCGACCTCGACCGCTGGGCGCTGTCGCGCACCGCGGCCACGGCCGAGTTGGTGACCGAGCGGCTCGACGCGTATGACGCGACGAGCGCCGGACGCGCGATCGCCGAGCTACTAGACGAGCTGTCGAACTGGTACGTGCGCCGCTCGCGACGGCGCTTTTGGGACGGCGAAGTCGCGGCCTTCCAGACTTTGCGCACGTGTCTGGTTACGGTCGCGAAGCTGCTGGCCCCGTTTTGCCCGTTCATCGCCGACGAGCTGTACGACAACCTCGACGGCGAGCTGGAGAGCGTGCACCTGTGCGACTTCCCGCGCTCGGAGGAGGTCGGCGAGCGCGACCCGGACCTGGAGCAGGCGATGGCGCTCGCGCGCGAGACCGTGCGCCTCGGCCTCGGCGCGCGCGGCAAGGCGAAGATCAAGGTCCGCCAGCCGCTCGGCGAGGCCGTGATCGTCGCCGGCGGGCGCGAGCGCGCAGCGATCGAGCGCCTGGCCGATGTCGTGCGCGAGGAGCTAAACGTGCGCGCGATCCGCTTCGTCGAGGCCGCCGACGAGCTGGGCAGCTATGAGATCAAGGCCAACTACCGCTCGCTCGGGCCGACGTTCGGCAGCGAGATGCCGCTCGCCGCGAGCGCCATCTCAGCGCTCGACGCCGACCACGTCGCCCGGACCTTGCGCGACGGCGGCGCGGTCGGCATCTCCGTGGGCGGCCGCGAGCACACGCTGTCGGCCGAGGACCTGCTCCTCACGATGCGCCCACCCGACGGCTATAGCGTCGAGCGCGAGGGCGCGCACGCGGTCGCGCTCGACCTCGCGATCGACGACAGCCTGCGCGAGGAGGGCTACGGGCGCGAGATCGTGCACTGCGTGCAGAACGCGCGCAAGTCCGCCGGCCTCGCGATCGAGGATCGCATCGAGCTGGTGCTCGGCGGCGAGGACGCACTGCTGCGCGCCGCCGAGGCCGGTCGCGACTACCTGACGCAGGAGACGCTCGCCGTCAGCCTGCTCGTCGGCGAGGCCGACGGGCTCGACGGCGACGCCTACCGCGAGTCCGCCAGCATCGAGGGCATGGCCCTCACCATCGACCTGCGCCGCGCCGCCGAAGCGAGCTAGGCGGCGCTGAGCGCCGGCTCCAGCTCCTGCTCGATCTTCCGCTTCGGGTAGGCGCCAATCACGGTCTTGACCGGCTGTCCGCCTTTGAAGAGGATCATCGTCGGGATCGAGAGCACCTGGAAACGAGCGGCTGTCTGCGGGTTCTCGTCGATGTCGAGCTTGACGATGCGCAGGTCCTCACGCTCGGAGGCGATCTCCTCCAGCACAGGGCCGACGACGCGGCATGGGCCGCACCAGGGAGCCCAGAAGTCCACCAGCACGGGACCGTCGGCCTCGATCACCTCGGCGTCGAAGTTGTTGTCTGTTACCTGACTGAGAGGGCCTGCCATCGGGAATCTCCTTGGTTGCTTACCCCTCACTATACAAAATGAAGGAACGTTTCCCCGCGGGCTCAGACGAGTTTGGCTGTGAAGGCCACGGCCCCGCTCTTGCATTCGGGTGGTTCGGCGCCGATGTGCTGCTGGCTGTCGATCGAGAGCGTGCCGCTGGCGTGCGTGCCCTTCATGATGAGCGTCAGCGCTTCGCGTCCCTCAACGATTTCCTTGCCTTCTTCTTCGACGCTGGAGTGGGCCGAGAAGTGCAGCGTCGCGCTCGGCGAGAGCAGCACCTTCGTGAGCGGACCGATGAGCTGGGAGGCAAACGTGGTCCCATCCGGACAGGTCACGTCGAGCGATGTCACGGTAAACGGCGACTCATCGAGGAACGTCACGCAGTAGCCCCGTTTGACGATGTGCCCGGTCGGGCTCGCGCAGCGGGTCTTCGCGAGCTTGAAGCGGAACGTCGAGCAGGGGTGAGGCGCGACGCTCGTGCCGCATTGCTTGGTCGTGGCCTTGTACGTGCCGACGTGCGGAGCGGCGGCCGACGCAGCGACGGGTATGGCGAGCGAAAGCGCTGCCAGGAACGCAACACTGGAGACACGACTCATACCGCCGACAGTCTAATGGCCGTCGGAGAGAGCCTGCCGCCGACGACCGCGGCCGGTCTCTCGCTCAGCCCTCGGCAACTCGTTCCTCGCGGCGGATCGCCTCAGCGCACGACGATCGTGAAGCCGGCGGCGGAGCGCACGATCGGCGGGTGGATGCCGGTGAGAGCCGTGAACAGGTGGGGCGAGACGTAGACCTCGATCAGCGCCGCGACGACGAGCACGGGCACGGAGATCGCGACGGTGACGACGGTGGCCGCGAGTAGCTGCTCCCACTCGCCGCGACGGCTGGCGATGATCCACGCCGCCAGCGGCAGGAACAGCGCGATCAGCTCGGGGATCGCGTGAGGCAGCACGCCGAGCAGCAGGATCCCGGGCGACACGCCGAGGAAGGCCGAGACCCCCGCCAGGGCGTGGCCGATCACGTAGGCCTGGGCGGTCAGCGAGAAGGTCGTCGCCGCGCACACGAAGGCGATCGCGATGCGCCCGCCGTGTTCGTGGACCCAGCGCGAGACGCCGCTGTGGTGCTCGGCCTGCATCGGCAGCGAGCTACCGGCGATGAAGCCCGCCACGCAGGCCATCGCGTGCAGCGCCAGCACGAGCAGGTTGCTGCGCAGCACGTTCAGCACGTCCGTTCCGTCTCCCACCGCGAACGGAGGGTGCAGTTCCAGGATCTGGTTGTAGCCCTGATCCAGGGAGGCGACCGCCCACACCGCGCCCAGCAGGCCGGCGGCGGCGACGGCCGAGCCGGCGGCCCATCGCGCGACGACGCGCGGCTCGGACTGCCACGCGCTGAGCGTCGAGCGCGTGCGCTTGACCCCGTGCACGAATGCGTAGGCGGAAGCGTCCATCCCTTCGAGGTATCGGCCACGCGCGTCGCCGGCTGAAGCGTACGAGGGCTAGCGAAGACGCATTGCCGGCACGAGCCACATCGCCTCGGCCGCGATGCGCCAGGACATCTTGCTCTGGCCCTTCTCGCGGTCGCGGAACACGATCGGCACCTCGACCACGTCGAACCCGGCCTGCACCGCGCGATAGGTCAGCTCGACCTGGAAGGCGTAGCCCTGCGAGCGAACACCGTCGAAGTCGATCGCCTCCAGCACCTCGCGGCGGAAGCACTTGAAGCCGCCCGTCAGGTCGCGCACCTTCAAGCGCAGGACGAAGCGTGCGTACATCGAGCCACCGGCGCTGATCAAGCGTCGCGCCCAGCCCCAGTCGGTCACGCCTCCGCCGGGCACGTAGCGCGAGCCGAGGGATAGGTCGGCCCCGGCTTGGACGGCGTTCAACAGTCGCGCGAGGTCGGCCGGGTCGTGCGAGAAGTCCGAGTCCATCTCCATCACGTAGCCGGCGCCGCGCTCTAGCGCGTGGCCGAAGCCCGCTAGGTAGGCCGGTCCGATGCCCGCCTTCTCACTGCGGTGCAGCACCTCGAGCCATTCGCGCTCTGCGGCCATGCGGTCGGCGATGTGGCCCGTCCCGTCGGGCGAGCCGTCATCGACGATCAGCACGCGAAAGCCATCGGGCGCCGCGCCGCTCAGCACCTCACCGGCCGCGGCCACGATCGCCTCGATGTTGGCGGACTCGTTGTAAGTCGGAAGTATCAGCCAGGGCGCGCCAGGCATCGAACGCCGTACCCTAGAGCGTGCCGCCGATGCCCGCGCCCGAGAAGCAGCTCTCCAACGCCGTCCTGGCCGACGCCATGCAGGAGCTGGGCGACCTCTACGAGCTGGACGGCGCGATCGTCCACCGTGTGCTCGCCTACCGCACGGCAGCCAAGGCGATCCGCGAGTCTTCCGTCTCCGTCGCCGGCTTGGCCCACGCCGGACGCGCCACGGAGCTGCCCGGGATCGGCAAGACGCTGGAGGAGAAGATCGTCGCGCTGTTGGAGACGGGCGCGATCCCGGCCGCGGAGCGGTTGCGGGCGAAGTTCCCAGCCGGCCTGCTCGAAATCACGCGCATTCCCGGAGTGGGCCCGAAGCGGGTGCGGTTGCTGCACTCCGAGCTCGGCATCGACTCGCCCGCGGCGCTACGCGAGGCGGCCCTTGCCCAGCGCTTGCGCGACGTCAAAGGACTGGGAGCCAAGTTCGAGCAGAGCGTGTTGGCGGGGCTCGAGCAGCTGTCCGCCGAAGGCGGTGAGACCCGTGGCCGGGTGCTGCTGCCGCGCGCGATCGAGCTGGCCGAAGCGATCAGGACCGGCCTCTTGAACCGTGCTGGAGAGGGCACGACCGTCGAGCTGGCGGGCTCGATGCGCCGCCAGGCCGACAGCGTCAAGGACCTCGACATCGTCGCGACGACCAAACAGCCGACGACGCTCGCCAGGGCGCTCGGCAAGCTCGACGAGGTCGAGTCGCTGTCCAACGCCGGCAAGGCCGGCGCGCGGGCACGCACGCACGCCGGCATCGGCGTCGACCTGCGCATCGCGGCGCCCGCCCAGTTCGGCAACCTGCTGCAGCACTTCACCGGCTCCGGCCGCCACAACTCGACCCTGCGCGAACGCATGGTCCGCCGCGGCCTGCACATCTCTGAGTACGGCGTCCTAGACGACGCCACCGGCCGCAGCGAGACCTTCGCCGACGAGCGCGACGTCTACGCCCGTCTCGGGCTGGCCTACGTCGAGCCCGAGCTGCGCGAGGACCGCGGCGAGCTGGACGCGGCGGCGGACGGCGGCTCCGGGCTGCCCGAGCTGATCGAGCTGGAGCACATCCGCGGCGATCTCCATTCGCACACGATCGCCTCCGACGGCCACAACACGATCGAGGAGATGGCGCTGGCGGCGCGCGAGCTCGGCTACGAGTACCTGGCGATCACCGACCACTCCGCCAGCCACGGCTTCGGCAACGACGTCTCGCCCGAGCAGCTACGCCGCCAGATCGAGCTGGTCAAGGAAGCCGACGCGAGCATCGAGGGCATCCACCTGCTCGCAGGCAGCGAGGTCAACATCCTGCCCGACGGATCGCTGGACTACGAGAACGAGCTGCTCGCCCAGCTCGACTGGGTGATCGCCAGCGTCCACACCGCCTTCGCGATGGACGAACAGGCGATGACCGAGCGCATGATCGCCGCCGTCGAGCATCCGCTCGTGAACGCGATCGGACACCCCACCGGCCGCAAGATCGAGAGCCGCAACCCTTACGCGGTCGACCTGGAGGCGTTGTTCGCCGCCGCCGCCGCGAGCGACACGATGCTGGAGGTCAACGCCAACCCCGATCGCCGCGACCTGTCGGATGTCCACGCCCGCGCCGCCGCCGCGGCCGGTGTGCGGATCGTGATCGACTCCGACGCCCACCGCACCCGCACGCTGCGCAACATGCGCTGGGGCATCGCCACGGCGCGCCGCGCCTGGCTCGGGCCGGCGCAGGTAGCCAACACGCTCCCGTTCGCGGAGCTAGCGGCGCTGATCGCGCGCAAGCAGACGCGGAAGTAGCTCCTGGGCCACGAGCCGATCGACGGTATCGGCGCGGAACGGCTCGATCGCGCCGCGCGCCTCCTCGGCGTAGCCGGGCAGCGGTTCGAGCAGCGCCGCGCGCAGCGCACCGACCAGGTCGTCGCCGACGAGGCGCTGGTCCAGGCGCCGCGCCAGCGGCAGCGCCGCGTACGGCCCGGGCGCCTCGTTCGTAACGAGCTGGCAGCCGTCGGCAAGCGCCTCCAGCTGGGCGATGCCGTAGTCCTCGCGCCGTGGCGCGCAGACGAACACGCGCGCGCGTCGCAGCAACGCCCGGTACTCGGCCACGGCGAGCGCACCCACGACGCGGATGCCGGGCTCGCGCTCCAGATCGCCGAAGCCTGCCTGCGCGAGCGACTCGACGGAGGCACCGGCGACGTGCAGCTCAGCTCCGTCGGGCAAGACGTCGCGCACCTCTCGCCAGGCCGCGAGCACGCGGTCGAGGCCCTTCTTGCGCGGATTGGCCGCATACGTCAGCGCGGCCACGTCGCGCGAACCGTCGAGCGGCCCCGACGGTTCGACCGGCACAGGCAGTACCAGCGTCCGCCCCGCCGCCTGCGCCGCGGCGCCGCCCGGAGCCTCCCGTAGCCCGCCCTCGCTCCACGGCAGCAGCAGCGGCGCTTGACGCAGCCTCAGTCGCTCCAGTGGACGCTGCCAGAGGCCGTGACGACCGGGGCGATTGCCGGCGGACGGCGCGTCGAAGCGAATCGCGCCCCGTACCGGCCACAAGAGCGCCGCGGTGACGCTGGAGTAGACGGTCGCGCCGGCGGGCTTCGCGCGGACGCTCGCGCGCCGGGCCGCACGCGCCCACACGAGGTCGGTCAGCATCAGCGTCCGCACCTGCGACGGTCGCTCCACGGCGACGATCACCACACTCGCACCGGCTCGGCGCAGCGACGCCGCCAGGGCCTCGTCGGCCAGGCGCAGACCAGCGGTCGAGCCGAGCGAGACGATCGTGACGTCTGGCCCCCCCGAGCGGGGCATCTCAGGTGACGGCGCCGTTCAGCTGCTCCACGCGGGAAGCTTTGAAGCCCGGGGTGCGCATCAGCTCCATCGGGCGCAGCGGCGAAGTGCGCCGCACGTAGAAGCTCGCCCCGTCGCGCTCCTCGATCGCCGCCACGGCCGAGTCCTGGCGGCGCCAGGCGAGCGCCCAGATGATCGCGAAGCCGCAGCCGATGCCCGGGATCTGCGGCGCCAGGAAGGCCAGCCCGCCGGCTACCAGCGTGAACACGAGCAGCGGCCACAGGCGGTTGAGCAGGATCGCGCTCGGATGCAGCTCGGGAAGCGAGGTGCTCGATCGCGCGCTCGCGAGCAGGCGCGCGATCGGCGGGTTGGTCTCCGCCTTGCGTCCCATGCGCAGACCGATCACCGCGGCGATCACCCACCAGCCGGCGGACACGGGCACGAGCAGGTGATCGGCGTCCGCAGCCGCGGCCAGCACGGTTACGGCACCCAAGGCAGTCGCCGCCCCGGCGCTCAGGAGCACGACGCTGCGCAGGAAGTCGACGAAGCGCACGCTAGAGCAGCGCCTCGAGCAGCTCCCGCACACCGGCGGGGCCATCCACCGTCAGGTCGGCCTCGCTGCTCAGCTCGGGCGGCGCTTCGTCGGAGTCCACCGCCACGCACACGCCCGTGCGTAGCTGACCCTCCTGGCGCAGCTCGCGTAGCGCGCGGAAGGCATCGAGATCGGTCGAGTCGTCGCCTACGTACAGCGCCGCGTCGCACTCGCCCAAGCGCAGCAGCGTGCGCACGCCGAGCCCCTTGTCGAGCGCCACCGGCGGGCGCACCTCCAGCACCTTGCGCCCCCAGTGGACGTTGAAGCCCTCCCCCTCCGCGGCCGTAGCGATCCGCTCGACGGCGGCCTGCGCCGCCGGCTCGTCTGGCGCCCCGCGCCAGTGGAAGGCCGCGATCGCGTCCTTGTCCTCGCTGCGCACGCGCAGCCGCTGCATGTCGCGCGTGTAGGCGCGCTCGGCAAAGGCGCGTACGCGTACGGTCCAGCCTTCCAGCTCCGGATCGACTTCGACGCCAGTGGACCCCGGGCGCAACAGTTCGCCGCCGTGGTTGCCGACGTAGACGATCGTGCCGATGGCGACGATCTGCCTGGCTGTGGCGGCGCGGCGTCCGCTGACGCAGCCGACCAGGCCGTAGCGACGCGAGACCTCGATCAAGAGCGTGCGCGTGGCCTCCGGCACATGGGCGTCGGTCGCGTGCCGCACGATCGGGGCGAGCGTGCCGTCGATGTCCAACAGCACGGCTGAGCGCTCGGGCACGGATCGAAGCGGCTCGAGCGCCTCGAGCAACGTTGCGGCGGGCGACACGAGTTCTAGTATGCCGCGCATGGTGGCTCGTCCGTACGCTCGTGCACGACGCCACTGAGCCTTCTCTCGGGCGGCTCGCGAAGCTCGCCGCGATCGGCACGATGGCGGGCGTCTTCAGCGGCCTGTTCGGCGTCGGCGGAGGTAGCGTGATCGTGCCCCTGCTCGTGCTCTGGCTCGGTTACTCCGAGCAGGGCGCGACCGCCACCTCGCTGGCGGCGATCGTCTTCATCGCCGCCTTCGCGGCCGCCACGCAGGGCTTGTACGGCAACGTGCACGTGCTCGACGCGATCGAGATCGGCGTGCCGGCGGTGCTCGGCGTGCTGCTCGGGACGCAGCTACAGCAACGCCTGCGCGGCGAGGCGATCGCGCTGCTGTTCGCGCTCGTGCTCGTCGCGAGCGCGGTGGAGCTGGTACTCAGGTGAACGGCGGCGCGATCGCGATCGGGCTGGCGGGTGGCGTGATCGCCGGCCTGCTCGGCGTCGGCGGCGGTGTGCTGTTCGTGCCGGGCCTCGTGCTGTTCCTCGGCCTCGACCAACACCACGCCGAGGCGACGTCGCTGCTCGCGATCGTGCCGGTGGCGATCGTGGGCACATACCGCCAAGACCGCTACGGCAACGTGCACCGCTCCGACGCGCTGCTCCTGGGGCTGTGCTCGGTTGCCGGCGCGGCGGGCGGCGTGGTGCTCGCCAACGCGCTCACGGGTACCGTGCTGCGCGACGCGTTCGCCGCCCTGACGCTGCTCGTCGCCGCCCAGCTCACACGCCGCGCGCTCTCCTCTCGCGCCACGGCACCCGCCGGCGAAGCGACACCTATTCGTGCGCCCAGCCAAAAGGCCGCGCACGCTCCCCGCGATCGCCTAGACTAGAGACGATGGGACTAGACAACCCACTTCACATCGCCTTCCTGGTGGTGATCCTGTTGCTGGTCTTCGGCGCGAAGCGGCTGCCCGAGATCGGCCGCTCGCTCGGCTCCGGTATGCGTGAGTTCAAGGACTCGATCAGCGGCGAGGCGAGCAAGCCGTCGATCACCCAGGCGACTCAGCAGCAGCCTCAGAGCCAGACGACGCAGCAGGCTCCGGTCATTTCGACCGAGCCTACGCAGCAGGCTTAGCGCCACCGCCGAAGGGCTCGGTGTCCACCCCGCCTTCGGGGCCGTGGTCAGCCGTGCAAGATCGGCCCGCTGCCGACCGCTTCGAAGGCCGAGCCGGGCACCTGCTTGATCTGTTCGAGGTCTTCGTCGTTCCAGCCGGGGTTCGGGGCGCCCGTGATGTACCACGGCGAGCCGTTGTCGGCCACGATCAGCCCATAGCGCTTGAGCGCTTCGAGGATCACGAGCGACTCGCCGTGGAAGCCCGCCAAGCTGTAGCTGGCCTTCAGGCGTAGCCGCAGGCCCATCGGCGGCAGGTCGGGGTCGCTGCTGGAGGACGCGAAGTGGGTGGCGGGATGGATGTAGCCGCGCTGTGTCGCGGGCACCGTGACCCTCAGCGCGTGGTCGATCTGGCCGGAGTGGACCTCCGGGTAGCGAGCCAGCAGCGGGAAGATCGGCAGGCCCGCCGCGTCGGCCGAGGTCCAGCCTTGAGGACGCAAGGCATTGCTGCGCAGGTTGAAGACCGCGCCCGCGACGCCGGTCCAGCCACTGCCCTTGCGCTTGGCTTCGTAGAGCTCGAAGTCCTTGCAGGTGCCTTCCTGCACAACGAGCACGTGCTTGTCGCCCTTGCCCTTCTTGCCGCCGCCCTCGATCGGAGCGCCGGGCGGGATTGGATAGGGGCCGGGGTCTGATTCCGAGCGGTAGGTGGTCAGCTTGACCGGCACCTCGGCCTGGTGTTCGCCCACGACGGTGTAGGGGATCCCGTAGGAAGGGTTGGTGCCGAAGTCGGGGTGCAGGTGGACGCTCAGCCCGATGCTTTCCACGTACGCCTGCGAGTCGGGGCTGACCGGCGCGTTCGCGATTTCTTCGTTCAGCGGGTTGTTCGCGGGGAAGATCGGGCAGCCAAATTCTTCCGGGCCGCTCGTCAGCCGGTGGGCGTGGCGCCGTGAGGCGCCGTTGCCCGACACGACCACAGACGCACATCCCAGCGCCACGAGCAGGAATACAAATGTCAAGCGCCGCACCCGCCTCACCTTAGGCGCAGCCTCCACTGATCCGCGTTGGCGCTGGACGAAACAGCTAGATGATTGGTCCCACGGCGGGGCGCCGTGTCCGGGATGCGGATGGTCTACGACTGGGCGCCCTGTTGCACGACCTCGGGGCGGGCCTCCTCGAGCAACGGATGCCCGCACTGCCAACAGAAGGCCGCGCCGCGGCTGTGGACCGCGCCGCAGGAGCGGCACTGTCCGTGGATGCCCGCCTCCGCGCCCGACAGCAGTCGCTGCACCTCGGCCAGCTCGGCGTCGGCGGCCTGCAACTCGGATGCTTTGCGAGCGAGCACGTCGAGGCGGTAGTGATCGCGGATCGCCATCTCATACGCCAGCCCGCCGAGGTCCCAGGTCAGCTCGGCGGCCCGCTCGGCGAGCTCGCGTCGGCGGCGGCGTAGCTCGGCCATCGAGCTAGCGGGACCGCCGGAGACGCCGCCGAGCGGCACGATGCGCCCAGCCGTCGGATGGGTCGCGCCGGGGCTTAGGGGTGAGCTCATCTGGAGACCTAGGTTTCGATCGGCGTGTCGCCGAGTTCGTTGAGTTCTTCCTGGTGCTTTTTGCCGGTCGATTTGCCGAGTTTGTCGAGCTTTTTCGGTTCGAGTTTTTTCGACGGCGGCGGCGGGGCTTTTTCGGCCGCGGTTTCGTGTTCGCCTTCTTCGGCTTCCCTCTTTTCCGATTTGGTCGCCGGTTTGCTCTTTTCTTCGGTCGTCGTGGCTTCTTCGGAGCCCGTGCTCGTACCCGCCCCACCGGCGGACGTGCCACCGGAACCGAGGCCGCCGAGCCCTTCGACTTTGATCACCTGCGGCGCGGGCGTCGTGCCACCTTGCGAGGCCCAGTGGCCGATCAGCAGCCCCGCGAGCAGGCACAGCGCCAGCACCGACAGCAGGCCGAGCACGCCGGAGTAGCGGCGCAGCCAGCCCTCGGGACCGCCGGGTCCGAGCACGTAGCCGCCCGGGCCGATCTCGATCGGCGGCGGCCCCCAGGCCTGCTGCTGAGGTTCGCTCTTGGCGTCGCCTGAGAGCACGTCGAGAAACGCGAGGCGCACGGGCGAGATGGGCTGTCCACAGGAGAGGCAGTAGCGCTGGTCGGCGACCAGCGGCGCACCGCAATTGCCGCAGGTAGCCGAGGACTGCTCGGGAGGCACGGGCATGAGGCTCACGTTGCTCACGGCTCGCTTACTGGACGCTCGGCAGCGCATCGACGTGGATCGCGGCAGAGCCGGCCTTGCCGGCGAGGAAGGCCTCGAAGGTTTCGCTGCCTCGTAGCTTGGCGACGGTCGCGCGCCCGGCGGCGATCGGACGACCCGCTTTCAGCGCGACGACGAACACGTCCGCCCCGTTTGACGAGTTGCCCTTCACCCTGCCCTCGACGACGCCCACGCCCGACTGCACGGCGCGCTTCACGCCCGCGGTGCTCAGCGCTCGCGAGGCGCCCTTCGCGCCGGGCTTGGGCTTGCCGACGCGCAGCTCGACGTGCGAGCTCTTCGGCAACGCCGGGACCTGGTCGTCGACCCACCAGACGCTGCCGTGCGCGGGCAGCAGCGAGAGCTGTTGCAACGCTACTTCCAGCCCAGCCGTCTGGTTGGTGTAGAGCAGTTTGCCCCCGGCATCTGTGATTTCGAGGTCGAGCGGCAAACCCACGGCGGCGCTCGACGAGGTGCTCCTCAGGCGTGCCGCGACCGCTCCCGTGCCGGTGCCGGCCAGCAGCGTCACGTCAGAGACCTCGACGCTGCGGTCGACGGCCCCGAACTTCACCGTCTTCCCAGCGTTCGCGGCGCTCGACTCGCGGCCGAGCTTGGCGCTTTCCTGCTCGGTGCTCTCGCAGGCGGTCGCGGTCACGGTCAGGACGCCGCAGCCGGCGACGACCAGCACGCGCCGCACCCGCCCCGACGCGGCCGGGGTGAAGTGCCGCTCGGAGGTGCTCACCCGAACGCCCCGCTGACGTAGTCGCGCGTGCGCGTGGCACGCGGTTCGTCGAACACCTCGGCGGTGGTGCCGTACTCGACGAGGTCGCCGAGGTACATGAAGGCGACTTTGTCGGCGATGCGATGCGCCTGGGCGAGGTTGTGGGTGACGACGACCACGGCCAGCTCCTGGCGCAGTTCGCCGATCAGCTGCTCAATCGTTTTGGTCGAGATCGGGTCGAGCGCGCTGCACGGCTCGTCCATCAACAGAACCTCTGGCCGTGGCGCGATTGCGCGCGCGATGCACAGCCGCTGCTGCTGTCCGCCAGACAGGCGCAGGGCCGGCTTGTCGAGTTCGTCGCGGACCTCGTCGTAGAGGCCGGCGCGGCGCAGCGCGTCGGTCACCAGCGGTTCCAGCTCGCGACGGCGAGGGCGCTTGCGCGACTGTTCGCGCAGCGCGAAGGCGACGTTGTCGAAGATCGACATCGGGAATGGGTTGGGCTGCTGGAAGACCATCGCCACGCGCGAGCGCAGCGTCGTGTCGGCGAGGTCGTGGATGTCCTGCCCGTCGAGCATGATGCGCCCCGTGCGGCTCGCGCTGGGGGTCAACTCGGTGAGGCGGTTGAGCGTGCGCAGCAGCGTCGTCTTGCCGCAGCCGGAAGGACCGATCAGGGCCAGCACCTCGCCCTGGTGAACCGAGAGTGAGACGGACTTGACCGCCTGCTTGGGGCCGTAGTCGATGCTCACCTCTTCCAGGCGCAGTCGCTCGGGACCGGCGGAGCTGGTTGCGAGCCGGACCGCGTCGCGCTCATGGGTCGGGCGCACGGGGACGGGCGCGCGGTCGAGCACGATCGTGCGTACCGGCGGCACCGTCAGCGGCTGCGGGTCGGGCGCCGACGCGATGCGCACCTCGGGCTCCTCGGGAGCGAGCTGGAAGGGATCCATCAGCATCTCCTCAGGAGTCATCTCAAGTTTCTCCATCGATCTTGTCGGCCACTTTCTGCATCAGAACACTGAGATTAGCGGCTGAGGGCCGTTCTGTAAAGAGACCTGCAAGCAACCGGCCGACAAGAGGGCCGAGCTAGGCGCTCGCGCGCGGCGCGCGAGACACCGCCAGAAGGCACTCCGGGAGAGCGAACGCGCTCGGCCGTCCGAGCGACGTAGGTGACCCGCGCCCGTCGCGCAAGGCCGTCAGGCGGAGCGGTCGTAGATCAGGCGAAAGTGCGTGACCGTCGAGGGCTCGCAGAGCGGCGACGAGTCGGTGCCGGTGACGGCGATCTTGCCGTTCTGGAAGCGCCCTTTGATCGTGAACGTGGTGGTCAGCGTCTCTTCGGACTGAGTGTCTTCCGGCGTCAGCGTGACCTGACCGGACCAACTGAAGAACCCCGAGGATCTGATCGGTATGTGCTTCGGGACGCGAATGTCGATCTCGTCGTAGCCCTCAAGGCCTTCCTTCGATTCGGGGCCGATGTTGCAGGCCACGCCGGCGAACGTGATCGTTTTGGCGTTGCGGGCGACTTGGAGGTTGACCGCGCCGTTCGAGTATTCGAAGTTGGGACCAGCATGGCCGGTGACTTCACTGGCCTTCTGCGCATAGCCACCAGGACGAATACGGAGCTTGGACTTGGCCTCGACGGAAGTCGGCAGAAGACCCAGACAGACCAGGACGAGCACAGAGGCAAGGGCGGAACGAAGGCGCATTCGCAGGCAGGATGCTACAGGAGAGATAAGGGCCGCCTACGCGGTTAATACGTACCTACCGCAAGGTCGTGTTGCCAGCGAAGCAGGAGGTCGCCGCGCCCCAGGGGTGGTGTCGTAATCGACGCGGGGGGGTTGCGTCCCCGCAGGGCCGTGTTGCCAGACCACGGGGATCGCGCCTAAGAAGAGTCGTGTAGTCAGCAACGCAAGGGGTTCGCTCACCCCCGATGACGCGTAAGTGAAGCGGGGGGTTCGGCCCCGCGCCGCGGCCCGCGCAC
>DASXER010000024.1:0-8652 GCA_036490015.1 Solirubrobacteraceae bacterium | reverse complement strand
CCAGATCGACCGCCAGGAGGCCGAGCTCTCGGAGATCCTCGCCGAGCGCTTTCCCTTCGTCGCCGCGCCGAGCAGCGGACAGCCTCGGACTCACCCGAACGGGCCCTCGCTGCCTGGCCTCGCCGAGTTGGAGAGCTCGCGCGACCGGCTCGCCGCACAGGTTCAGGAACTGCGTGCGCTCACGCGGCGGCGCAACGAGCACGAGCGCGAGGCGCGCGAGCTGCTCCAGCGGATGCGCCTCGAACCGGGCCGCTACAAGTACGTGCGCCTGCCCGTCAGCGATCTCGGCGAAGGCGGCTGCGGGGTCTGGGAAGTCCGACCCCGCCTCGGCCTGATCGGGATGCTCGCCGGCTGGTGGCAGCTGACGCTGTCCTCCGGCTGTCCGTTAGAGCTGGGGTCGCGCGAAAGCGCGACCCCGGGTTGGAACCGAGGCTTGCAACATCGCCGACAGCGTCCGCCGCTGGCGCTCGGTCATAGAGCCGACGGTCTTCTTCTCTGACATCGGGATCTGCGAGAGGAACTTGCGGCAGCGTGTCTGGCCCCAGCGGCGCTGACTCATCAACAGGTCCGCGACGGCCATGCTCTGTGCCTCCCACGGGCACTCGAGGATCACGTCCGCGACCTCGATATCGCCGACCGCGACGCGGCGCTTGAGATCGGCGCGTGCGAGCCGGACCTTGTTGGCGCGCTCGAGCGCGCGCATGTACTGCGGACCGGCGGGGGCGGAGGCTGGGGCTGGGCGGGCAGGGGCAAGCGTCGCTGTCGCGTTCATTTGATGGGCATCTCCCCGTCGCCCCGGGGCTTGGGGCGACCTGCTTACTAGTTTTTGACGTTTGTGGCGTCTACCTGGCCGTGTGGGAGCCGTCCGCGTCCAGGCGCGGCTTGTCCTGGCACACATGTCCCTCCCAGTTGGCTATGTGTGGGGGCGAGCCCCAGACGGTCATGCAGAGCGCATCTGGAAGCTAGTCAGGCAAACGGGATCGGTCAACCAGCGTCCGCGCGGTTCGCCCGCTAGAAGCGACCTTTTTGTTTCCCGTAAGGACTTGTGAAGATTTGGACAAGTCGCACAGGCGGTTTTGGACGCCCGTGCCGGGGATCGGCGGATCAGTGCGATCCGGGTGCCGGCAGCGGTCCGTGCTCGGCCTCGAACTCGCGCTTGACGCGGGCGAAGATCTCCAGCGAACGGTCGATCGTGGCCTCGTCGTGGGTCGCCATCACGCTCGTGCGTAGCATCGCGCCCCCGGGTGGCACGGCGGGGTGCAGGGCGGTGTTGACGAACACGCCGGCGTCGTAGAGCGCGCGCCACAGGAGCGCGGCCTGCCAGTCGTCCCCGACCAGCACCGAGACCACCGGTGTCACGATCGTGTAGGGCCCGCCAGGCTCTCCGCGTAGGCCCGGGGCGCCCTCCTGCACCGCCGCGTCGGGCGAGAGCGACTGCGGCGCCACGGCCGCGAAACCGAGCCCTTCGAGCCCGTCGCGCAACCGCTCGGCATTCGCCAGCACGCTCTCCAGCAGCGCGCGCCCGTCCTCGGAGCGCAGCACGCGCAGGGCGGCGAGCGCGGCTCCGACCGCAGCGGGCACGGCCGAGGCGGTGAACAGGAACGCGCGCGAAGCGATGCGCAGGTAGTCGATCACCTCCTCGGAACCGGCCACGAAGCCGCCGCAGGACGCGAGCGACTTCGAGAACGTGCCGACGCGCAGATCGACGCGATCGGCGACGCCGAGCAGTTCGCTGGCGCCAGCGCCGCGCGTGCCCAGCACGCCGGCGCCATGCGCCTCGTCGACCATCAGACGGGCGCCGTAGCGCTCGCACAGGCCGCAGATCTCGTGCAGCGGCGCGATGTCGCCCTCCATCGAGAAGACGCCGTCGACGACCACCAGCACGCCGCCGCCGTCGTTCTGAGCACGGTCGAGCATCTTCTCGAGTTTGTCGAGCCGGTTGTGGCGGAAGGGACGTAGCTTGGCGCGCGAGAGCAGGCAGCCGTCGAGGATCGAGGCGTGGTCGGCCGCGTCGACGATCACCGTGTCGCTGACGCCGAGCAGGGTGCCGAGCGTGCCGACGTTGGCCTGGTGTCCGGTGCTGAACACGAGCGCCGCCTCGGTGCCCATCCATTCGGCGATCTCCTGCTCGAGTTCCAGATGCAACGGGATCGTGCCGTTCAGCAGGCGCGAGCCGGTCAGGCCGGTGCCGTAACGGTGCAGCGCGTTCTCGGCGCCCTTCAGCACACGCTCGTCGCCGGTCAGCCCGAGGTAGTTGTTCGAGCCGAGCATGATGCGCTGCGCGCCCTCCATCTCGACGACCGGCATCGCCGGCGAGGTCAGCACGTGGAAGTAGGGCAGCACGTCAGCCGTGCGGGCCGCCTGCAGCAGCTCCTCGCGCTCGTGGCCGCGGACCTTCGCGAATACGTCGATCGATGTGGGCATATAGGGTGCCTCCCCAGTGAGCGTTGAGGTGAGAAAGGTCTCGGGCAGCGGAGACCTCAAGCGGTTCATCGACCTGCCCTTCCGGCTGCATGCTAACCAGCCCCAGTGGGTGCCTCCGCTGAAGCTGGAGCGGCGGCTGTTCCTGAACCGGCGCATGAACGCCTTCTTCACGCACGGCGAAGCCGAGTACTTCCTCGCGCTGCGCGGCGGACAGGTCGTGGGCCGCATCACGGCGCAGGTCAACCACGCCTTCAACGACTACCAGCAGAAGAACTGGGGTTGGTTCGGCTTCCTCGAGTTCGAGCAGGACCAAGAGGTGCTCGACGCGCTGCTCGCCGCCGCCGCCGCGTGGCTCTCAGAGCGCGGCAAGGAGCGCATGGTCGGACCCGCCTGCTTCGCCATGAACGACGAGAGCGGGATCCTGATCGAGGGTTATGAGCTGCGGCCGATGATCGTCCAGCCCTGGAACCCGCCCTACTACAAAGAGCTGATGGAGCAGGCCGGCATGAGCAAGGCGATGGACCTGCTGATGTGGAACCTCGAGGTCTCAGACCGCGACAAGGTGCTGCCGGTGATCTTCGAGCTGGCCGAGAAAGTCGAGAGCGAGCACGGCATCCGCGTGCGCCCGATGCGCCGTATGCAGCTGCGCAAAGACATGGACTCCTTCGCCGAGGTCTACAACTCGGCCTGGTCGAAGAACTGGGACTTCGTGCCCTTCTCCAAGAAGGACCTCGACGCTTACGCCCAGGAGCTGCAGTTGGCGTTCGACAAGCACTGGTTCATGCTGGCCGAAAAAATCGACACCAAAGAGGTCGTCGGCATGGCCATCACGGTGCCGGACCTCAACCAGATCCTCGAGAAAATGAACGGCCGCCTGTTCCCGTTCGGCCTCTGGTATCTGCTCAACAAGAGCCGGTTGACCGATCGCGTGCGGGTCGGCTTCCTCGGCGTCAAGCCTGAGTACCAGCACACCGGCGTGGCGGCGAAGTTGTACGTCGAGCACTTCAACGCCGCGGCGCGCCGTCCGCAGACCGGCGGCGAGATGGGCTGGATCCTGGAGACGAACAAGCCGATGAACCGCGGCATGGAAGCGATGGGCGGCCGGGTCGTCAAGCGCTACCGCGTCTACGAGCGAATGCTCGCCGAGCAGTAGATCGCTCGATCTGAAGCTGCCTTTACACTGGGCCGATGGAAGAGGCCGACCAGCACGAGACGCTGCCGATCCTGGCGCGCGACGCGCGCATCACGACACATGCGGTCGAGGATGCCTCGGCAGCGCTGCCCGAGGTGCGTCGCGGTCGCGGTGGCCTACCGACCGTGCAGGCGGCGGCCGCCGCCGCCGGGGGATTCATGGCTGGCGCGGCCGTCTACGGGATCGTTCAGCAACGCCGCGGCCGTGGCGGCGGGGCGCTCGCGAAGGGCGCCCGCAAACGCTCGCTGGGGCGTCGCAGAGGCCGCGGCGCGCTGCCGGCCGCGGGCCAGGCGGCGGTGGAGAGTCTCGAAGTCCTCAGCACTCGCACCATGCTTCTCGACGTTCACCTGCTCGGTGCGCCCCGCGCCCACGGCGACGGCTAGTCGCGCCGTCCACCGGCTGCCGGGAGCGTGCGCCGGAACGGTCGAAGCCCGGCGCGAGATCGTGCCCGCCTCGGCCTTCCGGCTGCCGCGGATGACGGGCATGGACGGCCTGCTGCGCCATCGCGGCGGCGTGCTCGAACGGCTGCTGCACCACGAGGGCGAGCCCGTCGTCGTGCGCGTCGCCCAGCCGCAGCCCGAATGTGTGCTGATCGGCGCGCGGGCGCGGACACGCGCTGGCGCCGAGCATGGCATCGAGCGGATGCGCTTCGCGCTTGGCGTAGACGAGGACCTGCGGCCGTTCCTGAAGCGCTTCGCGCGCGATCCGGTGCTCGGCCGTTCGCTGCTGCGGCGTCCCTGGTTGCGATCCCGGCGCCGTCCGGAGCCCTTCGAGGCGCTCGTGTTCGCGATCTGCGAGCAGCTGATCGAATACGAGCGCGCGGCGGCGATCCAACGGCGCATCGTGGCGTCGCTCGGACGCCGCGCGTCAGGTTGGAACGAAGCGGCGGCGAATCTCTCCGATCTGCCGAGCGCGAGCGTCCTGGCGGGCGCGGCGCCGGCGCAACTGCGCTCCCTCGACCTGGCGTCTTCGCGGGCCACGGCGATGATTCGCTGTGCGCGCGAGGTGGCGCGCGGGCGCATCGACCTGCACGACCCAGACCACGAGCGCGGCTGGCGACGGTTGCGCGCGATCCCCGGTATCGGCACCTGGACGATCGAGATCCTCGCGCTGCAGGGTCAGGGCCGCCACGATCAGGTGCCAGCAGGCGATCTCGGGCTGCTCAAGGCCGTCGGGCGACGCCTGGGCGGCGGTGATCCGCGGGCGATCGCCGAGGAGCACGAGGTGCGCGAGTTCTTCGCCCCCTACGGCGAGTGGGCGGGCCTTGCCTCGGTCCACCTGATGGGTGCCTGAGGTCGTGCACGGGCCTATCCTGGTGGGGTGAGAGAGAGCACGGCCTCGCATGAGCGGACGCCGGTGCGGGGCCGTACGCCGGCCTCGCCCGCTAGGCCGCGCGAGCGCTCGGAGGCAGAGGCGCGCGTGCTGGTGATCGAGGACGAACCGGGGATCGTCGACTTCGTCACCCGCGGGCTCGAGGCCGAGGGCTATGCGGTGCGCGCCGCGCTCGACGGGATCGAGGGCGAGCGGCTCGCGCTGGGAGGCCAGTTCGATGCCGTCGTGTTGGACCTGATGCTGCCGGGTCGCGACGGCATGGAGATCCTACGTACGCTGCGCAAGGCGCTGCCACGGATGCCCGTGATCGTATTGACGGCGCGCGGCGAGATCGAGGACCGCGTCGAAGGGCTCGACGCCGGCGCGGTCGACTACTTGGTCAAGCCGTTCTCGATGGCCGAGCTGGCGGCGCGGGTTCGCGCGCACCTGCGCGCGCTAGCGCAGGCTTCCTCGAGCGCGCTCGACGCCGAAGGGATCCAGGTCGATCTGATCACGCGCCGCGTGACGAGGGGGGAGCAGTCGGTGACGCTCTCCACGACCGAGTTCGAGCTGCTCGTGTACCTGATGCGTCACGACGGGCAGGTGGTCTCGCGCGAGCAGATCCTGGCCGCCGTGTGGGGCTACGAGCACGACCCGACGACAAACGTCGTCGACGTCTACATCGGCTATCTGCGTCGCAAGCTGGCGCGACAATCCCCGCCGGCGCCGATTCACACCGTGCGCGCCGTCGGCTACCGCTTCGGAGGCCAGCGGTGAAGGGGCGGCTGCACAACCTGCACAACCTGCGCGACTTGCGTGACCGCCTAACGCCGGCGCAGCTGCGCTGGCGTCTGGCGGGTTGGGTCGCGCTGGTGACGCTCGTGTGCACGGTGATCGTGTTCGTCGCGGTCTACAGCGGCACCGGTTCGCAGCTGCGCAAACAGATCGACGTGTCGGTCAACTCCAACGCGCTGGAGCTGTCGCGCAATCTCGTGCTGGCCGGCGCGCGCACGCCGAAGGAGCTGTCCGAGGCGGCCAGCGGCTACGTGCGCAGCCGTCCCTTCCGCGCCAGTCCGAACCTAATGTTCGTGCTCGTCGGCGGCCACGGCGCGATCACGAACCGACCCGAGCTGCTGGGTCACCGCGAGCCGGATGCGGACCAGTCGGCTCGGCAGGTGGCTGAGGAGAAGCTGCTGACGCGCACGCTGCTGGCGGCGCCGCTGGGCTACTCCACGCTCGACGTGCCGCGCTTCGGCGACCTGCGCCTGCTCAAGCGCCGCGTGCAGATCTCGCGCGGGCTGCGCGCGACGGTCGGCGTGGGGGAGCCGCTCGTCGCGGTGGCCGAGGCCAAGAGCAGCGTGGCACGCGCCTTCGTGCTCGCGGGCCTGCTGGCGCTTGCCGGCGCGCTGCTCGCGGCCTACCTGATCGGCACGCGCATGTCGCGCCCCCTGCGACGCATGGCGGCGGTCGCCGCGCGCGTCAACGCAGGCGACCTGCATCCCCGCATTCGCGTGCAGAGCGGGCGCTCGGATGAGGTGCGCGAGCTGGCCAACGCGTTCGATCACATGCTCGATCGCCTGACCGAGGCGTTCGCCGGTCAGCGCGCGTTCGTCGCGGACGCCTCGCACGAGCTGCGCACGCCGCTGACGGTCATCCGTGGCCAGCTGGAAGTCCTGGCCGCCGAGGATCAGCCAGCCGGCAGCGAGGTGCGGCGCGTCGAGCGCCTGGTGCAGGCCGAGATCGCGCGTATCAGCAGGCTGGTCGATGACCTATTGCTGCTCGCAAAGGCTGAAAACACAGAATTCCTCCGCCCGGAGCCGGTTGATCTCGGGATCTTCGTGGGCGAGCTGTGGGACGGCACGAGCCTGCTAGCCGAGCGTCGCTTCGAGCTGGCCCCCGTGCCCGCCGGCACCTTGATGGCCGACCCCGACCGCCTCGCCCAGGCACTGCGCAACCTGCTCAGCAACGCGATCGACCAGACCCAGGCACCCGGCGGGCTGGTGCGGCTGTCGGTGCTGCCGACCGGCCAGGGCCGCCTGCGCTTCGTCGTGGATGACGACGGGCCCGGGATCCCGCCCGCACAGCGCGAGCGGGTCTTCGATCGCTTTCATCGCACCGACAGCGCGCGCGATCGCGCCTCCGGGGGCAACGGGTTGGGTCTCGCCATCTCGCGCGCGATCGCCGACGCGCACGGTGGCCTGGTGCGCGCCGACGCCTCTCCGGAGGGCGGGGCCAGGGTCGAGCTGGAGCTACCGGGATTCGCGCAGACGGACGCCGCCGTGGCCACGCACGGTCAGGCCGTCGATGCGCCCGCAGGCACAGCGCAGGCGCCCGCCGTAGGCAGCACGCCGGTGGCAGCAGGCCGACGCTGAACGCTCACGGTAGCCCAGGGAGGTGTTCTCGCTGCAGAAGCGGCGTGAAGGTAGCCTACGCATCGTCGGTACTCCTATACCGCCGTCGGCAGACGGTAACGTCGTGAGCGGGCGTCCTGCTCGAGCAGTCCCACGGCGAGTAGCGTGGTCATGTAGCGATGCGTGGTGCTGGGGCTCATGTTGAGCCGCGCCGCGACATCTGTCACGGCCAGCGAGTCGCCATCGCTTGGGAACGAGGCGAGCACGAGCAGCCCAAGCAGCAGCGAACGCGACAAGCGGGGACTGTCCGAGAGCGCCTCGTAGCGAGCCGCCAGCGTGCCGCCGTCGGCCAGGTTGCGAAGCAAGCTCGCCACGCCCTCCCCCTCGGAGGAGCCGCGCACGACACGATCGATCTGGCTTCGCGTCAACTCTATGGTGACTCCACCGCTGCTGCTCATTGAGATCGCCTTCCGGCTCCTTTTGCGATCCGGGTGCATCCGGCATCCGGGTCGACGATTGAGACAAAAGCGAGATCCTGGCCTTCCGGGGGCAATTCCGGCTGCCCCCGGACCCAGCTTCACGCGTCTTGGATACTCGCGCTGTTGGCGGCATCCAAACAAGTGGAAAGTCCAATACTTGAGTTTCAAGTAGTAGAAAACACGCCGTCACTACGAGGCTGCTCCGGACAGCCGGCCGGCCGAAGCCAGCGCCTTGCCGGCCGCCCGGCGGGCTTTCAGAACCGTCATCGCGGGTGCCGCGAGGGCGCCGATCTCGGCCAGTACGCGTTCGCTTGCCAGCGTCGCGGAGCCGTCGTTCCGGGCTCCCGGGGCAGAAAGGTAGAAGCTGGTCATGGCCGACAGAATGGCCAGGTGGTGCGAGGCTTGCGGGACAGCGCGGGCGGCGTCGACGGCGCGATCGGCTAGTCGCGCCAGGCGATCAGCCTGCAGGTGCGCGTCGTCGTAGTGAGAGACAAGGCTCAGATGACCATTGGCGAGGTCCGCCGAGCGGTCGGCCAGGCTGTCGAGCAGGACGTGCAGGGCGCCGATCCAGGGAAAGTAGGCGCGCTCCAGCACGGCCATCTCCTCCGCCCCGAACGAGGGTTGCGCGGCCGTCGCGATCAACGCGAAGACACCCAGCGAGGAGGCGGCGCCGGCGGCGACCTCCCACCAGCACAAGTCCTCCCCGGGCGGCGTGATGGAGGTCGCCCAACGCGCGAGCTCACTGTCGCGCTCGGGCTGCTCATTGGCGTGGATGTAGGCCTGGTAGGAGACCATCCTGCGTGCCGCGCGCAGAGCGGGCAGACGAGCGGCGTCGTACGACGGCAGCGCCGCGCAAGCAGCCCGGCAGGCCGCGATCATGCTGAGCAGATACGCG
>DASXER010000019.1:0-17805 GCA_036490015.1 Solirubrobacteraceae bacterium | reverse complement strand
CCTCCATTCGTCGAGGAACAGTGGACACACGGTCGAGTGCCCCTACACCTGTGGTGATGGCCAAGGTGGTCTATTGGAACCACTCGCCGACGCCTTACTTCGTCGCGCGCTTCAACGCGATCGCACGACGCGGCAAGCTCGACTTCGAAGCCTGGTTCAACGACCGTCGCGAGCCGATCCGCAGCTGGGACGTCGACGAGCGCGAATGGCTGTTCCCGGCCCGCTACATCCCAAAGCGGAGGCTGCTCGGATGGTCCGAGCGCGTGCCCGTGCCCGAGCTGCTCGCCAGCCGCCCCGACCTGCTTGTGCAGGAGTACGACCGAGCCCACCTCAGCGCCGGCTTCCTCGCCGGCCGCGCGCTCGCCTCGCGCACGGCGTTCCGCGTGCTGCCCAACTACGACGCGTGGAGCGAGCGCACCTGGTGGCGCGAGGCGTCCAAGCACGCCGTCTTCCGCGCCGTCGACGCGGCCAAGGTACCCGGACAGGCCGGCGCCACGCTCGCGTGTCGCTACGGCCTGCCCGCCGAGCGCATCGCGACCGTCACCCAGTCGATCGACGTCGAGCGACTCGGCACCGCGCGAGCCGTCGGCGCGGCGGCGCGGACACAGGCGCGTGCGTCGCTTGGGCTGGAGGGGTGCGTGTTCATCTACGTCGGGCGGCTGTGGTCGGGCAAGGGCGTCGACGATCTCTTCACGGCGTACGAACGGCTCGCCGAGACGGGCGTCGATGCCTCGCTGCTACTGCTCGGCGACGGCCCCGACGAGCAGCACTACCGCGAGCGCGCCAGCCGCTTGGCGCGTGTCGTGTTCGGCGGCTTCGTGCAGGCCAAGGACATCCCCGCCTACTACAGCCTCGCCGACGCGATGACCTTCCCCACACTCGGGGATCCGCACGGCCTCGTCGTCGAGGAGGCGATGGCGGCGGGACTGCCCGTCATCTGCAGCGATGCCGCGGGCGACATCGAAGCCCGGCTACCGCCCTCCGTGGGCAGGGTGGTGCCGGTGCGCAATGCTCGCGCACTGGAGGGCGCCATGCGAGAGCTGGCATCCGACCTAGCCCTGCGGGAGCGGATGGGTAGGGCAGCGGCGGCGACCGCCGCTTACCGCACCCACGACCGCTACGCGGAAGACTTCGAGAGCTTTGTGACGGAGACCCTCGCGCGGCCGGCGCGGCGGGGGCCGGCGCCGGGCGCGGCGAGGCTCGCCGGCCGGGCACTCGCTTTTGCATCTCGGGCGCGTGAGCCGGCTATGCCGCTGCGGCTCGCGACGCAACCGTGAAAGCGGCTAGGTGCGAAAAGCGCCGAGGCGGTGCGCAGAGCTGTGGCCGTGCCCGCAGCCTCATCCTCGCGGCGGCTAGATGCCAAGCGCCAGAGCTACAGCCGCAGGCGCGGGCCTCATCCTCCCGGAGGCTAGATGCCGAGCGCCGAAGCGCGAACTCGACCTCATCCCACAGAGCCAGATGCCACACGCCAAAGCTACGGCCGCAGGCGCGGGCCTCAACCTCCCGGAGGCTGGATGCCGAGCGCTGAAGCTATTGCCGCTAGCGCGGCCTCTTGCTCGCTGTTCGCCACCGAGAAGCTGAGCAGACGCTCGCCAGGGCTCCAGTCGATAGTTAGGAACGGGCAGCACTGGCGCTCGACGGCGAGTAGCTGCTCGACCTGGCTGGCATCCACGTCTGGGGCGATCTCGAGCGCGATCCTCCGTGCGCTTCGCTCGGTCGGGCGGGCGCCGCGGCCGACGTCGCCGTAGCCGGTGAGCTGATCCTGTAGTTCGCGCTCGCCCAGGCCGCATCGGCCACGCTCTAGCCCAGCCACGTCGCCAACTCGTCCAATGCGCCGGGGAGCACGTAGTAGTAGGCCCACAGCCCGCGCCGCTCCGAGTCGACGATGCCCGCGGCTCGCAGCTTGCCGAGGTGATGAGAGAGCGTGGGCTGCGTTATGTCGAACAGGGGAACCAGCTCGCACACACATGCCTTGCCCGGGTGCCTGCGCAGCACGTCGACGAGCTGCAGGCGAATCAGGTCCCCGAGCGCCTTCGCCACTTCGGCCATGCGCGCGGCGTGCTCAGCGTCGACGTCGGGATAGACCAACGGCTCGCAGCAGCGCACGCCGGCCGCCCGCTTCCTCTTCGGCGCCAGTTCGAGCTCGACGGTCATCGATCGATGTATATCTATTCAAATGAGCATTGTCAATGCAGTGCATCCCGCTCCAGCTGACGTAGACGCCAGTGGCGCAACCATGCTCCGTATGCCGACAGTCCCGCGTAGCGCAGGCCTACCGAGCCCTCCAGCCAGCCGCCCAGCAGGACGTACTGGCGTGTGAACGAGCTGCCGACATCCCATACGAGTCGGCGCGCCTCGAAGCGCTCGCCGCTCGCGAACATCTGCTGTGCAGCGAACTCCGCGTAGCGGCGGCGCTTGTCGAGGATCTCCGCCACGGTGCTGTCGGACAGGTGGACGAGATCTCCGCTCAGGTAGCCGACGTCGCCTCTGACCGCCATCGGCAGGTGGTGTTGGCGCTCGTCGAAGCGCCCGTGGCCATGGCGCACGAGCCGCAGCTGCGAGCCGGGGTACATGCCCATCGCCCGCACCCAGCGACCGAGGATGTAGTTTCGCCGCGGCATCCAGTAGCCGGCGATCTCCGGACGATCCCGCTCGACGACTGCGCGGATCTGCTCGCGCAGTCGCGGGCTGATCCGCTCGTCGGGGTCGAGCACCAGCACCCACTCGTGCCGCGCCGCGTCCATCGCGATGTTCTTGTTGATCTCCAGCATCGGCTTGTTGCTGGTGGGAATCACGCGGTCGGCCAGCCGCGCCGCGATGTCGGCCGTACGGTCGTGGCTGTCGGCGTCGACCACCACGATCTCGTCCGCCAGCCCCGCGAGCTGGCGCAGCGCACCCTCGATCACGTGCTCCTCGTCGTGCGCCGCCATCACGACCGACAGCCCCGGCAGTGTGGACTGGGTCGTCTCGAAGCCACCCGCCTCGGGAACGTGCGCGCGCAGCAGCCGGCGTGCGAACAGCCGCGCCAGCGGCGCCATTCCCGTCTCCCCCGGTCGTCCCGAGTCGACTAGCTTCACGACGCGACCCCCGCCGGCGGATAGAAGCTCGTGTACAGGTCGGGCTGGCCGCCGCGATACACGCGCACCATCACCTTGCGCGTGCTCGCCGCGACCGGTGCGGTGTGCATCTCCCAGTGAGCGCCCGGTTCGAGGCGCAGCCGATAGCGGAAGACGGGCCGGCCGTCTTCGCTGATCACGAGCAGGTAGCTCGCGTCATGCGCTTCATGGCTCGTCAGCCCGACGATCAGGCGCGGGTCGTGGGCCTTGCTCGCCGGGACCGTCGAGAGCTGGCTGAAGCCCGGGGTGCGGTCGGCCGCGTCGCGCGCGATCACGATCGCCGCCACCGCGAGACAGAGGGCGAGCACGGCGCACACGGCGTTGACGGCACCGCGCGGGGTCAGGCGCCGTCGCGAGACGGCTGGCGCTAGACCCGAGGAGTCATCGCGCACGAACGTAGCGGCCACCGCCGCCAGCGTCACGCACACGAGCAGCAGCGTCCAGGCGAGACGGTCCATGTGCCCGGGCAACGCGTCGAGCACGAGCCCGCCGAGCGCCGCCACCACGAGGCTCCCGCCCAGCGTGCACAGCAGCAGCTCGGCGCGACCGTCGCGCGCGCGAGCCCCAGCGCCGAGCACGAGCGTCGCGAGCGCGTAGCCGGTCAGGAGCAACTCGAGCACGATCCCCGCGCCGATGCGCACCGGCCCGGCGACCGTCGCGGCGAGCACTCCGGCGAGCACCGCCAGCCCCATCACGATCACCAGATCGGGCCGTCTCATTTGAGCGCCCCCACCGCGTAGATCTGCTGCTCGCCGTTGTCGTACACGCGCGAGACCCCGGGCGCGTGCGCGAACTTGTCGAGCGCGCGCGGGTCGAGCGGGAGTGTGCGCCCGATGCTCCCTGGTTCGCCTTTGTCGAAGTAGAAGCCAGAGGCGGGCACGCCGTCGACGAGCCGGTCCTCGACGAGCGCGTATTCGATCCGCCCCAGCGCCACCGCGCGACGTACGAGGTGTTCGACCCGGGTCGGAGCCATCAGCTCCCAGGCGCTGACGTGGTCGACGGGCGCCCACAGCGTGCGCTGCCGGCCATAGGTGGCGAGCCCGAGATGGTCGAGGAAGTCCGAGGCGAAACGGTGTCCGGGGCCGAGTTCGTGTTCGGTCCATTCATCCGCGCTGCGCGCACTGGCGCCGATTTCATATGGGATCGCCGCCGCTGCGCGATCCTGCGGCAACCGTTCGGCGTACTGCCAGGCGACCGTCACCCCACCGAGGAACACGACCACGCTCAACGCACAGACCACCGTGGCGCCAAAGGCCCGCGCGCGCCCGGCAAACCTCCCCCGCAGCTCGAAGACCGCCACGCTCAGCAGCGAGCCGACGCCGAGGTACAGGAACTCGGTCGAGCGGTTAGAGGTCTCCGCCGCGCTGCCGATGAAGCGCAGCGGCAACAGCGCCGGGTAGCAGAGCGCCAACAGCAGCGGTGCGAGCATCAGCGGCTGCGAGCGCCGCCGGCGCCACAGCAGCCAGGTCGCGACCGCGAGCCCGAGCAACGTCAGGCCGACCGCCGCCAGGCCGAGCAGGCGTTCCCATGCGGGCGCGACGACGCCTCCGCCGGAGAACAGCTTGCGCGTCGCGCTCGCGCCGGTGATCACGTTGAACAGGCCGCCGCCGGTGCTGGCCGCGATGCTGCCCAGATACTGGCCGGTGACCGGCGCGAAGCCGACCAGCCAGACGCCGATCGCGCACACCGCCAGCAGCGTCAGGCGCAGCGGCGAGTACTCGCCGCGCACACCACGCACGCGTCGGCGCCACAGCACCGTCGCCGTCCAGGCGCACAGCATGATCGCCAGGAAGTAGGAGGACAGGTGGTGCGTGACGACGATCGCCAGGATCGACAGGCCGGCCAGCGCGGCGACGCCACGCTCGGGGCCATCCTGCGTGCGGCGCAGCACGAGATACAGCGTGAAGACGACCAGCGGCAGCGCCAGCGACTCGTAGCTGACCTGCGCGCTCCAGTAGAGGAAGTTCGGGTTCGCGCCGTACAGCAGGCAGCCGAGGCCGGCGACGCGCGCCGAGCCCGACAGGCGCTCGAGCAGCATGAAGATCGCCAGCACCAGCACGAGCCGCGCCGAGCCGATCGCGAGCACGCCGGCGGTCGAGATCGGCACGCCGGTGAGGCGCACGAGACCGCCGACGATGTCGCCGAGGCCCGGGTAGTGCGAGGCCTCCGGCAGCACCGGGTTGAACGAGAACAGGTGGCCGCTGGCGAGATCGTCGGCGATCGAGCGCAGATGGATGTACTCGTCGGAGAAGCTCAGTTTCGTCGGGTTGTAGGCGACCTTGGCGAGGTAGGCGCCGAGCCCCGTGAGCAGGGCGAGCGTGATGCGCTCCGTGCGCGAAGCCGCCAGACCACACAGGCGCACGGCGGGCGGCACCACGACGAGCAGGATGCCGGCCCAGAACAGCAGCTCGCGGTGCGGGCCATCCACGCGGGCGGCGCGGTCGGCGAGCGCGATCGAGAGCACGCCCGCGGCCATCGCGACAGCCAGCGGGCAGGTCAAGCCGAAGCCCTCGCGCGGCGCATCGTCGATGCGAGGCTCGCGATCCGGCGCCCGCACGCGTGGCTCGACGACGAACTCCTCGCCCGGCCTCAGCATCACGGCGATCACGCCGGCATCGCCGTCCGGTCGGCCAGCAACGCGCCCGGCGCGGAGCGCGCGCGCATAAGGCGCTGGCGGCGGTAGTCCCAGACGACCAGCCCGAGCCCGAGCAGTCGCGAGGCGAGCCAGGCGACGCCGGCGCCCGTGATGCCGAGCCTGCCCAGCAGCAGCCACGCGCCGGCCAGGGCGACGGCCGCCGTGCCGAGCTGCAGCCAGGAGCCGAACTTCAACCGTCCTTCGACCCGCAGCACCGCGACCCACACGTCCATCGCCGAGTCCGGCAGGCAGGCGACCGTGAACAGCAGCAGCAACGCGAATCCTTCATCCGCGTAGCGGGCGCCGAACGCGAGCAGGATCCAGCGGCCCGCGGCCGCGAACACGACGCAAGCGGGCACCAGCATCAGCATGATCGTGCGCTGGCTGCGCGCGGCGATGCGCCACAGCTCCTGCGGCGAGTGGGCGCCCTCGGCCGTCAGCGCGGAGGCCACCGAAGGCGAGATCAAGAACAACAGGCCGCAGACGCGCCAGGTCGCATAGAAGTAGGCGGTCGCGGCACTCGAGACCTGGACCGTGACGAACACCGGCAACAGCCACCAGGGCGCGAAGTTGCCGATGTTGATCGAGTGGTGCCCCGCGATGTACTTGCCGAGGCGGCGAAACTCCGAACCGACCCCGGATGCCGCCAGCCGGTACCCGCGACCCAGACCGGGCACCATCGCCGCGCCGACCAGCACCGTCACGGCCGTCGCGATCACCCACGCGAAGAAGATGCCGAACGTGCCGAGCGCGACCACGAAGCCGACGAGCAGTAGCGGGATCTTCACGATCGAGAAGACGGTGTTACGCAACAGCGTCTTCTCGGCCTTGCGCTCGGCGATGCAGGCGTAGTCGAGCAGGTTGGTGGCGGTCGTCGCGGCGACGCCGAGCACGAATACCACGACGTAGCCCGCCGAGTGGTCGAGCAGCGCGAAGCGGTGCGAGAGCAACGGCAACAAGAAGGCCGTCAGCGCACCCGCCGCGAGACCGCTGGTGATCCCGCAGGCCAGCCCGGCGTTGAGCGTCGCCGACCACTCGGCCCCCTTCTCGAGCGCGGGCAGCATCTGTACGAGCGCCGTGTTGATGCCGAGGTTCGAGAGCAGCGAGACGAGCGTCATCGCCGACACGAGCGCCGCCGACAACCCGACGGCGCTGGCCGAAAAGCTCCGCGCGGCGACGAGCCAGAACACGAAGCCGAGCGCCGAGGTCACGACCGTGACGGCCATGATGTAGACGCTGTTGCGGACCAGCGAGTCCTCGCGCAGGGATGCGAGCAGCCGACGCGGCGAGCGCCCTGGAGCGGCGTGGCTGGCGATCACGTGCTTGATGGCTGAACGTCCTCGAGATGCCGGCCGATCGCGCGGTCTGCCGGGTGCGGCCCCATGTCCTGCACCACCGGACGCTAGGGAACAAGCACGCCGCGACAAAGCTCACTAAGCGGAAATTCGACGCCGCTCTCGTCCGATGGTCCACGCCTCGGCTCGCCGCTGCGCGCCGGGGTACCGCCGCGTCGACTCAGAGCATGGAGCAGATGGAGAGCAAGGCCACGTTTCACCCGCGCCGCATCCGCACCGGCGCCCTCACGGCGCTGGTCGCGCTGCTCGTGTTGTGCGGCGCCGCGTCCGCCCAGCCGCTCTCCAGCCTACGGATGGTCAACTACTTCCCCTCGCAGGACGGCTGGGGATCGATGTGGTGGAACTGGAACCCCGCCCAGATGGCCCTTGATTTCAAGCGCATCGGGGCTCTGCACGCCAATGCTGTGCGGATCATCGTCAGCGCGTCCGCCTTCGGCTTTCCCCACCCCAGCCAGACGATGGAGAGCCGGCTGGAACGCACGCTCACGCTCGCCGCCGCCGCGCACCTGCGCGTGCAGCTGACGCTGTTCAACGAATGGCGCGAGTACGAAGACGTCGCCGACAGCCGCACCTGGGCCGCCGAAGTCCTCGCGCCGCTGCGCGGCAGCCCGCGGATCGCCTACGTCGACCTCCACAACGAGCTGCCGTCGAGCGCGCCGGCGCTCGCCTGGGCACGAGCGATGGTGCCGTTCGTGCAGTCGATCGACGGCGGCATCCCGGTGACCGTCTCGACCTCGGTCTCCAGCGGCGTCGCGCCGCTGCGCGCGCTCTCCACGGCGCTCGCGGGCGATCCTCCGAACCTCTACGACGTCCATTACTACGGCAAAGCCGCCGACGCCTACGCCGTGCTCGCACAGGCACGGGCGCTCGCCGGAGGGCTACCGCTCGTGGTCGGCGAGACCGGCTTCGCAACCGATCCGAGCTATGGCTGGGCGGGTGGCCTGGAGCCAGCGACGAGCAGCCTCGACAGCTACCAGGACTACTACTTCCGTACGGTCGAGCTGGCCACGCGCGTGCTCGGGTTGCCCCCTGCCGCGCCGTGGATCCTCTACGACATGCCCGGCCAGGGCGGTACCCGGTGGGGCTTCCACATGGGCATCCTGCATACCGACGGCGCACCTAAGCCAGCCGCCACGGCGATCGCCGACGCGTTCGCCGGCACGCCGCTGAGCAGCTCCTTCAACAACGGCTTCGAGCAGAGCGCCGGGCATCCAGCGCTGCCGGCGCTGTGGCGGCGCTGGCTGGGACGCGACGCGCGCTTCGCGGTCGACCGCACGGTCGCCCACAGCGGACGCGCCTCGGCGCGGATCTCCGACGCGCGCGGCAACCACCTGACGGGCTGCCCCGCTTTCTACGCCGCTCCAATCGCCACCATCCAAACGGGCGCGACCTACACGGCCAGCGTGTGGGCGCGCGGGCGCTCGACGCTAGGAGAGTCGCGCGTCGTGCTCGCCTGGACCGACGCCGGCGGCCACTACATCTCCTCCAGCAACTCGCGCTCGCTGCCGCACGGCGACTCGCCGTGGACGCGGCTCAGCGTCTCGGCTCAACCGCCGCCTGGGGCGAGCGCGGTGGAAATCGACCTTCAGGTCTGCGAAAGCCCCGGCACGACATGGTTCGACGACGTCGGCTTCTCCCCCACCGCGGGCACGATCGCTGCTCGTCGCACGCGGCGAGGATAATCGCGCGATCGAGCCTTCCAAGCCAACGCACGGGCCCGTCCACCGAGCGCTCGAGGCAGCCGCCGAGTGGATCCTCCCGGAGCGGAACCCGACCGGAGCGGTCTACGGCGTGATCCTGGTCGGCGCGCTGCTGGCGGCCGAGAGCGGGATCCACGAGACCTACCTCGACACGATCCTCTCGGCGCTGCTGGCCGCCGCCCTGATCTGGCTCGCGCACTCCTACGCGAGCGTGCTCGGACAGCGGCTGGCGAACCAGGAGCCTCTGACGGCGGCGGCGCTGGCGCACGCGCTCGCGGACGACTGGGCATTGATCCGAGGCGCCTCGGTGCCGCTGCTCGCGCTGCTGCTCGCCTGGCTCGTCGGCGCCAGCCAAGAGCAGGCCGTCGTGGCCGCGCTGTGGACCGCGATCGGGAGCCTGGTCTGCTTCGAGCTGCTGGCCGGGATGCGCTCGCACGCCAGCGTCGGGGAGCTCGCGCTGGAGACCGCCGTCGGCGCGACGATGGGCCTGGCGATCCTGGCGCTCAAGGTCGTGCTGCACTGACAGAGTGTCGGTTGGCTGACCCCCGACAAGCCTAAGAAGCGCGTCAGACATGTAGACAAAGCGACACTCCCATGTCATCATGATAATTGTCAGAACTGCTGGCAAACATCAGTTCATCGGAACGTCTTTTCGAGGAGGGTGCATTGGAATCCGGAGGGCGTACGCCCCCGAGCCGAACCGCGCGTGTGCGGAAGGCGGGAAGCCGCTCGTCGCTGCCCGCAGCGCCGCTTTACGACCGGCTCCCGCGGGGTCCCCATGGGCTCGCGCCAGAGGCGGTGCGCGACCATCAGCGGATGAGAATCCACGGCGCGATGATCGAGGCGGTCGCGCGCTCGGACTACCGCGGCGTCAGCGTCAAGCAGGTGATCGCGCTGGCCGGCGTCTCGCGCCGCTCGTTCTATGAGCAGTTCGAGAACAAGCAGGACTGCTTCCTCGCGACCTTCGACCTGATCGCCCAGCGCGAGGTCGAGCGCATCCGCGAGTCCTACCGGGTCACGCGGGGAGGGATCGACGAGCGCCTGCTGGCCGTCTTCGGTTCGTTCGTCGACGCCGCGAGCGCCGAACCGAACGCCCCGGCGCTGGTGATGGTTGATGCGCAGACCGCAGGCGTCGCCGGCACGCTCAGGCTGCGGCGCGCCACAGGCGCCTGCGAGGAAATGCTGAGCCTCAGCTTCGCGCACTCATCGAGCGCCACGGCCCTGCCGGCACCGATCGTCAGGGCGATCACCGGTGGCTTGCACGGCGCCGTCGCGACCCGCCTGCGGCGTGGCCTCACCGCCGGCGACACCGGCCGCATGGCCGAGGAGATGCTGACCTGGACGTTGGCCTCGCGCGCGGTCGACGGCGAGCTGCTCGCGCGCCACCTGCTCGACGGTATGCGACGGCGCTCGCGCGAGATCGCGTTCGCCGAACGCAAGCGCGCACGCGGTCAAGGCCCCCCCCAAGCCCACGCCGAGAAGGACGAGCGAGTGCGGCTGATGCGCAGTGTTCTGCGTCTGGTGTCGGGCTCCGGCTACGACGAGCTGACCGCCCCCCAGATCGCCGACGAAGCACGCCTGTCGATCGACGTGTTCTTCGAACACTTCGCCGACCGCGACGAGTGCTTCCTCGCCGCCCTGCAGTTGATCGGCGACGAGCTGCTGAGCGCGGTCGCCGACCCGTCGCTGCGCTCCGGTGAATGGCCGCTGGCTGTCAGGCGCTCGCTGTCCGAGCTGCTCGGGCTGATCGGCGGCCGGCCCCGTTACGCGCGCGCGCTGATCCACGACTCGTGCAGCGCACGCCCGGACACGTTCGAATGGAGCCTCACCTTGGCCCAGAGCCTCGCCGAGGCGCTGGTGGCCGGTGCGCCCGAGCCGCCCGCGCCGCTGATCGTCGAGGCGATCGCCGGTGCGATCTGGCACACGATCCGCTGCCAGGTCGCCGGCGGGCGCATCGCGCTGCTGCCGGCGGTGTCGGACTACCTGAGCTACGTCGTGCTGGGCGCCTGCATCGGCGCGCCCGCGGCGGCCGAAGCGCTGCACGCCGACATCTAAAAGACGGGCCCCTAACGACGGCGCCGAACGACTCGTTCGGCGAAGTAGGTCAGCACGATCCCGACCAGCAGCGAGATCACGATCACGATGATCAACGGCGCGTGACCGGAGCCGAAGATCCAGTTCACCTTGACCTCTTTGAGGTTGAAGACGGCAAACAGCGTGATCAAGATCGCGAGCACGACCAGCGCGCCGGTGCGCGCGATCTCGCCGCGACCGCGTCCGCCCTCGGCTCCGCGTGGCGGTGACTTCGTGGCAGGCTTCTCTGTCGTGCCGCTGGACATCGAACTGCTCTGATCGTAGCCGCATGTGAGCCGTCAGGCCAGGAGCGGGTAAACGGGTGGCGAATAGCATGAGTGTGATGAGAGCAAGCAAACGGAACGCTCTGATGCTCGTCGCGGGTCTGCTCACGACCGTCGTGAGCGGCTGCGGTGGGTCGACCCAGACCGTCACCGTCGCGAGCACGCCACCCGCGACGCGGACGAACACGACTACGACCACGAACGCCCAGACCTCGACGTCCACCACGAGTGCTCCCACGATGTCCACGACGAGCGAAGCCTCGACCACACGCACGGCGCCCGAGCCGGCGTTCGCCGAACAGGAAGCCAAGTCCGAAGAATCGGGCAGCGCCCAGGCCGCCGCGGCCGTCGTGCGCTCGCACGGCTTCACGCCCAACGACCTGTCCGAATACCACCCCGAACAGACCCTGCGCGTGCTGGTCGGGACGTTCTCCGGCTCACAGGAAGGGCTCGACCAGCGCGCCTTCTTCTTCCTCGACGGGCGCTACCTGGGCACCGACGCCAAGGAACCGAGCGCCAAGCTGAAGGTCGTCGCGCAGAGCGACAGCGAAGTCGCGATCGCCTACTCGCTGTTCCGCCCCGGCGAACAGCCGTGCTGCTCACGCGGAACGCAGACGATCGTCCACTTTCAGCTCAACGACGGCAAGCTCGCGACCGCGCAGGCGATCCCGCCGGCGCACTCGAGCACCGGCGCCAGTCGCAACTGAGCGGGACTACGGCCCAGGCGTTCTAGGAACGTTTCAAAATGAGGTGCGGACCTGCCGCTCATCGTTGAAACAGGTTCTAGGGTTGTGGGCACACGTTCACAACACGAGAGGACGCCATGAGCACACGGGTCGAAGGCCGCGCCGAGGAGATCCTGCAGGGCAAGAACTTCTGTCACGTGTCGACGCTGCGCAGCGACGGCTCGATCCACACCGCCCCGGTCTGGGTGGACGTCCAGAACGGCCAGCCGGTGCTCAACACGGCCGAGGGCCGCGCCTGGCCGCGCAACCTCGAACGCGACCCGCGCGTGACGCTGACCATCCAGGACATGGAGAACCCCTACCAGTACCTGGAGATCCGCGGCCGCGTCGCCGAGCGCACGCACGACGGCGCCGACGAGCACATCGACGCGATGGCCAAGAAGTACATGGACAAGGACTCCTACCCTTTCCGCCAGCCGGGCGAACAGCGCGTGATCATCCGCGTCGAGCCCGAGACGGTCAAGGTCAACGGCTGAACGCCGTCCGCGGGCTCGTCACCCGTCACCGCGCGAGAACAGCCGCCTCCAGAGCGGCCTCGCGCGCGGCTGGGCGGCCTTCCACTCTTCCCGCAGCGGCAGCTCGCCGCGCGCCCGGGCCTTCACCACGCAGGCCGAGTGCGCGTGGCGACGCCGGCGGGTGTCCCCTTCCGGCGCGATCAGCATATGCTCGCTGAGAGCAGGTAGGTGATGGCCGCAAAAAGGACACCTATAGGTCGCCGGCTTAGTGTTGGCCGCCGGGCGTACCGCCCACCAGTCGGCGCGGGGAAGAACGGGCATCTGCTCATTCTGGCGCCGCTCGCCGCGAGCGTCGCCGTCGGCTGCGCCGTGGCCTTGGCGCGCGCCAGTAGCGCGCGCAAGACGACGCGTTCGCGCGCGCGGGCCGACGCTCGCCTCGGACTGCTGTATGGCGAGCGGCTCGGCGAGGCACTGCGGCGGATGGCGCTCGGCCAGATCGACGTCGCACTGGAGAGCCTGGGCGGTGAGCTACCGCTGGACGCGCGCGCCGTACACGAGCTGCGCAAGTCGATCAAGCGCCTGCGCGCCCTGCTGCGGCTGCTGGAGGGCGAGTTGGAGCACGCGAACGCCGAGGACCGCGTGCTGCGCGACCTCGGACGGCGGCTATCGGGGGCGCGCGACGCGGCAGTGCTGCTCGGCACGCTCGAATCGGTGCTCGCCGAACAGCCCAAGCTGACCGCCAGCAAGCGCGTGCGGAGCGTGCGACGCCAGCTGGCGCTGGAGCAGGCGCGCGCCGAGCGCGAGACGCTCGCCGACCCACGACTGCGCGAGGAGATGCTCGCGGATCTCGCGCAGCTGCGCGAGCGCGTGGAGCGCTGGCGCCTCTTCGAGGACGGCCGCGACGCCTCGGTCGAGCAGGGCCTGCGCGCGATCTACCGCCGCGGCCGTCGCCAGCATCGGCGTCTAGAGCGCGGCAAGCGCTCCGGTCCGCGCGAGCGCCACGAGTGGCGCAAGCGCGTCAAGGACCTGCGTTATGCGGCGGAGGTACTCCAGCGGAGCGGCCCGGCGCCGGCCGATCCGCGCTCGGCGCGAGCCGCGCACATGCACAGGACCGCCAAGGGCGCCGACCGACTGGCGGAACTGCTCGGCGAGGAGCACGACCTCGGGCTGCTCGCGCGGTGGCTCGACGGCGAGGGCGAGCGCGATGCGACGGGCAGGCGTGCGCTTGGCTCACGCACGCGGCGCAAGCTGCGGGGCGCGATCGCAACGCGTCGCCGCAAGCTGCGCAAGCGCGCGATGAAGGACGGCAAGCGCCTCTATCGCCGTCGCCCGAAGCGCTTCGCGGCGCGGGCCGGGCTCGTCAGCTGACGCTGACGACGGTCAGCGTGCGCGAGCCTTTGGGCAGGTTCACCGAGACCTGATCGCCGGGGGCGCGTCCGAGCAGCGCAACGGCGAGCGGCGATTCGGCGGACAGCTTGCCCTCACGCGGCGAGGCGTCGTGCGAGCTGACGATGCGCCACGTCTGCTCGCCGCCGTCGGCGTCGCGCACCACCACGGACGAGCCGAAGCCGACTTTCCCGCCGGGCCCGGCCGGCTCCTCCTCGACGACGACCGCGTCGGCGATCTTCTCGCGCAGGCGCGCGATGCGCGTCTCCAGATGCGCCTGATCGTTCTTGGCGTCGTGGTACTCGCTGTTCTCCTTCAGATCGCCCCATTCGCGCGCCGTCTTGATGCGCGCGGCGATCTCGCGACGCCCGTCGCCCTCCAGCTCCGCCAGTTCCGCTTCCAGCTCTTGCAGGCCGGCCGCGGTCGTCAGGTTTCCAGGGGTCTCGCTCATCGGACAGCAAGCCTACTGAGCGCGCATCAGAAGTACGTGCCCGACGGGCTCGCGAGCAAGGCGTAGAGCTGCGCCATCACGGCCTGTACGAGCACGTTGCCCGACGGCGGCGAGCCGCTCACGAACAGGTTGTCGGCGAGTCGCCGGTGGCTCCAGAAGTAGTTGACATATTCCTGGGCCAGCTTCGGACCGGGCGGGTCGTGCGTGATCGAGTCGAGGTACATCAGGTTGCGGAAGTAGACGAATGCGAAGAACGGGTTTTCGCCGGCCACCCGCGCGGGCGTGAAGTAGGCCAGCGCGGCGGCGGCGGTCTGGCGGGCCTGGAAGAGGAAGCCGGAGTTGCCAGTCGCGCGATAGAGCATCGCGCCGGCGCCGATCATCGCGCCCTGGGTGTAGCTCCACAACATCGGCGCCACCACGCCCTGCGCGTTGACGTGGTCGCCGTACATGCCGTTGGGCTCGAGCAAGCAGCCTCGAACCCATTCGTATGCCATCTCGGCGAACTGCAGGTAGCCCTGTTCTTTGGTCGCCGAGTAGAGCTGCAGCGCCAGCTCGGCGGCGGGCGCGGTCGTGATCGTGTTGCGATCGGTGTTTTCGCTCGCGTTCGAGAACGGCACGCCACCGCTGCAGCCGAGTTCCGGGCTCGACTGCCAGCCCGCCATCTCGAACGCCATGATGCCCTCGGCGGCGCCGAGCACGCTCGCTTCGTGCCTCAGCTCGTACAGGCGCATCAGCTCGATGCCGACCCAGTCGTTGTCGTCGTAGTACTTCGTCCCACCGGGGCCCGTGGGCGGCGCGACGGTGCCGTCGTAGGCCGCCAGCGAGCTGTTGTAGACGCCTTCCGGAGCGCCCGAGTTGTCGAGGTCGAGATAGTTGTTCAGCCCCACCAGACGGGCGTGCAGTTCGCCGTTGAACTTGCCTTTCAGGGCCGGGATCTCCGCCATGCCGACGGTCGCCCCGAAGGCTTGGGAGAAAGGCCACAAGAACGAGAACGGTTCGCCCTCGTAGAGGCCTGAGCCGCGCACGTAGTAGCTGTGCTGCAGCGCTTCGAAGGCAAGCACCGCGCGTGCGGCGTTGCCGTGCAGGACCGGGGCGGCGGGCTTCTTCTTTTTCTTCTTGGACGTGGCGCGCGCGCCGTGGGCGAACGCCAGCACCCCGCGTCCCGGCGTGACGAGCGCCCGCGTCGCGCCAGCCGGATAGCGCGCGGAAGCCGATGCCGCGGCGGGCAGCGCGACGGCGGCCAGCACGAGCGCGGCCAGCGCCCAGCGGGCAGCGTGAGTGTTCTCGCAACGGTGGGGCATCGCTTCTCCCAGCAACAACAGCAGCGGCGCGGCTTCGATGCGGCCACCGCGCGCCAGGTGCCGTCGTGCGTCTGAGCAATAGTCCCACAGCGCCCGCGTCCAGGAGGAAGCAGCCTTGCAATACGACTATCTGGCTCTCGGCCACGTCACGGCCGACGTGCTCGACGACGGTTCCAGCGTCCCCGGGGGGAGCGCGCTCTACGGCGCGCTGCAGGCGGCCAGGCTCGGGCTGCGCAGCCTGATCGTGACGGCCGGCGTGCCGGAGGAGATCGAGCGGATGCTCGCCCCCTACCGCGAGGAGCTGGACGTGCAGGTCGTGCCCGCGCCCGAGACCACCCGCCTGCAGACGAGCGGCATGGGCGAGGAGCGCCGCCAGCGGGTCCTCGGCTGGGCGGGCACGATCGAGACGTCCGAGCAGCCCAGCACGAGCATCTTGCACCTAGCACCCGTCGCCCGCGAGCTGCCGGCGACGTGGGACGGCGCACGTGAGTTCTGCGGGCTGACGCCGCAGGGGCTCGTGCGCCACTGGTCAGATCCCGAGCGCGAGATCCAGTTGGGCGCGCCCGACGCACAGGCCCTCGAACACGCGGGCAGCAGCGACGCGCTCGTGATCAGCTCACACGAGCGCCAAGCGTGCACGCCGCTGCTCGACCGCGCGCGGGAATCCGGCACCGTGATCGCGATCACCGCAGGCGAGCGCCCCGGGACGATGCTGCTCGCCGACGGCTCGACGCTGGCGACGCCGGTGGCCGCGCTCGAAGCTCCCGTCGAGGATCTCGGCGCGGGCGACGTCTACGCCGCGGCCCTGTTCGTCGCGCTAGCAGAGGGACGCGAGCCCTACGACGCGGCCGCGTTCGCAGGAGCGGCAGCCGCCGTGCGCATGATGGGCGCCGGCGCCGGCGCGATCGGCGATCGCGACGCGATCGAGCGCCGGCTATCGAGGAGGGCGCCTTGAAGGCCAAGCGCGTCCTTACGATGGCGGCACGCCTGGCCGCACACGGCGCGAACCCCTCCTAAACGCTTTCCAGCGCGTGCTCGATCAGCGTCGACAGCTCGTCGGCGCCGACCTGATCGCCCCGGCCCGCGATCTTCGCCGCCAGCAGCAGGCTGCCACCGACGGGCGCCATCGAGACCGGCGCCACGCGTGCGCCCGGCGCCGTCGCATGGATCGCGTCGCGCAGCGGCGAGACGAACACCTCGCCGGCCTTGTAGGCGCTGCCGATCAGGCCGACCGGGAACTCGTCGGTCAGGCCCGTCTGCGCGATCACCGCCGTGATCTGGCGCGCAAGCTCGTCCGCCCCGCGCCGGTACAACTCGATCGCGACCGCGTCGCCCTCGCCCGCGAGCCGCGAGGTCTCCGACGCAAAGGCGGCGATCTCGCCCTTAGTCAGCGGCTTGGAGTAGACGAGGCTCGCGAGCGCCTCGACGCTGTCGGTGTGAAAGAAGGCGCAGGCCGCAGCGCTCAGCGCCGTCGGCGGCCCCGAGCTCTCGCGGTCGCACAGCGCCGCCTTGATCGACTCCAGGCCGAGCCACCAGCCCGAGCCCTCGTCGCCGAGTATGTGGCCCCAGCCGCCCGCCCGCCACGGCTCGCCCTCGGGGCCGACGCCGAAAACGTTCGAGCCCGTGCCCGAGATCGCGGCCACACCCGGGCTCGCGCCGGTCGCCGTCGCCCAGGCCGCCACCACGTCGTTGACGACCAGCCACTCTCCCCCGCGCGCCTCGCGCACGTGCCCGGCGATCGAGTCCGTGTTCGTGCCCGCGATCGCGAGCACCGCCGCGCCGAGCTGATCGCTCTCGACACCGGCGCCCTCGATCGCCTCGTCCGCCGCTTCCATCAGCGCGGACACGGCCGCCTTGGCGCCGACCGCGTCCTCGTTGCTGGGGCCGCCGTGACCGAGGTGCAGGCGCCTGCCCTCGACGTCCAAGACCGCCGCGAGCGTCTTCGTGGCACCGCCGTCGACGCCGAGCAGGAACGGACTCGCCGGGCTCGCCGGCGGGTCCGTCAGGGCGGACGGGAGCTGCACAAGCGAGTCATGGCTCATCGACGGGATCCTCTCAGGCTGCGCGGCGCGACTCGACCATCCGCACTCGCGACAAACACGGCACACCACGGTGAAATCAACCATCTAGGATCGCTTGCTATGGCGAGCACTACGGCTGCGCGGTTCCCTTCGGCCCCGATCGCGGCCGGTATGTACGAGTCCTTCTACCTGCGCGCCTTCTCGCCGCGCGAGCCGCTCGGGCTGTGGATCCGCTACACCGTCCACAAGGCCCCGGGGCGCTCGCCGCGCGGCTCGATCTGG
>DASXER010000131.1:0-5069 GCA_036490015.1 Solirubrobacteraceae bacterium | reverse complement strand
GGCGGCGCAGATCCTCCAGCAGTGAAGTTCCAGCAGGTTGGCTCGCTGACGCCACCGAAGCGAGACTAGTAGATGATCGATTCCACGGTCCTGCTAACACGGCACAGCACCGTGAAATGGATCATCGCGCCACCGCCCCTGGGATCATGCCGGCGATGAGCCTTCCGCCCGGCCTGCGCGGCCGCGACATCGTGTGCGTTGGTTTCGCCGACTGGGACGCCGAGCTGTGGACCAACCAGCACCACCTGATGGCCCGCCTGGCCGTCGAGAACCGCATCCTCTTCATCGAGTCCCTGGGGTTGCGCCGCCCCCAGCTCGCCGGCCGTGACATCACGCGCATCCTGCGCCGGCTGCGCAAGGGGCTCGCCGGCCCGCGCCGCTCACCCGAGGGGTTGCATGTGCTCTCGCCACTCGTGATCCCGCTGCACTCGAACGCCTTCGTGCGCAAGCTGAACGCGCGGCTGCTGCCGGCTTTGGTGCGCCGTGCCGCGCGGCGGTTGGGCTTCGAGCGGCCGATCCTGTGGGGCTACGTGCCGCAGGCCGAGTCGTTGATCGAGGCGCTCGACCCCTCGCTCGTGATCTATCACTGCGTCGATGACGTGTCCGCGCACGAGCGCATCGACACCGCCAGCTTCCGCGCCGCCGAGGAGCGCTTCGCCGGACGCGCCGACCTCGTGATGGCGAGCGCGCCCGAGCTGCTCAGGCGTATGCGCGAGCTGTCACAGAACGTGCTCTACGCCCCCAACGTGGCCGACACCGAGCTGTTCGCAAGCGCGCTGGAGCCCGGCGGCAGCGGCGATGCGCAGATGGCCGCACTACCCGCCCCACGGCTCGCCTTCACCGGCGCGATCTCGGCGATCAAGCTCGACGTCGAGCTGCTAAAAGCGCTCGCGCGGGCGCATCCTGAGTGGTCGCTGGCGCTCGTCGGGCCGGTGGGGCTCGGCGACCCCCACACAGACGTCTCGGCGCTCGCGGCCGAGCCCAACGTGCATTTGCTCGGCACGCGCGGCTACGAGCAGTTGCCGGGCGTGCTGCGCGAGGCCGACGCGGGCCTGATCCCCTACGCGCGCAACGAGCTGACCGACAGCATCTTCCCGATGAAGGTCTACGAGTACCTGGCCGCCGGGCTGCCGGTCGTCGCCACCGAGCTGCCGGCGCTGTCCGAGGTCGAGGAGGTGCGCACCGCGCCGGACGCGACAGGCTTCATAGCGCTGCTCGAGCAAGAGCTGGCGGGCGACAGCGAGGAGCGCCGCCTGACGCGCTCGCGGGCCGCCCAGGAGCACTCCTGGAGTGCGCGCCTGCTGGAGATCTCGACCGCGATCGAGGCGTTGTAAGTGAAAAGCCTGCTCGTCAGCACCCACACGCCGGTCCTGTCCTCGGGTCGCGCCGTGCGCACGTATGGCATCGCGCGCGCGCTGGCCGCGCGCGGCGACGGCGTCGACCTGCTCTACCAGCGTTTCGAGGGCGACGAGCCCGACGTGCGCTTCGGCGCGATCGAGGGCTGCGTGATGCACGAGGTGCTCGCGCGCCGCACGCCGCGCAGGGCGCTGCGCTACGCGCGTGCGCTCGCCGACGGCGTTCCGCGCTCGCTCGCGCGCGGCGTCACGCCCGAGCTGGGCGCCGCCGCCGCCCGCCTGGCGGACGATCCGGAGCGCGATCTGATCGTCGCCGACGGGCCGATCGCGACCTCCGCGCTGTCCGGGCTCTGGCGCCGGCGCGGCGTGATCTACAACTCGCACAACTTCGAGTCGGGCTTCCGCCACGAGCCCGGGATGCGCGAGACCGGCTCGCCCGAGCGCCTGCGCGCGTTCGAGCGTGGCCTCCTGGCCGGCGCCGCCGAGTCGTGGATGGTCAGCCACAAAGACATGGACTCGGCGCGCGAGCTGTACCCGTCCGCGCGCCTGCGCTACATGCCGAACGTCGTCGACGTCAGCTCGATCGTCCCGGTCGAGCCGCAGCCGCAGGCGCGCCGCGCCGTGTTCGTGGCCAACTTCGCCTACGCCCCCAATCAGAGCGCGCTGCGCTTCCTGCTCGACGAGGTGCTGCCGCGCCTCTGGTCGCAGCTGCCCGACGCCCGCCTGTCGCTCGCCGGCGGCGGGCTGGAAGGCTTCGACCTGAGCGACTCGCGCATCGAGACGCACGGCTTCGTGCGCGAGTTGGAGACCGTCTACTCAGAGGCCTCCTGCGCGGTCGTGCCCCTGCTGCTCGGCGGCGGCACGCCGTTGAAGCTGGTCGAGGCGCTCGCCTACGGCCTGCCGCTGGTCGCCACGCCCCGCGCGGTGGCCGGCGTCGAGGTCGTCGACGGCGAGCACTGCATCGTCGCCGACGGCGGCGTCGCGGTCGCGGACGCGATCGCGAGGGTGATGCGCGAGGGCGGCGCCCAGATCGCGCGTCGCGGCCGTGAGCTGGCCGAGCGCGAATACTCGATCGAGACGCTGGAGCGGCTGCTGGAGGAGCTGCCCGCCGGCGGGCCCTCAGCCCCGGGCGGAGGAGCCGAAGCGCAGCACTGAGCTGGTGCTCGTGCCACCGCCCGCGGCGCGCGCGGCGACACCGCTGAACAGCGAGCCGGCGTCGTCCGCGGGCTCATCTTCAGCCGTGCGGCGCAGACGCGCGAGCAGACCGAGCTGCGCCGCGAACAGGACGGTGAAGCGCGGATCCACGCCGGTGAAGCTCGCCGTCGTATCCATCACGACCAGGCCCAGCACCCCGCACAGCGAGGCCAGCGCGAAGGCGCGCAGGTACGGCTCGCGGCTGGCTCTCCAAGCCTGCCAGGAAACGACCACGGCACCGCCGATGATCAAGATGTAGGCCCACAGGCCGAGAATGCCGAGCTTCATCCAGTACCACAGCGCCGCGAAGTGGACGTACTCACGCCCGTCTTCGTGTTCGATCGGGAGCGGGCGAACGACCGCTTTCCACGGCACGTCAATCCCGAGCCCTTCGATCGGGTGTTCTTTGATGTTGCCGAGCACGTTGGCGCGCTCGTCGAGCCGGTAGCGATCCTCCGCGTTCGCTTCGAGCTTCGAGGGCGCCAAAGTGGCGAGCCGTTTGACGACCGGCGCCTGCGACTGGACGTTGATCGAGCCCATCAGCCAGATCGACGCGACGATCGCGAGCGCCACCGGCACGAGCGCCTTGCGGGTGGCCACCGTGCTGCCCAGGATCAGCAGCAGCATCACCCCCAGCACGGTCGCGATCCAGAACGAACGCCGGTAGGAGAGCACGAGCGACGCCAGCAGCAGCGGCGTGCCGAGCCAGATCCACGGTTTCGCGCGAAAGCGCATCAGCGCGATCGCCGCTACGGCGAGCAGGGCGATCATGATCAGCCAGTTGGCCGCCGGTTCGTAGTAGCTGAGCGTCGACGAGCCTTCGATGCTCGAGCCGACGTGCGCGAGCACCACGATCACGCCCAGCAGTGCCTTGAAGATCGCGAGACCCGTCAGGATCCCGAGCAGCCAGGTGATCTGCTTGCGGCTGATCTCGAGGTTCGCGACCGCGATCGGGATCCACAGCAGGTAGGCGAGGATGTTCTCGGCGAAGAAAGCGAAGTGCAGCGTCACGCCGGCCGCGCGCGCGACCACGAGCCCGCACATCATCGCCAGCATCAGCGTCAGCAGCGGCAGCGCGAGCGGCCTCGGTATCCAGATCGCGCGCCCGCTGCGCAGTACATCGACGGCCACCGAGGCGACCGCCAGCAGCACCAGCAGGTCGAGGATGGTGACGTCCTTGAAGGCCTGTTCGTAGAGCTTGCCGGTGAAGTTGAACAGCCCGAAGGTGCCCCCCTCGGCCAGGATCACGAGTCCGACCAGCAACCCGACCGCGACCAGTGGCCGTGAGATCAGCACCGTCGTCACGACCGCCGCCAACGGCATCACGAAGCCGATCGTGCCGAGCTTGTCGACGCCGGCGATCGCCAGCAGCGTGATCACACCGGCGACCAGCGCCGCGATCGCGAACTCGACCCCGAGCGCGGAGAATCGCATCCCGCGCGCGACCATCAGGCGAACCTAGAGTTGCAGCTCGCGGCGCTCACGCTCAGACGCGGACGCGCTGCCACGGGCGCGTTCGCTGCCTCTGCCGGAGCTGCCGCTGCCGCTGCCGCTGCCGCTCCGCTCGCCAGCGGCACGCGCGTCGACCTCGGCGTCGAGCGTGGGCCCGTCAGAGCGGTAGTAGTTGTAGTCGTAGGGGCCGGCCTCGCGCAGGCCCGTGACGACGATCCCGACCGGCTCGACGACGTGGCGGTCGAGGATCGCGCGCGCTCGGCGCACCTCGTCGCGGCGCGTGCGCTCGACGCGCCCGACGAGGATCGCCGCGTCGATCAGCTGGCTAGAGAGCAGCACCTGGGCGTCCGCGACCGGGTTCAGCGGCGGAGCGTCGAGGATCAACATGCCGGCATCGGCGGCCAGCTCCTGGATCAGTTCGGCGACCCGCGCCGAACCGAGTAGCTCGGCCGGGTTGTGCGGGAGGCGCCCACAGGGCAGCACGAGCAGGTTCGGCACGTCCTCCAACGGCTGCATCAGCATCTCCTGCAGCGAGCCGCCGCCCGTCAGCACGCTGGTGAGGCCGCTGGTCGGATCGAGGTTCAGGTGCTCGGCGAAGGTTGGGCGGCGCAGGTCGAGCTCGACCAGCACCGTGCGGCGGCCGGTCAGCGCAACCGCGTGGGCGAGGTCGATCGCAACCGTGGTCTTGCCCTCGCCTGAGATCGCGCTCGTGACAAGCAGCGTCTTCAGCTCACGTGTGACGGCGACGAAGTCGAGCGCGCTGCGCAGGATGCGGAACGGCTCGAGCGTTTCGGTGCGCGCGGCCGCGTTGCGCGAGCGGGCGGCCGACTGCGGCACGCCGGACAGCACCGGCAGCCGGTACTCGCGTTCGAATTCCTCGATCGTGCGCATACGCCGGTCCAAGGACTCGAGCAGGAACACGACCGTGAAGGCGACCGCAAGACCGATCAACAGGCCGATCGCGATCGAGGTCGAAAGACCGCTGCCGGTCGGATCGCCGGGCGGCGTCGCGCGGCCGATGATGCTCGTGCCGCCGCCGACGACGGCCCGCGAGGCACTGAGGCGCTG
>DASXER010000112.1:0-17846 GCA_036490015.1 Solirubrobacteraceae bacterium | reverse complement strand
GCTTCCTTGCCCCATTCAACGCTTCCTTCTATGAAGGTGTGGGCGAAGAGCGTGGTTTTGAGCGCGCCTTCCGTCAGCAGTTCGACGAGTTCTTTCGGCAGTTCGAGTGCTACGCCGAACTCGGAGCCGAGCGCCGGTTTTTCGCCTTCGGCTTCGCGTGGGACGAGGTTGTAGACCGTGCCGTGAAGTTCGACGTTGAACAATGCGGGATGGAACTTCGGCGTCGTTTCGGGCGACGGGATCTCGACGATCACCGTGTTTTCACCCAGCACCGTCGATCCTTCACCGGTTTCCGAACAGGTCGGTTTCGTGAAGAACGGCCCCACCGCGGTAGCGTCGAAGTCTTGGAGCGTGCACTGTGCGACCGCGAAGGGATTCGTGCTCACGCCCGGGGCGACGTCGGTCCTGACGTGTTTGACGGTGTGGAGAAAGCCACCCGCCGGTTCGCGGATCGTGAGTTTCTGTTTGAGGACGTTTTCGAAGACGACGCATTTTTCGGCGGCTTCGACGCATTCCGTCGCCACCGTGAAGTCGGTGATGCCGAACGGCGGATGCCCGGCTGCCTGCGTATAGCCTTCTTCTTCGGCCAGTTCGATTTCTTCTTCTTCGGTGAGGCCTGCTTTAGCTTTTTCGCATTTTTCGAAAGCTTCCTTGCAGTTCGATGCGAAGAAGCTTCCAGGCACTGCCGCCGCCTGAGCCCCTGCCGGCAAGAGGGCGAAAATCAGCACGCCCATCAGCAGTGCCAGTAGCGTGACGCGAGCGTGAGACCTCATCCCTACCTCCCTTGAACCTTGCGATGGAACCCGGCTGGTGTCCATCGTGACCCCTCTTGCTCCATAAAGTTGCGAACTTCAACGGGTATTAGACGGACTCTTCGATAGTCCTTCAGTCGTCGAGCCCCTCTCCCCAGGGACCGACTTTATCCGAGCGTACGACCGTCCTCGGACACCAAGAGCGTCCAGCCGACTGGCTGTACGGCCAGTCAACCGACGGACAGCACCGGCCCGAAGCCGACGCGCAGCAGGGCGCCGCCGCCGGGCGCGTTGGCGGCCTCCGCGAAGCCACCGACGGCCTCGGCCGCCTGGCGCACGATCGCGAGCCCGAGACCCGAGCCGGGCAGGCCTCGGGCACCGGGTGCCCGGTAGAAGCGGTCGAACACGTGCGCCAGATCCTCGTCCTGGAAGCCGGGGCCGTGGTCGCGCACGCTCAACACGCCGCCCTTCAGCTCGACCTCGACCCGACCGCCCTCGGGACTCCACTTGCGAGCGTTGTCGAGCAGGTTCGAGACCGCCCGTCCGATCCGCTCGGCGCGACCGCTGACGAGCGTCGGCTCGACGCTGAGCGCGAAGTCGAGCTGGCTGCGCCGGCGAGCGCTCTGCACGGCCACCCCGATCAGCTCGTCGAGGCGCACGTCTTCACGCGCGTCGGGCGGGTCGCTGCCCCGCGCCAGCTCCACCAGGTCGCCGACCAGCGCCGTCAGCTCGTCCAGCTCGGCCACTATGTCCTCCCGCAGGCTCGCCTGCTCGCCGGCGGGCAGCTTGTCCGCTTCCTCCAGGATCTGGATGTTGGCGCGCAGCGAAGCGATCGGCGTGCGCAGCTCGTGCGAGGCATCCGCCACCAGATGGCGCTGGGACTCGACCGAGCGCTCCAGCGCGTCGAGCGTGCCGTTGAAGCTCTCCGCCAGGCGCGCCAGCTCGTCGCGACCGCGCACCTGCAGGCGCCGCGAGAGGTCCATCCTGTCCGTCAGCTCCTCGGTGTCGCGCGTGAAGCGGGCGACCGGCGCGAGCGCGGTGCGCGCCACCAACATGCCGATGACGGCGGCCAGCGCGATGCCGGCGCCGCCGATCAGCACCAGGATCAGCAGCAGGTGGCTGAGCTCGTGTTCGACCTCGCTCAACGGCCTCGCGACGAGGAGCGCGCTACCGCGTCCCGTGCCGAGCGTCAACACGCGCAGCTCCGTGCCGGCCACGCGCCGATCGCTGAGGGCACTGCCGTCGCCCGCCGCGGCGATGCGACGGTCCTCGGCGCTCGGCAGGATGCGTGAGGAGGCGGCACCCTGGCCGCCGGGCACGAACACCTGACCGTTGGAGTCGATCAGCTCGACGTAGCCCGACGCGGCCCCGAAGGGCGCCGGCTGCACCCGACCCGGGAAGCGACCCGGTCCCGGAGCCGGTAGGACGCCACCGTTCGGGTAGGCGAACGGGTCGACCTCGCGCGCCGAGACGAGCGCCGCGAGACCGTGCGCGCGGTTGCGCAACGCGCTGTCGATTTCACCGCGCAGATCCGAGCGCACGGCCGCGTACAGACCGATCGCGGCCGCCAGCACCGCGAGCGCCACGCACAGGCTCGCGACCGCCGCGATGCGAACTCGCAGACTCACGGCAAATCAACCATCGGCCGTGTAGAGCCAGCCATCTAAGGCTCCCGTAGCGAGTAGCCGACGCCGCGTACCGTGTGGATCAGGTTGCGCGCGCCGGCATCCTCGAGCTTGCGTCGCAGGTAGCCGATGTAGACGCGCAGCGCGTTGGAGGTTGGCCCGAAGTCGTAGCCCCACACGCGGTCGTAGATGACGCTGTGCGGCAACACCCGGCGTGGGTTGAGCAGCAGCAACTCCAGCAACTGGAACTCGGTGCGGGTCAGCTCCACGAACTGCTCCCCGACCTGCGCGCCGTGGCGTTCCGAATCCAAGCGCACCTCGGCGAAGCTGAGCGTCTCGTGATCCGCGTCGGGATTGGCCCGCCTGAGCAACGCACGCAGGCGCGCCTTCAGCTCGCCCACGTCGAAGGGCTTGATCATGTAGTCGTCGGCGCCGACGTCGAGCCCGTCGATGCGGTCGGAGATCGCGTCGCGCGCGGTCAGCATCAGGATCGGCACGCGGTTGCCGAGCCGGCGCACACGGCGGCACACCTCCAAGCCGTCGATGCCGGGCATACCCACGTCGAGCACGACCGCGTCGGGCACCGACTGGGAAATCCGCTCCAGCGCCTGCTCGCCGTCCTCGGCCATCTGCACCTCATAGCCGCCGAGCGTCAGGGCGCGGCGGAGCGCTTCCCGCACGGCCCGATCGTCGTCGACAACGAGGATCCTCACGTGCTGGATTCTTGCGCGGCCGCCCGCGCCAGCGCGCTCGCCCTACCCTGGCAGTCGTACAGCTTCCCCGAGCCGCCGCCACTGCTGCTCGTCGCTTCCGTCGCCTGGCAGACCGAGGCCGCCGCCGAGATCGCCGCACGCGAGCCCTTGCGCGAATCGCCAGGCAGACCACCACCACCGCCGCCGCCGAGGCCGGAGGGGCTTTCTTCTTCGTCGAGCACCCAGCGAATCTTGCCGCTGCGCACCTCCTGTGCCAGCCAGCTGACGCTGACGTCGCTCTCGCGCCCGGAGAAGCCGCCGATGCCGGCGACACTCGCGCCGCGCTGGAGGATTGCGGCAGCGGCCGAGGACTGGCTCGCGACCGCGATCGTGCCGCCGCCGTGCCGCTTGACGTAGCTCAGGACTTCGTCGATCGAACCGGCGCCGCCGAAGCCACCGCCGCCCGCGCCACCAGCGCCTGGGCCGAACGCGCGGCCGGTGCCCGAGCCGCCGGCCGATGCGTCCACGCCGGGTATGCCCGCAGGCGCCGTGCCCGACGCACCGAGTTCTGGACCGCCACCGCTCGGCGTGCCCTGGGCTGCGCCTGCGCCCGCTCCCGAACCCGCGGGCCCGAATAGGGGCTGGCCACCAACCGTCCCACCTCTGCCACCGGCTCCTGACGCGCCGGGTACACCGCCGCGCCCGCCGCCAGGACCGCCGAAGCCACCACCGCCCTGCTCGGCCGAGGCCGGGCCGCCGGCGGGAAAGGTTGAGCTGGTCGCGTACCCAAGCGTGTCGAACGCCCACACTCCGGGAGCAAGCAACAACGCGGCCCCGATCGCCGCGAGCGCCGCCAGTCGTGCCCGGCGCGAGCGCGCCACCAGCAGGGCAGCGCCGGCGGCTAGACCGCAGACGATCAGCACGGGCGCGAGCCACGCGAGCTGGCCGGGGTAGCGCGAGCGGACCACCAGCTCGACGACGACGCCGGCGAGGATCGCCGCCGGGCCGAGCAGGCGCGCGCCGCGTGGCCACTGCAGAAGCTGGGCGATGCCGGCGCCGAACAGGGCCGCCACGAACGGCGCCAGCAGCGACACGTAGTAGGGGTGGAAGATGCCGCTCGCGAAGCTGAACAGGACGGCTGTGACGAGGAACGCGCCGCCGACCGCGATCAGCCAGCCGCTGCGCTTCTCCGAGCTGCGCAGGCGTGTCGCGAGCAGGATCGCGAGACCGCCTACGACGGCGAAGCCGAGCAGCCAGCCGGCCTGGCCGCCGAGCGCCGCGTTCAACAGCCGCGCCGGGCCGGTCGAGCCGCCGAACATGTTGCCGCCCATGCCCGCGCCGCCGCCCGGGCCTCCGGTCTGCCCGTCGACGCGGCCGAGGCCGTTGTATTCGAAGATCAGCGACAGCACGCGGTTGTCGCTCGTGCCCGAGATCCACGGCCGATCGGCCGCCGGCGTCAGTTCGACCAGCAGCGGCCAGGCGCCGCCCACCGCGACCATCGCCGCACCGCCCGTCAAAAGCTGGCGCAGCGCGTGCAGGCGGCCGCGCGCCGCCGGAGCGATCCACAGCCAGGCGAGCGCGATCCCCGGCACGACGACCAGCGCGACGCCCATCTTCGTCTCGAAGCCAAGGCCCACGCAGACACCGCTCAAGACAAGCCAGCGCAGGCGCCCGTCAACCAGCCCGCGCACGGCGCACCACAGCGCGCCCAGCGAGCACAGCACGAGCAGCGCATCGGGGTTGTTGTGACGCGAGACGGCGACGAACATCGGCGTGAGCGCCAGCGCGAGACCGGCCGCGAAGCCGCCGAGGCGCCCGAAGAAGCGGCGCACGAGGTCGTACAGCAGCGCCACGCTCGCGACGCCCATCAGCGCCTGTGGCACGAGGATCGACAGCGAGCTGAAGCCGAACACACGTACCGACAGCGCCTGGACCCACAACGCCAGCGGTGGCTTGTCGACGGTCATCACGCCGCTGGAGTCGAGCGAGCCGTAGAGGAAGTCGTGCCAGCTCGTGCTCATCGAGCGCACGGCCGCCGCGTAGTAGTCGTTGGCCCAGCCGTTGCGGCTCAGGGCCCACAGGTTCAGGATCGCCGCCAGTGCCATAAGGCCGACAAGCTCGGGGCGTGTGCGCCGCACGACTGCCCACCGGCGGCCGGTCGCCCTGGCGCGGAATCTCAACGGCGTTGTGACTGCGGGTTCGAAGCTCATGGCCGACAAGATCGCCGCCGCCGCTATGAACAGCGTGTGAGAAAGCTGAGGATTCGCTAAATCAGTCGATCAGCCGCCGGCCGAGCTGCTGAATCGCCAGCCTCCACATCACGAGCGCGAAGCCGATCAGGACCGCGGCGTGGCCGAGATCGGCGCTCTGCAGAGCGCCCGTGGAGGCGTCGCGCACGAGCTGCACGCAGTGGAACAGCGGGTTGACCTGGGCCACGGTGCGGATCCCGTCGGGCAGCCCCGAGACCGGGAAGAAGGTGCCGGCGACGAGGAACATCGGCGTCAGCACGGCGCTCGTTATGTAGTTGAAGTTGTCGATCGTCTTCGCGATCGCCGCCACGGTCACGCCGAAGCAGGCGAAGCCGAAGCCGGTCACGAAGCCGATCAGCGGCACCAGCAGCATCCCCCATTCCGGTTCCAGGCCAAAGGCGAAGCCGACCAGCAGCGGCGCGATCCCGTACACGCCCGCGCGCAACGAGATCCACAGCACCTCGGCCGTGATCAGCTCCTCGACGTCGACCGGCGCCGCCAGCAGCGCGTCGTAGGTGCGCTGGAACTGCCAGCGCACGAAGGTGTTGAACATCCCGGGGAAGGCAGAGGAGAACAGGATCGCCGTCGCGACCACGCCGGTCGCCACGTACTGCGCGTAGTTGGAGACGTGGTGCAGCAGCGACCCGAAGCCCAGCCCGAAGGCCAGCAGGTAGATCGTCGGCTGCACGATCGAGGAGAAAGTCGTGGCCTTCCAATAACGGCCGAAGATCGCCACGTCGCGCGTCATCACGCCCGCCAGCGCCGCCGGTTCCAGGCGCCCGATGCGCCGCGGAGCGCCCTCGCGCCCGGGTACCTCGGCCTCTACGGGCGCGCTCATTCGATGTCCTCGCCGGTCAGCGCCACGAAGGCATCCTCCAGGTTCGCCGGGCGGCGCACGCCCTCGGGCGCCTGGCCGTCGAGCGTCTCGGCGCGCAGGATCGCGATCGCCGGACCGCTGCGCCTGCTCGACCAGCCGCTGCCGGACGCCAGCTCGGAGACCTCAGCCAGACGGTCGGGGGCGCCGTAGACCTCCAGCACCTGCTCGCCGGCGTGCTTCTTCACGAGCTCGGCCGGCGTGCCCTCGGCGATGATCCGCCCGGCGGACATGACCGCGATCATGTCCGCCAGCCGCTCCGCCTCCTCGATGTAGTGCGTGCTCATCAGCACCGTCACGCCCGCTTCGCGCAGCCCGTCGATCAGCGACCACAGCTCCTGACGCACCTGCGGGTCGAGCCCCACGGTCGGCTCGTCGAGCAGCACGAGGCGCGGCTGGTGGATCAGCCCGCGCGCGACCAGCAGGCGACGGCGCATACCGCCCGACAGCTCGCGCACGATCGTGTCCGCGCGCGGCCCGAGGTTGGCGATCCCAAGCGCACGCTCGACGGCCGCGTCGCGCTCGGCGCGCGGGACCCGGTACAGGCGCGCGAACACCTGCAGGATCTGGCGGCAGGTCAGCTCGATGTCGAGGTTGTCGAGCTGCGGCACGACGCCCATCTCCAAGCGCGACTGCTTGGATTCGCCCGGCAGCTCGTAGCCGAGCACCGAGATCGTGCCCTCGTTGGCCAGCGTCTGCGCGGTCAGCATACGCATCGTCGTCGACTTGCCCGCGCCGTTCGGCCCCAGCAGCCCAAGGCAAGTGCCGTACGGCACGTCCAGGTCGAGGCCGTTGACGGCCACGATCTCGCCGAAGCGCTTGACGACGCCGTGCAGCGAGATCGCGCACCCGTCGCCTGTGTTGTCGCCTCGCTCGCCCATGTCGACCCCTCACTGTACGAGCCGATCGAGGATGGGCGGCTGTCGAGTGCCACGAGCCGCTTCTGGGACGCCGGTCGATAGCGCCGCGCAGCGACGATGCGGAAGCTTGACGAGACAGATTTCCGTAGAGGAGAGGGGCTGAAGACTTGCCCACCGGACGCGAATCGCAGATCGTCGCCCTCGGAGGCGGCGGCTTCTCGATGGAGAGCGAAGGCTCGCTGCTGGACGACTTCGTCCTGTCGCTGCTCGACGCGCCGCGCCCGCGTGTCTGCTTCCTGCCGACCGCCTCCGGCGACGCCGACCACTACGTCGTGCGCTTCTACCGTCGTTTCGGCTCCTGCAGCGATGCCTCGCACCTGTCCCTGTTCCGCCGCGACCAGGGCACGCGCGGCGTCGAGGACGACCTCGCCGCGCACATCCTCTCCCAGGACCTGATCTACGTGGGCGGCGGTAATCTCGTCTCCATGCTCGGGGCTTGGCGAGCCCACGGACTCGACACGATCCTGCGTCGGGCCTGGCGGCGCGGAATCGTGATGTGCGGTCCTTCCGCCGGCTCGTTGTGCTGGTTCGAGCAGGCGCTGAGCGCCTTCCACGGCGCGCCACGACCGGCCCGTGGCCTCGGCCTGCTGCCCTACTCCAACTGCGTCCACTACGACGCCGAGCCGGCGCGTCGCGGCGAGTACAACCGCTTCGTCGCCTCGGGCGTGCTGCCGGGCTTCGCGGTCGAGGACGGCGTCGCGCTGCACTTCCGTGGCACCGTGCTGGAGCAGGTGGTCAGCTCGCGGCGCGACGGGCGTGCCTACCTGATCGAGCCGCACGGCGGCGGCGTGCACGAGACCGCGATGACGGCCCGCTTCCTCGGCGAGCAGCTCAAGGCCATGGAGAGCGTGGCGTGAGCGCGACCGGGCGGCAGCCCTCCGAGCACGTCACGCCGGAGGAGCGCTTGATCTTCGTGATGGGCGGCGGCGGCTTCACGATGGAGCCCGCCAACCCGCTGCTCGACGACTACGTGCTCTCGCTGTCGGCGAAGCAGGAGCCGCGCATCCTCTTCCTGCCGACGGCCTCGGGCGACACGACCGGGCAGATCAACGCCTTCAAGGCGCGCTTCGGCGGTCGCACGTGCGTGTCCGAGAGCCTGTCGCTGTTTCGCCTCAGAGCGCTGGACCGGCCCCTGGAAGAGCTGGTGCTCGACCAGGACATCCTCTACGTCGGCGGCGGCTCGATGCGCAACCTGCTCGCGATCTGGCGCGCGCACGAGCTGGACAAGCTGCTGACCGAGGCCTGGAAGCGGGGCATCGTGCTGGCCGGGCTGAGCGCGGGCGCGATGTGCTGGTTCCAGTGGGGCGTGACACGCTCCAGCGGGCCGCCAGAGGCGCTCGAAGGGCTCGGCATCCTCCCGGGCAGCCTGTCGGTCCACGCCGACGGCGAGCCAGAGCGCCTACCCGTATGGCTCAGCCTGCTGAGGGACGGCACCGTGCCCAGCGGCTGGGCGCTCGACGACGGCGTCGGCATCCTGTTCCGCGGCACCAAAGTAGAGCGCGTCGTCAGCTCGCGCCCCGGCGCCGAAGCGCAGCGCGTCGACGGGATCGGCGGCGAGCTGCTGAAAAAACGGGTCGAGCCCGAGCTGCTCGGCGCGCAAGCCGGCCACCCGCTGGGCGGCTACGACGACGCCGTGCAGGAGATGCGCCGCGTCAACCGCCTGCGCCGCGAACGCGGCCATCGCGGCCTGTAGGGGTCCCAAGCACGATCTAGTATCGGCGCCATGACCTCCGACGCTCCCTCCGGCGAGCAATTCGAGCTGCGCTGCGGCGAGCAGCGCGCGACGATCGTCGAAGTTGGCGCCGGCATCCGCGCGTACAGCGTCGCGGGGCGCGACGTGCTCGACCCATATCCGCTCGATGCGATCTGCGACGGCGGGCACGGCGCCGTGCTCGTCCCCTGGCCGAACCGTCTCGGCCAGGGCCGTTACAGCTTCGACGGCGCAGAGCGCCAGCTCGATCTGTCAGAGCCGGCGCGCGGCAACGCGAGCCACGGCCTGATGCGCTGGCGCAACTGGCACGCCGTCGAGCGCGAAGCGGAGCGCGTCGTGATGAGAGCGCGCTTGAACCCCCATCCCGGCTATCCGTTCGCGCTCGACCTCGTAGTCGAGTACGCGCTCACCGCGCAGGGGCTGAGCGTTTCCTGCACGGCCACGAATGTCGGCGAGAACGCGTGCCCCTACGGCTTCGGCCAGCACCCCTACCTGTCCCCGGGCCACGACTTCGTGTTGGACGACTGCACGCTCCAGCTCGCGGCAACCAGCTACATCGAACTGGACGATGCCACGCTGCTTCCGATAGCGACGCGACCGCTAGAAGGATCATCGAATCTAAATTTCAACCAACCACGCAAGCTCGGAAATACTCAGATCGACGCGGCGCTGACCGGGCTCGCAAGCGAATCGAAAGCGAGGCTCACCGCACCGGACGGGGCCTGTGTCGAGCTGTGGGCCGACGAGAGCATCACGGTCATACAGATCTTCACCGGCGACACGCTCGCGCCGGCCCGCCGCCGGCGCGCGCTCGCGGTCGAGCCGATGAGCTGCCCGCCCGACGCGTTTCGCAGCGGCGAGGGTCTCGTGCGGCTAGAGGCGGGGGAGTCGCACATGTGTCGTTGGGGCGTGGGCCTGATAGAAACTCAGAATGACATCGCCTGAGTCGCGAGCCGATCGTGCTGGAGCACATGGCGAGCTGCGCGGCATGGCGCCGACGGCCGCTCGTTCCGCACCCAGATGACGGCCTGCTTCATCTTCGAGGGCGAGCGGATCGTCTGCGAGCGCGTCTACTTCGACCAGGCCAGCATCCTCAGCCGGCTGGTCGGCGAGAACGCCGCATAAAGATTCGTCTAAGGCCGGCGCGCACCCCGCGCGATGGTGAGAGCATCGGGCTCCCCCCTGACATGACGAGGTGCCCAAATGCAAGCCGAGCGACTGACCCTGAGAGAGACTCACACCGGCTATTGGACCGTGGTGCGCGGCAGCGTGCAGGTCGCGAGCGCGATGACGCGCGCTGCCGCCGAGCGCGAGCGCGAGATGCTCGCGCGCCTGAACGCCCGCGCACCGAAGCGCACCGGCAAACCGCCGATGACGATGCTGCGCGGTCCGCGGGCCTACCGCTAGCGCGCCCCGGCGGCCGGCGCCTGCCCGGCCGCGAGCGGACCGCTGCTGTCTGGCAGGTCCGCCGCCGGCAGGCTCTGCCACGGGAAGCCACCGCGCGCGTGGCGCAGTCGATAGCTGACCGTGCCCTGCGCGTTCATGCTGTGGAAGGCAAAGCGAGAGAGCACGCTCAGCTCGGGGATCCAGTAGCGCTCGCCGGGCTCCTGGAGCGGTCGAGGCGGCGCGAGCGTCACCTCCGCCGAGGTGTGTCCCTCGCCGTCCTCGAGCGTCAGGCGCGCGAGGATCGTGCCGTCGCGATCGCACACCTGCGACTCGCCGAGCATCTCCGTGCGCCATGGCACGCCCGGGGCGAGCGGCGTTTCGCCGGCGATCGCGCCGACGTGCGAGGCGTGCGCGACCGGCACACCCGTCAGCCGTGCAACCTGGCCGGGCAACTCCATCGCCTGGCGTCGCCACAGCGCATGTTCCTTGCGCGACAGCGAGCGCAGCGGGCCGGGCCAGTTGAGCGGCATCGAAGGCCAGCACATGCCGCCGAGCACGAGCCCGGCGCCGCCCATCCTGACCCTCGCGGCGGTGCGGTGGCGCGCCCACTCCCAGCCCGACATCAGCCCCACGCGACAGCCGAGCGTCGCGCACTCGCGCACGCCGTCGTCGTCGCCGCCACGGTAGAAATACTGCTCCCAGGCGGTCGGGATGTCCTTGTCGTGCAGGCTGATCGAACCGTCGGGCTCGGCCATCACGTACGTGCCGTAGGCGTGCTTGCCGCGAACGGCCAGGAAGCCACCGGTGATCACGCACCGAAGCTCGCGCGCGAGGCCGACCAGCAGCTGCAGCGGCTGCCCGTCGATCGGACGCGGCCCGTCGAGCAGCACCTTGGCGTACACGTTCGGCGAGCTGAAGCCCTCGGGCACGACGATCGCATCGGGTGAGTGCGCGCGGTGCGCGTCGCGGATCAGGTCCTCGATGCGCGCCAGGTTGCGCTCGACGCGGCCCAGCTCGAGCGCGGGCTGCACGACCGCGATGCGGACGGTGCGCGTCTCCGCCGTGGTCATGCCGGTACCTGCTTGGTCCCAGCCGACTCGACCTCGGCATCGGCCTCGACCGCGGCGTCGTGCCGCGCTGCGACGTCGGGCGGCTCAGGCCACGACGCGCCCGGGTGCTCGGAGCCGCGGATCGTGGCCGACGCGCGGAACTCGTCGCGCGTCAGCTCGCGCTGGACAGCCAGTTCGCGCCGGCCTTCGCCGAGCCCGCGTGCGACGATCTGACGGCGCGCTTCCCCGCCCCCACCCCCCGCGCCGCCGCCCGTGCCGCCGCCCGTGCCGCCGCCACCGTGACCGCCGTTGCCGCGTACGAGTGCCGCGAGCGCCGCCCGCGCGGCCCGACCCGGCGTGACTATCTGCTGGGGCGTGCGCGCACGACCGAACAGGTCGCTCAAGTCCGGCTCCCCGATCGAGCCGGGGCCGGAGCTCGCGGCGCGCGCGGCGGTCGCACGCACGACCTCGCGCAGGATCGGCGACTGCGGCTCGGCGATCGTGTCGACGTTGGCGAAGTGGTACGCGGGCAGGCACTCGCGGTCCCGCTCGGCCTCCCAGCGGCGCGTCGCGCGATCGGTCGTGGCTGGATCGTCCAAGGCGCCCTCTGCGAGTAGCGCTTCGGCGAGCGTGCGTCCGGCGAACATCGCGTCGCGCATCCCCTGCCCGGTGACCGGGTCCTTGAAGTGCCCGGCGTCGCCCGCGAGCGCCCAGCCGGGACCCGAGGACGCGCGGAAGAAAGCGGGCGTCTCGCCGGTCGAGCGCAGCTTCGAGGCGGGGCCGGCGCCCGCGACGCGCGCCGCGAGGCCCGGGTGCTCGGCGAGCTTGCGCCGCCAGTAGCCCTCGGGATCGCTGCGCGCCTGCGGGACCTCGTCGCGGTGGCCCATCATCAGCACCAGCAGCCTGCCGGCCGGCGTGCACGGGAAGGCGAACGCGATCGAGCTGCCCTCGCGCCACTGGTAATACGTTTCCGCCTCGAAGGCCCCGGCGTGCGGGTCCTCCTCCAGGTAGCGGAACACGAGCCCACGGCCGTTGCGCGAGAGGCGATACGGACGCCAGGCGCCGACCAGCGCGGCGACTGTCGAGCGCCGGCCGTCGGCGCCGACGAGCAGGCGACACTCGACCTCGTGCGTCGCGCCGTCGGCGTCCCGATAGACGATGCCCGCGACCCTCCCGGCGCGCCAGCGCAACTCGACCAGCGTGCAGCGCTCGCGCACCTCGGCCCCGCTCGCGCGCGCGGCACGCACCAACTCCACGTCCTGCAGATCGCGCGGCACGCAGACGCCGAAGTCGGTCCCGTCCGCCGCTGGGCGAAACCGCTCGCGCGCGATGACCCCGTCGACCTCGACGTGCACGTTGCGTACGCGACTCGGATCGAGCGCAAGGATGCCGGGCAGCGCGCCCATGCGCGCGAGCTCGCTCGTGCCGGCGGGCATCAGCGCGTGCGTGGAGAGCTGGTCGGACGGGAAGGCCATGCGATCCAGCACGAGAACCTGGCGCCCGGCGCGGGCCAGCGACGAGGCGATCGCGCAGCCGGCGAGGCGCGCGCCCACCACCACCACGTCGAAACGCTCGCGCCCTGATGCCGAGACGACAGCACCCATGCGCCTGATTCTCTCAGCCCAGCGTCAGCCGTGACCGTAGCCGAGCATCGAGAAGCTCTCCAGCGCCTCGTTGACCTCGGTCTCGGCCGCTTCGACGTTGCGCTTCGCACCTTCGTAGCCGACCAGGTTCGAGTCTTTGGCCTGGGCGGCGAATTCGCGGTAGGCGTCGCGGGCGCGCTCCACGGCGTGCACGAGCGCGGCCTGGGTGGCGCTCGCCGCGGGCGGCGCTTCGATCACCTTGAGCCGGTTGACGGTCGTGGAGAATTCGCCGCCGAGCGCCGAGGCTAGGCTTGCGAGCTTGCGCGGATCCTGGCCTTCGCTCATGCGCTTGCGCAGTTCCGCGCGCTTGCCCACGAGCCGCGTCATGACGACCCCCACTTCGTTGCCGTAGTTCGATTCCGGGCGCAGTTCGGCGGCCGGCTCGCCGACGAGCGACAGCGTCGCCACGATCGCTTCGCACTGGGCGAGCTGCGGCGAGGCTCCGTGCTGGCCCTCGCGCTGGGCGAAGCAGGCCAGCACCGTCGAGCGCCCGGCGGGCGTGGGGATGACGTACAAGACGAGCGCCCCGTCGAGCCCTTTGACGGCCAGGTCGGTGTACTTGTAAGCCTGCACGTCGAGCAGGTTGATGACTTCGGTCGTCGGCACCTTTTCGAGCAGGTCGAGGAATTCTTTCGGCAACGGATCCGCGTCACTCGGCAGCTGGCCGCTCAAGAGCCCGGCGTGGGCTTCGTCGTCTCGCGGCGCGAGCGTCAGCGGTTCGCCGACCGTCAGGCCCGCCACGGTCGCGGTGTTCGCGGGCTTGGTCCAGGTGGATGGGTATTCCAGCACGATCGTGTGGCCGGTGGCGATCTGCGGCTTGCCGGCGGTGCGGCTCGACGCGTGCGAGTCGCCGCCCGTGTGCGTGCCGACGATGTAGCCGAAGATCGCGAGCACGATCAGCACCGGGGCGAGCACCGGCGGTACGCGACGCACGGGGCGCGACATGGTCAACCCGAGCTGTCGAAGCCGGCGCCCGAGCCGCCGGACGACGATCCGCCGGAGGAGCCCTTCGAGGACGATCCGCTCGGGGGCGTCGTGCTCGACGGGGCTTCGGTCGCGGTCGACGTTTCTTCGGTGGAGCTGACGGAGGGTGTGACGGTGGTGCTCGTGGAGGACGGCGTCGTCGTGAGCAGCGGGATGTTCGACTGTGCTTGTTCGCGTTCGCTCGCCGATGGCTTCGGTGGCGGCGGAACGGCGATGTTGATCGGCGGCGATCCGCCGAGGCCGGTCGGGATCGAACTGTCAGCGGCGGCGACGTGGAACACCGTCGGGGCAGATTCGGGACGGTCCGCGCCGCGGTGTTTGGCGCGCCCGACCTCGTAGGCGACGGCGAACGACCCCGCGGCCAGCAACAGCGTGATGAGCACGACGAAGATCGCGACGCGATCGGTCGCGTGCTGTTCGGGGTGGGCGGCGGGGCGCCTTGCGATTCCGGCGGAGCTCATGAGGTCGGGCAGATGATCGCTTTGACGCCGCTCGTGGCGAGGCACATGTCGACGCGTCTGGGCAGCTTGCCCTTGCGCACGGTGAAGCGGGTGTACTTACCGATCTGGCCGTTCTTGGTGACGCGGATTTCGAGCGTCACGCCCGCCGGCAGCCCGCGCTCGAAGCGTTTGAACGGAATCAGCACGGTGCCCTGCTTGGCCTTGCCCTTCCGCTTGCTGAGCGTTGCGAGCTGGCTGACCGAGCGCGTCGGGCAGCCTTTGCCTTTGCAGGTGATCGAGATCTTGGCGCCGAGCGGCGCTTGCACCGTCAGCAGCTTGATGCGGGCACCGCCGGCGGTCTCGCTGCCGGCGATCCTGACGATCGGGAAAGGCGACATCAGCACGGCCGCGGTCTTGGTGACGGGGATCGCCTCCGCGACGGTCGCGCTCGCACCGACGGCGTCGGTCACCTGCAGGCGCACGACGTGGCTGCCGGCGGTCGTGAACTTCGTACTGAGCACCGATTCGCCGGTCTTGAAGGGCCCGTTGCCGAGCACGTCCCAGGCAAAGGCGGTGATCGCGTTGACGGCGTCGGTCGAAGTCGAGACGAGCGACACCTGTTCGCCGACGTGCGGCTTGGCCGGAATCCACTTGAAGGACGCGACCGGAGGCACGGCGCCAACGGTGAAGGTCGCCGGTGCGCTGAGGCCCTGGTTGCCGACGTCGTCGCCCTGTTGTGCGCGCACGGTGTAGGTGCCGGGCGCGAGGCTTGCGAAGGCTGTGCTCCAACTGCTGCCGGCGGGTGTCACCGTGATCGCGTTGATCGGCGCGGTCGCCGTCGTGCCGCCGGCGTACAAGTCGACCACGACCGAGGCGGCGTCTCCGGGAGCCGTCCCGGCGGCGCCCGCGACGGCCACCGTCGAGCTGGTCGAGGAGCTGCCTTCGCCCGGCGTCGTGAGTGTGACCGCCGGCGGCTGGCTGTCGACGGTGAAAGTCTCCAGGCCGTGACCGGCTGCTTTGTTCGGGCCTTCCTGTTCGGCTTCGATGCGGTATTCGCCTTCGGGCAGGTCGAGTGGCCCGGCTGACCATTCGCCATCCGACCCAATCGGCACTTCGAGCTCGACCGGTTCGCCGTTCGCCTGTCCGACTTCGATGGGCTGTACGACGATCGCGAGGCTGGCGCCAGTTTCACCAGCAGGCACGCCCGCCGTGCCATCGAACGACACCAACGGGCCGCTGTAGAGGGTCTTGCCGCGCTGTTTGAAGCTGTTGGGGAAGATCTTCACCGTCGGCGAGCCTTCGGTGAAGACGTTGAATGAAATTTCGCTCTTGCCGACATTCCCAGCTTCATCACGCTGTTCGACGACGGCGATGTACGGAATCACGCTGGACGGCAGAGATGTGTTCAACTTCTGCGACCAGTGCGGATTGGGTGCCTGGATTTCTTCGCGCACCAGCGGCGTCCCGGTCACTTCCCGCTGGTAGATCGAGAGCACGACGAGATGTTCGTCGCCTTCTTCTTCTCCGCGGATGCCACTGAACAGCGGCCGGGCGACCGTTTCGAAGCTGTTGTTCGCGGGGTGTTCGAGCTTGACCTTCGGAGCTTCGGTGTCGACTGTGAATTCTTCCGTGGTGGCCGGGCTCGTGTTGCCGGCTTCGTCGCTCTGCACGACGCGCGCCACGTACTTGCCCTGACCGAGCTTCGGGGTCGTGTAAGTCCAATGGCCGGCAGCCACGTGGGCTTCGCCTTCCTCGACCGTGTCGCCGCCTTTGCTGATCGTCACCTTCACTACCGGCTCGTCGCCCGGTTCAGCACCGGCGGTTCCTTCAAGCGTCGGCGTCGAGTCGTTACCGATCTTCTTGAGCGGCTTAATCGTGGGCTGCTGCGGCGCAACCGTGTCGATCACGAAGGTCCTCGAAGCCCTGCCGGTGACTCCCGCTTCGTCTTCCTGGGTCGCGGTCGCCGTGTATTCGCCGTCACTCAGTTCCGAGAGCGGTAGCGCCCAGGTCCCGCCGCCTTCGACTTTGACGACCTTCGAGAGCACCGGTTCGACGCCGCGGTCCAGCGTCACGCTGACTTCGGGGTGGTCTTCGTGGAGCGTACCGGCGGAGCCTTCGAGCTTCGGCGAGTTGTGGTTGCTCGGCGTCGCGAGCGGCGCGATCGTGACCGCTGGGACGGCCGCGTTGACGACGAAGCTCATGGGCGCCGCTTCGCCGACGTTGCCCGCCTGATCGCTCTGCGTCACCTGGACGGTGTACGACCCGTCCGCGAGGTGCGGGGCGGTGTACTTCCAGTTGCCGGCGGTGACCGACACGTTCGTCGGGCCGGCGACGATGTTGCCGCCGGCGGCGCCTGAGTGCAGTGTCACGGCAACCGTCGAGCCATCGCCGTTCGCCGTGCCGGCGGCACCCGCGACGGTCGGCGTCGGGTTGCCCGTCGGCGAGGAGAGCTGCTGGATCGACGGCGCGGGTGCCGTGGTGTCGATCGTGAAGGCGGTCGACGCTTCGGATTCGTTGCCGGCTTCGTCGGCTTGCGCCACCTGGGCGGTGTAGGTGCCATCCGGGAGCGCGAACGCGCTCGCCGCCCATTCGCCGGCGCTGACCGCGACCAGCTCTGGACCGAGCACCGCCGGGCCGCCGACGGAGCCACCCTGGTGGATCGTGAACACGACCGTCGGCGAGTCTCCGTTGCCCGAGCCGCCGGCGCCTTTCAGCGTCGGTGAGTTGTTCTTACCGGGCGAGGCGATCGCATCGATCGATACCGCGGGACCGGAAGTGTCGATGAGGAACGTCCGCGGCGTCGCCTCGCCGACGTTGCCGACCTCGTCTTTCTGCTGCACCTGGACGGTGTATGTGCCGTCGGCTAGATGCCCCGCCGTGTAGGCCCATTCGCCCCCGCCGACGGCCGTTTCGCCTGACTGGATGACCGTGCCTCCGACAGAGCTGCCCTGGTGGATCGTGACGCGCACTGTGCCGCCGTCGCCCGTGGCGCCGCCAGCCGTGCCGGACATCGAGGGCGTCGGGTCTTTCGTCGGGCTGGCGATCGGGTTGAGCGTCACCGTCGGCGCCGTCGTGTCGATCGTGAACGCGGTCGTGTCTTCAGCGTTTTCGCCGGCTTCGTCGGATTGAGTGACCTGCGCGGTGTAGGTCCCATCGCCGAGCGGCGACGGCGTGTAAGACCAGTGCCCGCCGCTGACGGGAACGCTCGCCGGACCGGAGACGACCGTGTTGCCGGCGTCGCGGATCGTCACCATGACGCTGTGCGCATCGCCGGTGGAGGCGCCGGCCGAGCCTTCGAGCGTCGGCGTCTGGTCTTTGCTCGGCGACGGCACGGAATCGATCGAAACCGACGGCGGCGTCGCATCGACCGTGAACGTCACCGACTGCGCTTCACCCTTGTTGCCGACGTCATCGCTCTGCGTCGCCTGGACGGTGTAAGTACCGTCGGACAGCGTCGGCACCGTCCAAGACCAGTGACCTCCCGACAGGGACGCATCATGCGAAGCCACCACCGAGCCGCC
>DASXER010000110.1:0-14357 GCA_036490015.1 Solirubrobacteraceae bacterium | reverse complement strand
GAGGGCCGCGATCGACATCATGAACGTATTGAGCGTGTTCTTGGAGCGCACCAGCCCCGCATAGAACAGGCCGAGCGCCGGCGTCATCAGCAACACCAGCGCCGTGGCGGCGAGCATCCAGGCGGTGTCGCCCGCGCTGATGTGGACAGCTCCGAGCAAGGCGCTCACTGGACGGGTGTGACGGCGCCCTGGTCGGTCTCGCCCGTGCGGATGCGAATCGCCTGCTCCAGCGGGGTGACGAAGATCTTGCCGTCGCCGACATGGCCCGTGCGCGCCCCCGCGCAGAACGCATCTACGGTTCGCTGGACGAAGTCATCGGAGACGGCGACTTCGAAGCGCACCTTCTCTGACAGCTCCATCTTCACGGTCGTGCCCCGGTAGGTCTCGACGCGGTCGAGCTCGCCGCCGTGTCCTTGCACGCGGCTGATCGAGATGCCCTTCACCTCGGCGCGATACAGCGCCTCCAGCACATCGTTCACCTTCTCGGGCCGCACGATCGCGGTCACGAGCTTCACAAGTCAGGCTCCTTCCGGTGCCGAGCGGACACACATCGAGCCGCTTCGACTTCACCGGCGTCCCCCTCGGACGCCAAAGCGCGCGCGACACTATCACGGCGTCGCGCGCGCCAGTGAAGCCCGGCGTCGGCGATCAGCCCCGCGAGCGACTGTGTGCGGGCACGACCGCGAGCGCCAGACGCGCGAGCGTGAGCGCGCCCAGCATCAGACCGAAGTCGCGCAACGCGATGTCATAGAACTGCGGCGCGTTGTTCGTCAGCAGATCGATCACGATGCCGCCGAGCCAACCGGCGACGACGAACGCGCCGATGCGCGGCGCGAAGGCCACGATCAGCCCGGCGACAATCTCGATCACGCCGACGACGTGCATGAAGTCCTGTCCGTTGCCCGGGACTATTTCGTTGATCCACGGCGCCAGGTACTTGGGCCAGTAGACCGACCAGTTGAAGAACTTGTCGATCCCGAACAGGATCGGCGCGACGGTAAAGCCGATCCGCAACAGCCAGAACGCCTGGAAGGCGGCGGCGTCCACGCTCAGCAGATCGCTCGTCGCGTGGAGCCTGCTGGTGGTGGCGCCCTGGGCCGAATCCGATGATGAACCCAATGTGCTGTCGACGGTGCTCATGAAGCCTCCTATCCGTTGAGCACCGACCTGGCGCTCGTTTCCCATTCGGAGGCTTTGCGTCTCCTGACGCGCGGTTCTTACGCGGAGTCGCGCGACTCGTCGGCGAGCAGCGCCATCAGGCTCTCGTGGTCCTCGGCACAGGCCGGGCAGCCGTCCAGATGGGCGCGCATCCCGGGGACGTGCTCGTCGGCGGCGCCCGCGTCCGACAACTCCAGCTCCACATAGCGGTCGAGCTGATCGAAGCACTCCTCGCAGGTCAACTCAGGGCCCTGGGGCCCGAGGAGGCCCGCGATCAGGCGATCGCGATCGCTCATGGCCGCTCCCCAACCGCCAGCGGGGCGCCAACGTCGAAGCCCTCGGAGGAGAGCGCCGTGCGAAGCTTTCGCCGCGCGTCGTGAATCGTCTTGTAGAGGGCGCCACGCGTGGCGCCCAGCCGCTCCGCGAGCACGTCGATCGGCACGTCGCCGACCGTGACGGCGAGCAGCACCTCGCGCTGGCGCGGGCTCAGCTCGTCGCCGACCGCCCGCTGCAACGCCGCGATCAGCTCGTGCATCTCCGCGTCGTCGCCGGGCGTGCTCATGCGGTCGCCGAGGGCCTGCCACGCGTCTGGTGCGAGCTGCACCTCACGCGCACGCCAGGCGTGCTTGCGCACCGCGACGCCTGCCTCGAGCAGGGCGAACTTGTACGCCCAGGTGGTGAAGCGACTGTCGCCCCGAAAGCGGTCGAGCTTCGCGAGCACGGCCATCAGCGCATCGTCGGCGCTCTGCTGCGCGAGGTCGTTCTGTTCGCGTGCGGATCCATCGACGAGCTGCGAGCGGCGTCGTGCGACCTCGAAGCGTGCGGCTTTCAGCAGCAGCGCGTGCAAGTCCCTGACCGCCTGCTCGCGTTGCTCGGCCCCCGGCCGCAACCGTTCGAGCCAGCGGCGCGAGTCGTCGTCGAGCTTCGCCGCTGCCGCTGGATCGACGAGCGAAGCGCTCGCCTGAGGGTGCTCATGTCTGCTTTGCGCGATCACCGGGACGTTTCTTACCTGACTTCGTACATCATCATCCTTGCGCGAGCGTCAGACCAAGCCACACGATCGCCAGCGAGAGCACGAACACACCGCCCTCCAGGATGTGGAGGCGCGGGCGCAGCATGTGCCAGACGAGGAGCACGCCGAGCAGCGCGACGAGCGCGAGCTTGAGCCTGAGGACGTGCTCGCCCCACATGTCGTAATGCGAGGCCATCGCGCTGCCGGTCGCCAGCAGGATGCCGATCGCGACGAGCGTGCCCCAGCCGAAGCGCCGCGCGATCGACTGCAACTGCGAGCCGTCGCCGTGTCGGCGCGCCGCCGGGACGACGGCGACTGCGAGCAACAGTTGACCTCCGACGAAGAACGCCATCGCCAGCAGGTGCAGGTAGAGGATCGCCTTCCACAGATCGCTCACGGCTCGCCACCGCCGATCCCCGTCAGCTCGACTACGCAGCCGGCGGTGTCCGGGTCGTGGGGCGCGAAGGCCGCCACGTCGCCGTGCGGCGAGATGCGATCGAGCAGCCCGCGGGTGATGCCTCTGTGCATGGCGCAGATCAACGGCTGATTCTCCCTGACGGCCTCGCGGTAGGGACAATTGCGCAGCACGACACCGAGCCTCCCCTGCCCACGTCGCTCGAGACGCGGCTTGAAGCCGAGCGCGCTGAGCGCGCTTTGCAACTGCTGCTCCTCCGAGCCGGAGCGGCGGCCGGCAAGCTCACGGCCGATCTGCCGACCGCAGGCCTCGATCTGCTCGACGTCGGCGGTGTCGCTGCGCATCGAGCGCGCGAGCCAGCGGGCAAGGTCGCCGTACGCGCTGGGAGCGTTGCCGCCCGGATCGGCGTCTGGGGAGACCGACCAAGCGTCGCGTGGGCGGCCTCGCGGCCGACGGTCGCGCTCACGCACCAGGAGCCCGTCGCCGCGCATACGCTCCAGGTGGGCGCGCACGCCGTTCGGATGGAGCCCCAGCCGCTCGGCCAGCTCCGCCGTGCCCGCCGGCCGAGCGAGATCCCCCAGCAGCGCGAACAAACGTGCCCGTGTCGGCTGGATGAGACCATCCTCGCCGGGCACGATCGGCGGATCGAGCATTGCGCTATTTTACACATCGCAAGTGTAAAAACTAGAGGAGACCGCCGCGTGACCTACGTCATCAACGAGCCCTGCATCGGCGTCAAGGACAGCTCTTGCGTAGAGGTCTGCCCGGTCGACTGCATCCACCCCACTCCAGACGAGCCGGACTTCGAGACCGTCGACCAGCTCTACATCGACCCCGCCGAGTGCATCGATTGCGACGCCTGCGTCGAGGCCTGCCCGGTCGACGCGATCACGCCCGCAGACCAGGTGCCGCCCGAGTGGCAGACCTACATCCAGATCAACGCCACGTATTACGACGCTAGGAACTGAGCTTCACCTCGTAGGGTGAAGTCGTGCCCTCCCTCGACGCCGAAGCCGCGCCCCGCCGGGTCCTGTTCCTCGGCGACTCGCTGATGGCCGGGGTTGGCGACCCGACTGGAGGCGGCTGGGTCGCGCGCGTGGTCGCGGAGTGCTTTGCCCGCGGCCTGCCGGTGACGGCCTACAACCTCGGCGTTCGGCGCGAGACGTCTGTGCAGGTGACCGCCCGCTGGCGCGCGGAGGCCCTGCCGCGCGTGCCGCCAGGCGCCGACGCGCGGATCGTCGTGTCATTCGGCGCCAACGACACCACCGCCGAGCGCGGCGCGATCCGGGTGCCAGCGGAGCGCTCGCGCCTAGCCCTCGAACAGCTCCTCGACGAGACGGCTACGTCCGGCTTCGCCGTGTACGTCGTCGGGCCAGCGCCCGTGGACGACGAAGAGCAGAATCACCGCATCGAGGCGCTGTCGGCGACATTCGCCGAGGTCTGCCATCGGCACGCGGTACCTTTCGCGCCCTTGGTTGAGCAGCTGTCGACGTTGGAGGCATGGATGTCCGAGATCGCAGACACGGACGGGGCGCATCCCGGCGCAAGCGGCTATCAGACGCTCGCCGCGACCCTGATCGATCACGGCCTCTGCGACTGGCTGACAAGCCCCGTCGAGACCCAGCCACCGGCGAGCTGACCCCGCCCCGTCAGCTGACCGAGAGCCCGCTGCGCGCCATCCGCGAGAGCTGAGCCCGTCGACTACGCTGCGAAGGATGGCGCTGCCAGCGAACGAGGCACGTGTTCGCGGGCCGCTCGACCGCCACGGAATCCCACGCTCGGTTTCCAGCGCCGTCGTCTTCCTGATCTACCTGGGCACGTCGCTCGCGCTCTACGGCCGGCACACGCTTTTTCACCTCACCCGCTTCATCGAGGGCTTCGGCCCGAGCCCGGCGTACTTCGGGCGCGACCAAAGCGCCTACACCTGGTCGATCGCGTGGGTAGCCCACTCGATCGCTCATGCCAGCGACCCGATCTACACACATGCGCTGTTCAGCCCCGTCGGCTACAACCTGGCCTGGGCCGCGAGCATCATCGCACCGGCAACGTTCGCGACGCCGCTCACTCTGGCCGCGGGACCTATCGTCGCTTACAACGTGCTCGCGCTGCTCGCGCCAGCCGTGTCGGCGTTCAGCGCCTTCTGCCTGTGCCGGTATCTCGTCGCGAACACTGCCGCCTCGTTCGCGGGCGGCCTGCTCTATGGCTTTGGCAGCTATGAGACGGTGGAGACGATCAGTCACCTCAACCTGTCGCTGACTGCCCTGATTCCCGCCGCCGTGCTGCTCGTGCTGCGTCGGGGTGCAACCGACATATCGCTCCGTCGATTCGTGCTGCTGCTCGCCGCGCTGCTCGCGGTGCAATTGATGACGTCGACCGAAGTGCTGGCGTCGATGTTCCTCGCCGGGGCGGTCGCCGTCCTCGTCGTCCGCTTCACGATGCCCGCGTGGCTCGCGGCACACGGTCCGAGGCTGCTCCGCGAGGGCCTGTATGCCGTTGGTCTCGCGACGCTCGTCGCGGCGCCCTTCCTCTACTACGTGGTGTTCGGGTCGAACCCGGTCGGTCACATCTCCGGCAAGCACTCCGGCATCGATCTCGCCAACATCGTGGTGCCAACCGGGGCGACATGGCTACAGGTGCCCGGAGATCTGTTCGCCCGCGCCGCCAGCTTCCACGGCGGCCCGACGGAGCAGGTCGGCTATCTGGGGATTCCGCTGCTGGCCGTAATGCTCGCCTTCGCCGTCGAGTTCCGGCGCCACCCCGCGGGCCGGGTTCTCCTGCTGCTCTTCGGCCTGTTCCTGATCGCTGGGCTCGGGCGTCACCTGGCCGTGGGAGGCCATGCGACGTCGATCCCGTTGCCGTGGCTCGCGCTGGGCCAGCTCCCGCTGCTGAAGTTCATGCTCGCCGGGCGGCTGCTCGTCTACGTCTGGCTGGTCGCTGGCATCGCAATCGCGTACTGGATCTCCAGGGCGCGGCTCAGAGCCCTGCGGATCGCGTCGCTCCTCGCCGTCTGTGGGACCCTGCTGCCCAATGAGGCGCTCGCCTGGGACACGCACGTCGACGCGCCCGCTCTGGTCAAGGGCGCCACCCAGATCAAGCGCTACATCCCGAGTCACTCGACTGTGCTGGCGCTTCCGTTCGGCATCGCCGGGAACTCGATGTACTGGCAGCTCGAGTCCGGCTTCGCCTTCGATCTCGCGGGCGGCTACATCTCACTGTCCGTGCCGCACCAATACCAGCGTTACACCCGCGTCCTGCGGAGCCTCGAGAAAGGCGTCCCGAAGCGGAGGCTGAAGGGTGAATTGTGCAGCTTCATCCGCTTCATACATCCCGCGGCCATCATAGTCAGAGACGGCGTCCCGGGACGCTGGAACGAGCTGTTGCGTCCCCTTCACAGCTCACCCGTCGATGTCAGCGGGTTCGCCCTCTACAAGGTGAAGGTAAGTGGCGGCGGGGCAACCTCGTGCGGTGGAGGATGAAGCTCAACCGCTCGCGGCCGGCACCTCCGTAGGACCTAGCTTCGGTCGCTTCGTATCGCTGAACAACGCCGCGACACCGGACACCCCGATCAGCGCCGCGAACGCGAGCAGCGTGACGTTCGTGCCGAACGCCCTGTGAAGCAACCCCGCACCGGCGGCCCCGACGGCGAAGACGGCGGAGTGAAGGCTGGAGGCGGTGGCGAAGATCTGCGCGCGCAGATGCGGCGGCGCGAGACGCTGGCGGATCGCAATCAGCGCTATCAGACCCGGGCCGTCGAAGATGCCGGTCAGGAAGACGAGCACGAGCGCGACGGCGATGCTGCCCGCGAGCGTCCAAACGGCAGCGGAGGCGGCCATCGCGAGGAAGTAGGAGACCATCACCAGGCGCGGCGTGAGCTGCGCGTTGAGCCGGCGCAGCCCGAAGCCGCTGATCAGCGAGCCGAGCGACACGGCGGCCCACATGTAGCCCGAGGCGTGAGCACCCGAGCCGACGGCGACGGCGTAGGCGGGAAAACCGACGCTCAGCGTGCCCCAGGCGAGCACGTAGAAGGCATCGATGATCATGTTCCAGCGCAGCGGCACGATCCGCCAAGTGGCTTGCAGCCCCTGGGCGACGGCGTGCAGCACGCCTTCCGGCGCGGCCTCCTCGTGTGCCGGGCGCAACTCGAAGGTCGCGTCGGCGGCGATCAGCACGCCGATCACGACGCCGCTCACCAGTTGCACCTCGATCGCGGCGGCAGGCCCAGCCGTGGCGGCCACCAGGCCCGCCAGCGCCGGGCCGACAATGAAGGCGGCGTTGATGCTCGCGCCTTCGAAGGCGTTGGCGACGCCGATCAGCTCCGTGCCGGCTATCTCCGGCAGCACCGAGGAGAAAGCGCCGGCCGCCAGCGGCGAGGTCACTCCGTAGAGCAGGCCGGCGAACGGCAGCAGCCAGTTCGGCGCATGGCCCGCGAGCAGCAGCACCGCGAGCAGCGAAACAGTCGTCATGGCGCGGTCGAGCGTCAGCAGGCGCCGACGGCTGCGGGCGACGTCGAGCCAGCCACCGAGGAACGGCCCGCTGACGGCCGCTGGGAACGTGCCGGCGGCAACGACGAGGCCGGCGAGCGTCAGGTCGTGCGTGCGCTGAAGGATCAGCAGCACCCCGGCGACGGTGAACATCGTGCCGGTGGCGCGCGAAGCGGCGACCACCACGAAGTAGCGCGTGAAGCCGGGGCGGCGCAGCAGTGCGGTGAGCTCGGAGGAGGAGGCGATCCCGCCATCCTCGCAGGGAGTTCGTGGTTCCTCGGCGCACGGCGGAAAGCCTTCCCGAGGCGATCTATAGCAGCGTGAGGACTTCCGTGTAAGCGGGCGTAAGCGCGCCGTGCGCGAGGCGTGTGAGCGTTGCGGCGGAGATGCCGTCGTGCTTGAGACGACGTTTCAGGAAGCCGATCGCGGCGGCTGCTTGGGCGCGCGTGAGCGACCAGCGCGGCCTGGCCTCCCGGAGCAGCGTTCGCACGGGTCCGGCGGCGCGGCGTTTCGCCGCGAGCGCCGTCGCAAGCGTCTGCTCTAGCCCCGGGATGTGCCGTTCCTGCAGGGTCAGCGCCGTGGCGTTGCGTGCGTGTCTCGCGGCGCTCGCACGGGAAACGGTCTGTTCGATCGCCGTGTCCGCCGCCGAAGCATTGCCGTCGGCGACGAGCAGGCGCGCGAGCGCGTCGCTCAGACGGGCACACCAGGAACTCAGTGTCGCTTCGGCCTGGCCGCACGCGGGCAGCACCGGCGCTTTCGCGGGCGCCGCCCTCGCGAGCACGAACACATCGGCTCGGGGTGGGTCGTCAATGATGCGCAGGTCGTCCAGAACGCGCGTGGTCGCGTCGTTACCCGCGAGCGGCGCCACGCTCTGCCCGAGTTCGTCGGCGACCATGAGCAGCGGCGCGCCGGAAAGCGCTGTCAACGACTGCAGCCCGTGCGCACCCCACGCTTCCTTGAGCGCTTCTGGCAGATCGCGCCGGGCCTGTTGCTTGGCCTTGTCGAGCGATTTCCCGCGCGGGAGCAGTGGCTTTTTGCCGGTCGAGCCTTTACCGCCGCCGCCCGGCGACGATCCTCCGCCCGTTCCAGTGCCCTGGCGGCCTGTGAGGACGCTCGTGGTCGCGGTCAGAGTCGCGGACAGCGACATGGTGTTTTCGCTTTCTTCTTGCCCGTTCGGTGCGAGTTCCCGGTGAACGTAGTGCGGGACGCTGAAGGTGTGGGAGTACGACGGCTGCGATTCCGGGAAGGAGGCACCCGGCGCGATCGCGGCCACGAATTCGGGGTCGGGGACGCCAGAACCACCGACGCCGACACCCTGGTTGGGGGCGATGGCACAGTTTTCGCTCCCGTCCGACTGCACGTATTTGCCGCTCGACGGGAGCACCGCGGCGATCGTCACGAGTCCGCCAGCTATATAGCCGGCGGGCGCGTTGCCGTATGGCCCCGGACGCGTGGAGAGTTTCGCGCTGCAGCTCTTCGGATGTTCGTGCGCCGAGGTTGTGGTGAGCGAGCCGGAGATCGAGAAGCTGGGCGGCGAGATCGGCTCGCGCGTGACCGCGTCGTCGGTCGCCTTCTCTTCCCATTCGAGTGTCAGTTCGACCTCGAAGTCTGAGGGGTCGCTCGTTTTCGAGACGAACTTTTCCGAGAGCGTGCCCTTGTAGACGACCGTCACGCTCGGGTCGGCGGCTTGGGCAGCGCCCGGGACGAGGGCCACGGCCAGCACCGCGGCCGCCACCCCCGCTACGCCGGGTATGCGCATGTTGTCCCCCAGTCGCATCGCTACGAGAGACTACTCCGCGCTGCTCAGATACTTCCCCGCTACGTGCATCGTGACCGGACGGTGCGAACGCTAGGCGCCGAGCATCGCGGCAAGCATGACAGCCCCATTCCTCATGTCCCCGTCTCTTTGCCATCTGGTCCTTTCCGTGGCGTCGGCGGGCATCGTGCTGGAGCCTGGATTAGACCGCCCACGCGCAGTGTCGGCTGTATGCTTTCCGCATATCTCGACGAGTTCGACGGTGAGTGAGCCCAGCTCAAGGGTCGGGTGTCGGCTGCACGCGCCGCGTGTCCGAGTTGGTCTGCTCGGACGGCTCTTGGTTGGGGTGCCGGCACTCGCTGTCACCGCTTTGATCCTCAGCGGATGTGGTGGTGGCGGCGTGGCTCCGCCCGGCGGCGGAGGCGTAGGCGAGTTCGCCGCGTACTCCTGGAAGGGCAAAGCCGTCAGCTCAGTCCATGCCGCTTGGCGTGTGCCGGAAATCGAGGAACGATCGCCCTGCGGCGTGGCCGGCACGTGGGTCGGAGCGATCGGCGAAGGGCAAACCTTTATTCAGGTCGGGACCAACGAGGAATGTGTGAAGCCCAGCGACGGCCTGCTCTCGCTCAAAGCGGAATACGTTGTGTTCTGGAGCGACACATCACAGGGCTATCACCCCCATACGCTCTTTCATGCACGCCCCGGGGACCTCATCGAAGCAACCCTGGACATCAGGCACCGTCGGTGGCACCTCACCATCGTCGACGGGACCACCGCGAGCAGGGCGAGCTTCACGACCACCGATGAAACCCACTGGCCGCCCTACATCGCTGAATGGGCGCAGGAGGACGTCCAGTCGGAAGCTCCTACTCCCAGTACCCACGCCTGAGCGAAGTCAAGTTCAGTGACGTGCTCGTCAACGGGAGGCAGCCGAACCTCGAACAACTGACGTCGAGCACGATGTCTGTCGGCGAAGAACTCCTAGCTCCCACCGCGCTACAGGGCGACTCCTTCGAGATCCGGCGAACGAAGTGATCCGATCGCCATTCCGACACTCTGCAATGGGCCCGCCTGGACTCGAACCAGGGACCTACCGATTATGAGTCGGCAGCTCTAACCAACTGAGCTACGGGCCCTCCACGTGCCCCGGTAGAGGCCCGGGGCACGCAGTCGAGACGGTACCAGCGAGATATGGGATGCTCCCTCCCAGCGCCGTCTACGTCGGGCGGTCGGCCGCAACCGCTCAACAACAGGAGGGAAGGCAGATGGCAGCAGCGAAGGCAGCAATCGTCACGGGGGCGTCGAGCGGGATCGGTCTCGCCATAGCCCGTGTGCTGGGCGAAGAAGGCTTCGCGATGACTATCGCCGCACGCCGTCCCGACAAGCTCCAAGCGGCTGCCGAGGGCCTTCAGAACGCTGGCTACGAGCTGCAGCAGGTGGCGGCCAACCTCGGCGACGAGGACGAGGTCAAGCGCGTCGTCGCGGCGCACAGAGAGAAGTACGGACGCCTGGACGTGCTCGTCAACAACGCGGGCGTCGGCGTCGGGCAGGCGGTCGCGGAGATCGAGACCAAGCGCCTGGACATGCAGCTGAACATCAACCTGCGCTCGATCATCCTCTTCTACCGCGAGAGCATGGAGATGCTGCGCGCGGCGGCAACGGAGCACAAGAACGCGCTGGTCGTGAACACGTCTTCGATCTCGGGCAAGCACGGCGAGGCCTGGCTGTCGGTGTACTCGGCGACCAAGCACGGCGTCGTCGGCTGGACGGAAGCGATGAACAAGGAGCTCGGCCAGGAGGGCATCAAGTCGCTCGCGCTGTGCCCGGCTTTCGTCGACACGCCGATGACCGACTTCGTCAAGGGCCAGGTTCCCGCCGACGAGATGATCCGTCCCAAGGACATCGCCGAGGCGGTGCGCTTCATGCTGCGCGTGTCTCCAGCCTGCGTGGTGCCGGAGATCATGTTCGTGCGCCCCGGCGACTCCCTCTGAGGGCTACGGGCGCAGGTGCGCGGTGCCGGCTACGTAACGGACCGACTTCTTGCCGCTGCCCTCGCTGACAACGACGTCAAGCGTCTCCCTCGCCAGCGATTTGGCGAACAGCCGGCCGCCGTGCAGGTGCAGGACGACGCCTTTCTGATGCGGGCGCAGGTGGAATTTCGCTGACACGAGCGCGACCGCGTACGTGCCCACCGGGGTCGGGAAGCGCGGCGCGCTCGACGCCGCCCGCGCCGAGGCGCCGCTCGCGCCGGCGCCCAGGTCGAGCGAGACGCTGCCGCCGCACGCTGCGCCCGCCGGGCAGCCGACGGGCACCGTTACCGCACCCGATGCGCTGACCGCGAGGTTCGCGTCGGCTGGCATACCGAGCGCATCGAACACCGCCAGCCGCGTGAAGCGCAGTTCGACGTTGAGGGTGCTCTGACCGCTGACGCCCGTTTCGGTCTCGGGTTCGACGGCCGTCAGCTTCGCCTCGCCGGCCGCGAGACCACCTGCGCTCGCTGGACCGAGCGGTGGCAGCACCGCGACGAGCGGCGCGGCGAAGGCCGGCACGACGTCGCCGAACACCGGGCAGTCCTTGTAAGGCGGTTCCTGACCCGCGCCAGCTGCCGGGCTTTGCTCGATGCTCGCCGCTCCGGGCGCGGGATCGACGTCGATCTCCGTCGAGAGGCTGCGAGGACCGCAATCGGGCTGTGGCGTGATGACGCCTTCGCCCGAGATCAGGTCGCAGTCGGCGGGGTTCGCGTCCGCCGGCTGTCCCTGCGTGATCGTGCCGTCCCGGTTCTCGCTGTATTGCAGCTCGAGACCGTCGATCGTGGTCGGGAAAGCGCTCGTCCCGACCCCGCTGAGCTCGAGCGTCTTGCTCGCACCCGGCGTGAACGTCTGATCGTCGCTGCCCTGGCCGCTGGCAGGCGCGTCGCATGGGCTGATCGGCGTGTGCTGGAGCGTCCAGCTCGCGTCTTGCGAGCCACCGACGACCGAGACGCCGTACGTCCCGAACCACGGTGTCGCGCCATGCGCGCCGGCAAGCGCCGGGACGACCAGCGACGCACAGAGCACCGCCGCACACAGGAGCCTCCTGGACATGCACGGCAGCCTAGAGATGGGCCCGGCGCCTCACTTCGATGCTTATAGGGATCGCGCGGCGTCTGATGCCGCGTGCCGCCGTCGAAAGCGTTCGCCGCCGCGAAGCCCTGCGTTCCGCTGGCGCCGTTCAGACGCGCGCCGGCAGACGCCGCTCGACGTCGGCCTTGGACGACTTCCACGGTCGTCGCAGGCGCCACGCCTTGATCTCGCCCGACGGATCGGCCTGGTCTGGCAGGCGCACGCCGCGGCGCCGGGGTGAGGAACGACGGCTGCGCGCGCACAGCGCGCGGTGCTCGGCGATCGCGCGGTCGAGCTCCATGCCACGGGACTCGGTCAGGCTGTCTTCTAGCTGGTTGACGAGGATGCGCAGCTCGCGCTCGCTCGCGCGACGGCTCTGCTTGGCGCGCGCGAAGCGATCCCATGACTTGGCGAACGACAGGAAGTCCGTCCTGCCCCCGCAGCGGTGCGCCGCGAGCATCGGGCAGACGCCGCCGCGCTCGTCGACGTAGGCGCCGACGATGATGCGCTCGTTGCGGTTCAACCCCTCGAGCATCGCCTCGCGCGTGGCTACCGGCATACAGTCGATCGCGAGCCGGAGCTGCTCGACGGTGCTTCTGGTGGGACGCGCGCCATTTCGCATAGGCTTCGCCCGCAGCCTAGGCCAGGCGTTTGCGACCGGCAACAATTCCCCTGCTGCTGAAAGGAAATTTGCATGAAGCTCGGCGTCCACATCGGTTACTGGGGCCTCGGTCTCAGCTCGGAGGATCAGCTCAACATCGTCCAGGAGGCCGAGCGGCTGGGCTATGACTCCGTTTGGGCGGCGGAGGCCTACGGCTCTGACACGGCGACGGTGCTCGCCTGGCTGGCGGGGCAGACGAGCAAGATCCGTCTCGGCGCCGGCATCTTCCAGATGCCCGCCCGCTCCTCGGCCATGACCGCCATGACAGCGGCGACGATCGACCAGCTCTCTAGCGGGCGCATGATCATCGGCATCGGCACCTCCGGGCCCCAGGTCGCCGAGGGCTGGCATGGACAGCGCTTCGCCAAGCAGCTTCAGCGCACGCGCGAGTACGTCGCCGTGATCCGCATGGCGCTCGCGCGTGAACGGGTCGAATTCAAGGGCGAGACGCTGGAGCTGCCGCTGCCCGACGGTCCCGGCAAGGCGCTCAAGCTGACGATCTCCCCCGTGCAGGACCGCATCCCGATCTATCTGGCCGCGATCGGCCCGAAGAACACGGCGCTCGCCGGCGAGATCGCCGACGGCTGGATCCCGACGCTGTTCTCGCCCGAGCACGTGAACGAGCTGCGTCCGCTATTGCAGGAAGGCGCCGACCGTAGCGGCAAATCGCTCGACGACTTCGACATCGCCCCGACCGTCAACGTGTTCGTCACCGACGACGTCGAGAAGGGCCGCGACGCGATGCGCCCGTTCATCGCCCTTTACGTCGGTGGCATGGGCTCGCGCAAACAGAACTTCTACAACCAGGTCGTACAGCGCTACGGCTACGAGGACGCCGCCAAAACCATCCAGGACCTCTACCTGGAAGGCAAGCGCGAGGAGGCGATGGCCGCGGTCCCCGACGAGCTGATCGACAGGGTCTCGATCTGCGGGCCGAAGGACGTCGTCAAGGAGCGCCTGGCCGTATACCGCGACGCGGGCGTCGGCACGCTCGGTATCACGCCAACGGCCTTCACCGCGCCCGAGCGCCTCGAACAGCTGCGCCTGATCGCCGAGCTCGCCGCGGCCTGAGCGCCGCGGCCACACCCTCGGTATGACCCGGCGGCGCATCCTGCTGGGCGCGTTCGGCGATCCCGGGCACGCCTTCCCGATGATCGCGCTCGGACGGACGCTCGTCGCGCGCGGGCACGACGTGACGCTACAGACATGGCGGCGGTGGCAGAAAGACGTCGAAGGCGAGGGCATCGGCTTCGCGCCGGCACCGGAGTACAGCGTCTTCCCCACCGGCCCCGAGCCGCTGGACTTCTACGAGGCGGTCGTGCACGCCACGATCGACACGCGCCCACTCGTGAGGGAGCTGGCGCCCGATGTCGTCGTGTCCGACATCCTCACGCTGGCGCCCGCGCTGGCTGCCGAGCTGGAGAACCGCGCGCGCGCGACGCTGATCCCACACGTCCACCCGCACTCCGAGGCCGGCTTTCCGATCTACTCACTCGGCGCGCGTATGCCCTCGTCGCCGGCCGGACGCCTGTTCTGGCGCACCGCGCACCACCCTGTGCACAACGGCCTAGAGCGCGGTCGCCAGGAGCTGAACGTCACGCGCACCCGCCTGGGGCTGCCGGAGCTTCCCTACGTGCACGGCGGGCTCTCCACGGAACTAGCTCTCGTGGCGAGCTTCCCCCAGCTGGAGTACCCGCGTAGCTGGCCCGCCCATGTCCACGTGGTCGGTCCTTTGATGTGGGAGCCGGCGGCGACGGACGTCGAGCTGCCTCCGGG
>DASXER010000086.1:0-7579 GCA_036490015.1 Solirubrobacteraceae bacterium | reverse complement strand
CGGGCTCGAACGCCTCGACGACCGCCTCGGCCGTGCGCTGATAGCCGACGTTCAAGTAGCAGGCGCCGATCACCGCCTCGATCACGGAGGCCAGCACGCGCTCGGTCTCCAGCAGCGCGGCCGATCCCTCCCGCACACCAGCCGGGGCGGCGGCGCGCAGGCGCTCCGGCAGCGCGAGCCGCTCCGCGACCGCGCGGCACGAGACGCCCGAGACCGCCTGAGCGCGGATCTTCGTCAGCCGCCCGGCGCCGAAGCGCTCGGCCTCCAGGCGCGGATAGAGATGGGTCGTGACGGCCAGCGACAGCACGCTGTCGCCGAGGAACGCCAGGCGCGAGTAGGAGTCGCCCCGTCGCTCGCTCCAGGAGGCGTGGGTGAAGACCTGCCGCGCGAGGTCGTCGGGCAGCTCGTCGAGCAGCTCGGCCAGAAGCATCGTCACCAACCTCGGCTTCGTCGGGGTGCCACATCCGTCGCCGCGGGCCGCTACGCGCGCTCGGACGCATCGGACTGATCGTGGGCGAGCACGAACTCGACGGCCTGCCCGACCGTGAGGATCGCCGCCGCCTGCTCGTCGGACATCGTCACGCCGTAGGTGTCCTCCAACTCCTGCACGAGCGTGTAGAGGTCGAGCGAGTCGGCCTCCAGATCCTCCTTGAAACGCGTCGTCTCAGAGATCGCGCCGGGCTCGATGTCGAGCTCGTCGGCGAGGTGCTCTGTGATCAGGTCGTATACCTGCTCGCGGGTGTGTGTCATCGGGCGTGAAAAGGCTGCTCGGGACTCGTCATCCTTGCTCGCGCAGGCTAGCGTCCGAGGCGGCGGAGGCCGAGGCGGTCTCGGAGGCGGGAGAGCGCCGCAGCGCGCCGGCGGCATCCAGCGCGGCGTGGGTCTCCCCGACGATGTCCTCGCGCGCGCCGAGCGAGGCGCGCAGGATCGCCTGCGCGAACCCGCGTCGGCTGAAGCGCCCGTGGGGCACGACGCCGAGACGACGCAAGCCGAGCAGGTAGGCGCCGCCGGCGCCCTCGGGATCGAGCTCCTCGCGCAGCCCGCGCAGCGAGGGACGCAGCAACGCGCCTCCGGCCTTGCCCATCAGCGAGCCCATGGCGGCGTCGCGGATCGCGCTCAGCATCGTCTGCGAGACGCCCTCCATCAGCTTCAGCGCGACGTTGCCGGTGAAGCCGTCGGTGACGATCACGTCGGCCTTGCCGCTGACGACGTCGTTGCCCTCGACGCTGCCGACGTACTCGAACGCGCCGGTCGCGGCCGCCCGCGTCGCGTGCTCGCGCAGCTCGGCGCCGGCTTCGACGACGAGCGCCCCTCCGCGCGTGGACTCCTCGCCGTTGGAGAGCAGACCTACGCGCGGGCGCGGCACGCCGAGCACGAGCCGCGACAGCGCGGCGCCCATGTAGGCGAACTGGACTATGTGCTCGCGCCGTGCCTCGGCGTTGGCGCCGACGTCGAGCAGCGTCACGGGATGGCGCGGGACGGGCATCGGCAGCGCGAGCGCCGGACGATAGACGCCGTGGTCGCGCTTGATGTTGAAGATGCCGGCTGCCAGCGCCGCGCCCGTGCCGCCAGCGCACACGAAAGCCTGCGCGCGCCCCGAGGCGACGGCCTTAGCGGCCTGCACGATCGAAGCGTCGGGCGTGGCGCGCACGGCCTTCACGGGATCCTCGGCCTTGGCGATCGACACCGGGGCGTCGACCACCTCGACGCCGGCTGGCATTCCGCCCAGTTCGTCGACAGGCCCGAACAACAGCACGCGCGCGCCCGCTTCGGCAGCTAGAGCAGCCCCGGCGGCTACCTCAGCCGCACCGAGGTCCGCACCGTTGCAGTCGACCGCAACGACCGGCTGCGAGCCGTTAGGAGTGGTCGTGCTCGTGATCGTGGTCGTGACCAGCCGGCGCGACGATCTCGCGTCCCGCGTAGCTGCCGCAAACTGGGCAGACACGGTGGGGGCGGCGCGGGCTGTGGCACTGCGGGCAGGCGTTGACCGCCGGCGTGCCGATCTTGTGCTGTGCACGGCGCTTGGCCGTGCGGCTGTGCGACTGCTTTTTCTTGGGTACGGCCATAAGGAGCAGCCAGGGTATCAAGGTCCTACCTCTACCCCCGCCTCCGCGCTACTCGAGACGCAGCTCGCGCAGCTTCGCCCAACGCGGGTCGGGCGTGGACTCGTGCGCGTGCTCGGGACCGGCCTCGTTGAGATCGGCGGCGCAGACCGGGCACAGCCCGCGGCAGTCCTCGCGGCACAGCACCTTCGTCGGCCCGGCGAGCGCCAACGCGTCGTGGGCCCAGGCTGAGAGGTCGAGCACGTCCTCCTCGACGTAGGGACTGTGCAGCTCCTCGCCTTCGCTCGGGCGGTCGACCTCGCGCGCCTCGACCACGACCACCGGCGCGGCGGGCCCGAGGCAGCGCATACACGGCCCGGCGAGCGCCGCCTGGAAGGCCAGCCGTAGCGCGTAACCGCCGCCGGTCATACGTGAGATCTCGAGTGTGACCGGCACGCTGTCGGGGTTGGCCAAATAGCTCTCGCCGCCGAGCACGAGCGGCTCGATCGGCACCTCGAAGGTCAGCCGCCGGCCCTCGCCAGCGGCGAGCTTCAGCGAGGACAGCTCCAGTTGTTGCGCGGCCGGCGCCATGCTTTCAGGCTAGATGATCGATTCCACGGTCCTGCACCGCCGTACGTACGCCTGGCCTTCGCGGCCCGTAAGCGCGCGTTCAGACGGCCTGACGCAGCTCGGTCTTGAGCACCTTGCCGGTCGCGTTGCGCGGCAGCTCGTCGAGGAACACGACCTCGCGCGGGACCTTGTAACGGGCGAGGTTGCTCTTGACGTGTTCCTGCACCTGCTGCTCGGTCAGCGAGGCGCCGTCGCGCGCGACCACGAAGGCCTTCAGGCGCTGGCCGAACTGCTCGTCGGCGACGCCGACGACGGCGACCTCCTCGACCGACTCCATGTCGGAGAGCAGGTCCTCGACCTCGCGCGGGAAGACGTTCTCGCCTCCCGAGACGACCATTTCGTCATCGCGTCCGTCGACGAACAGCCGTCCGCTCTCGTCGAGGCGGCCCATGTCTCCGGTGCTCATCAGCCCGTCGACGATCTCCTTGCCGCCGCCGCCGGTGTAGCCGTCGAACATCATCTCGTTGGCGACGAAGATGCGCCCGGTCTGGCCTTTGGGCACCTCGGCGCCGTGCTCGTCGAGCAGCTTCACGACGGTGCCGATCGGCGGGCGTCCGGCGGTGCCGGGGGCGGCGCGCAGATCGGCGGGGGTGGCGATCGTCGCCCACGCGACCTCGGTCGAGCCGTAGAGGTTGTAGAGCACGTCGCCGAACGCGTCCATCGCACGCGTGGCGAGCTCGCCGGGTAGCGCGGAGCCGCTGAGCGCGATGATGCGCAGCGCGTGCAGGTCGTGCTTGGCGATCGTGGCGGGGTCGAGGTCGAGCATCCGCTGCAGCATCACCGGCACGACGGCTAGCGCGCTGGCGCGGTGCTGCGACACGACGCGCAGCGTCTCCTCGGGGTCGAAGCGGCGGCGCAGCACGAGCGTCGAGGAGAGCGACAGGCCGAGGCTGAGATGCGCGAAGCCCCAGGAGTGGAACATGGGCGCGGCGATCACGGTCGTCTGGCGCGCGCGCAGCGGGATTGTCGAGAACAGCGCGGCGATCGGCTCGATCGAGTCGGGCTGCTTGCGCGTGGCACCCTTCGGCGTGCCGGTCGTTCCGGAGGTGAGGATCACGACCCGGCCAGGTTCCGCTGGCGGCTCTAGGTCTTGCTCGCTCCCGCGTGCGATTAGATCTTCTATGAGGGGTTCGCGCGGCGTCGAGTCCTCGTCCCGCCATGCGATGAAGCGTTTGAGCGAGGCCGCGCCGGGCTCCACCAGGCCCGTGAACTCCTCGTCGTAGATGACGGCGACGGGGGCCTCTCGCTGCAGCACGTCGGCGATCTGCGGGCCGGCGAAGGCGGTGTTGAGGTAGAGCGCGCTGGCGCCGAGCTTGGCGCAGGCGACGGTCGCCTCGATGAAGCCGCGGTGGTTGCGACACATGATCGCGACGCCGTCTCCGGCTCGCACGCCGGCGGCGGCCAGCTCGTTGGCGAGCGCGTTCGTGCGGGCTTGGACCTCGGCGAAGGTGAGCGTGCCGCGCTCGTCTACGATCGCCGTGCGGTCGGGGTAGCGCACCGACGCGCCCTTGTATGCCGCGGCGGCGGTCGGCCCCCAGCGATGCAGGGCAGCCAGCGAGCGCAACGCGCGATCGGGACGCGTGGGCGCGAACATGCCGGTCTCGAGCAGAGTCCGGACGACGTGCAGCTTGTATCTCGCCTGGGCGGAGTTCACGACGTGACGAGACTACCCAACGGGCTTGGATTCACTCACTGACGAGACGGCCGGCGCTCAGGCTACTTCGGCGGGCTCGTCCTTGCCCTGCAGGCGCTCGCGCCCGCGCTGGACGGCGGCGATGAACTTGGACAGGTTGACCTCGAGCGTGTTGAGGATCTCGTCGGCGTAGTCCTCGGCGCCGAGCCGGATCTCACGCTCGCGCGCGCGGGCGTCCTCGACGATGTCCTCGGCGGCGCGCTCGGCCTGTTTCGTGACCTCCTCGTCGCCGACGAGGCGCTCCTGGCGCTCGCGTGCTTCCTTGATGATGCGCTCGGCCTCCTTCTTGGCCTCGGCGAGCATCTCCTGGCGCTCCTTGACGATCCAGCGCGCCTGCTTGATCTCCTCGGGGATCGTCGCGCGCATCTGGTCGAGGATGTCGTAGATCTCCTCCTTGTCGACCCGCACGGAGTCGCTCAACGGGAACGTCTTCGCGTTGTGGACGAGATCGTCCAGCTTGTCTATGAGTACGAGGACATCCACTTTCTTGCCACCTCCGTGCTCTTTCGTCAGCGCGTCAGCTGTTCCTGCAACCGCTGAGCTACCTCGGCGGGCACGAGATCGTCGATTTTCCCCCCGAACGTGGCCAGCTCCTTGACGCCACTGGAGGAAAGGAAACTGTACTGCGGGCTGGCCATCAGGTACACGGACTCGACGTCTGGCGCCTGCCGGCGGTTGAGCTGGCTCATCTCCAGCTCGTACTCGAAGTCCGAGATCGCGCGCAGCCCCTTGACGATCGCCTTCGAGCCGATGCTGCGCGCGAAATCGACGACCAGCGTCGAGAAAGGCTCGACGCGGACGTTGGGAAGGTCCGCGCAGGCACGCTCGATGAAGCCGACGCGATCCTCGATCTCGAACAGCGCGTCGTTCTTGCGCACGGAGCGGTTGACGACGGCCACCACGACCTCGTCCCATAGCCCCGCCGCGCGCCTGATCACGTCGAGATGACCGTTGGTGATCGGGTCGTACGAGCCGGGGCAAACCGCTCTGGATGTCTCGGATCCGCTCAAAGCTGTGTATGGATTGTGATCGATGTGTCGCCGTAGCGTCTGCTGCGCTCGACCTCCAGCTCCAGAACGAGCGGCGTCCGCCGGTCGCTCTCGACGACGATCCGCCCGTCAGCGGACAGCAGCGACGGCAGGATCGGCGACAGCTCACTGGCCCAGCGCCGCGCTTCTCGATATGGGGGGTCGACGAAGATCAGATCGTATTTCTCCGCGCCAGCCGATGCGGCGCGCAGCGCTTTCAACGCGTCCGCGCGACGCAGCTCGGCGCGCTCGCCGACGAGATCCAGGGCCGTCAGGTTCTCCGCCAGAAGTCGCGCCGCGGCGGCGTCGCGCTCGACGAACACGGCGTGGACGGCACCGCGCGAGAGGGCCTCGATGCCGAGCGCCCCGGAGCCCGCGAACAGGTCCAGCACGCGCTCGCCGTCGAGCGCGCCGAGCATCGCGAACAGCGCCTCGCGCACGCGCTCGGCGGTCGGCCTCGTGCCGCGCCCTGCGGGCGCCTTCAGGCGCCGGCCGCCAAGCTCTCCGGCGATGATCCGCATGGGCTCACGGTAGATGACGGGCGTCGCCGGGCCGGGCCGTCTACTGCGCCGGACGCTCTGCTTGCGTCCGGCGCCTTTCTGGATCTGCTTTCAGTTCGAGGCGCTGGCGCTAGCGCCCGCCTGATCGACCTTGGTTGTCCTGGCGATCACCTGCGTCACTTCCACGGCTTGCACGACGCCGTTGGGCAGCGTGTAGCGGACGCTGGCGATGCCGTTGCCTTCCACGGCAAACACGTTGTCGCGTACGGGGACGGCTTCGGTCGCACCATTTCCGTCCACGGATGTCACGTCTTCCACGCCGTTCGGCAGCAGGCCGACGACCCTGGTGCGTTCGCCGGCACCTTCGCCTTCCTGGTGGACCGCGGTCATACCGCCTTCTTCCACGCTCGAGGTCGGCCCACAGACGGCCCCGCCGGTACCCCCCTGATGGAGGTTCACGAGGCAGGTTTCCCCAGTCGCCCGCTGCCACACGTAGAGCGAGGTGTCCGAGACGACCGCCGCGAGCATCGCTCCGGGGGGTGCGGCGCTGCTCACGTCCGCGCTGCGCGCAAGATGCCGATCACGGTGAGCGAGTATCGCCACCGCCCATCGCTTGCCGTGAGGCTTGGCCGCGCCCCGCGTCGAAGCGAGTGCCCCGGTCGCCGCCGAAACCGCCAGCGTCGTACCGGCCACCGCCAGGACGAGCACAAAGGTGCTGCGAGCCAGACGTCCGTTGTTCCTGTATCGCATGTGATCGACCGTCCTCATCCGCAGTAGGTGAAGTTGTCTTGCCTTCCGGCAAGGTGGTTGTTTCCGGAGATGGCTTCAACCTCGCCATGCCCAGGCACGTTGTTATCGCCGTCGCACGCGATGGTTTTGTACGAGCCGGTGGTGCATTCGCGGGCCAAGCGGCCGTAGCTGCTCCCGCCATTCCATTTCCACACTGCCGAGCAAACCCCATTTCGGGTGTAGTCGATGGCTTCGTTGTTGCATCCGAGAGAGCTTACCTATTCCAATTATAGAAACGGGAGGCGGTGCGATCGGGTCCATCCCACCGAACCGGTGGTCCGACAGTCCTCAGCCCGCGAGCGGCTTCGAGGCCGTGTCGCCGAAGCGGTGGCCGAGCTCGTCGGCGAGCAGCACGTGCTCGGGTTGCGACAGCTCTGCGTCGGACGCCATCATGGCCTCCGCGCGTGCGCGAGCCAGCTCCTGCAGGCCGGCGTCCTCGGGCAGACGAGCCACGTTCAGGTGTCCGGCGATCCCCGACTGGCGGGTGCCGATCAGCTCGCCCTCCTTGCGCAGCGCGAGGTCGATGTCGGCCAGCTCGAAGCCATCCGAGTGGGCGGCCAGCGCGCGCAGGCGAGCGGTGCCGGGCGGCCCGAAGAGAAAGCAGCGCGAGGCGTGCTCGCCGCGGCCGATACGGCCGCGCAGCTGGTGCAGCTGGGAGATGCCGAAGCGCTCGGCGTTCTCGACCAGCATCACGGTCGCGTTGGGCACGTCGATCCCGACCTCGATCACGGTCGTGGCCACCAGGACCTCCAGCTCGCCGGCGACGAAGCGCTCCATCACCTGCTGCTTCTCGCGCGCGGTCATGCCACCGTGCATCAGCCCGAGCCGGTGCCCAGCCAGCTCGCCGCCCTCCAGCCGCGTCAGCTCCGCGGTGGCGGCGCGCAGCGAGCTGCCGTC
>DASXER010000123.1:0-26660 GCA_036490015.1 Solirubrobacteraceae bacterium | reverse complement strand
TCATCGGGAACTGGTGCGATGGCCATGGCAGGGATGATAAATGCCGCCGCCACGCTGGCCACTGCACGCCCGGGTATTCTGCAGCCCAATGTCCACATGCCTGGTCACCGGCGGCGCCGGCTTTCTGGGATCCCACCTCTGCGACGAGCTGCTGGCTCGCGGACATCGGGTCATCTGCGTCGACAACCTGGAGACGGGTTCGCTCGTCAACATCGCGCACATCCGCGACCCCGAGCGGTTCGTCCATCTAAACGTCGACATCATCGACCCCTACCACGTCGACGAGCCGGTCGACTTCGTCTACCACCTGGCCTCGCCGGCCTCGCCGATCGACTACCTGCGCCTGCCGCTGCACACGCTCAAGGTCGGCTCGTACGGCACCCACCACACGCTCGGCCTCGCTAAGGCCAAGCGAGCACGCTTTTTGATCGCCTCCACCAGCGAGGTCTACGGCGACCCGCTCGAGCACCCGCAGGCCGAGACCTACTGGGGCCACGTCAACCCGATCGGCCCGCGCGGCGTCTACGACGAGGCCAAGCGCTACGCCGAGGCGCTGACGATGGCCTACCACCGCCAGCAGGGCGTCGACACCGCGATCGTGCGCATCTTCAACACGTACGGCAGTCGGATGCGCCCCCACGACGGCCGCGCGATCCCGACCTTCCTGCGCCAAGCGCTCGACAACCGTCCGCTGACGGTGTTCGGCGACGGCTCGCAGACGCGCTCCTTCTGTTACGTCTCAGATCTGATCCGCGGCATCATCGGGCTCGCGGAGTCGGGCCACCACGACCCGGTCAACATCGGCAACCCCGACGAGTTCACGCTGCTCGAACTGGCGGAGGTGATCCTCGAGCTGACCGGCTCGAACTCGCAGATCGTCTACGAGGCGCTGCCGGTCGACGACCCCAAGCAGCGCAAGCCGGACATAACGCTGGCCCGCGAGATCCTCGGCTGGGCGCCCGAGGTCAGTCTGCGCGAAGGGCTGCAGCGCACGATCGAGGACTCGGGTGTCGAGATCCTGATCGGCGGTGGCTCCCGCTGATCGCGAGCTTCGCAGCGTCTGCAGCGCGTCTGTCAGGCGTTTACAGCACCGCTCTGTCCGGGCAAACAGGGTGTTGTGACTAGCAAGATGGGGTCACGGTCGTCGGGCACAAGAACCCCCGCGGGGACGCGCGTGCGCAGCATGAGCGGTGTTTCCGCGCCGCCGCACATGCGCGACAACGCCGCCGCGCGGCCACGCCCGCCCTTGGCCGCGGTCGACACGCCGTCACCGCCGCTCGAGCATGACGTGCGCCGCAAGCGCCCGCCGGCGCTGGCTTTCGTGCTGCGCATCTCGACCCTGCGCCGTCCCGCGCGCGTCCTGTCGCTGCTGGCGCTCGACTTCGCGGGCGTGGCGCTCGCGATCTTCACGGCGCTGGTGCTCAAGGAAGTCGTGCACGGCCGCCTGGACGCCTCGCACGACATCCACGGCACGAAGCAGTTCCTGCCCTTCGCCTACCTGCTGACGGTGTTGCTGTTCGCGAACTCGCATCTCTACGCGCAGCGCAACCTGCGCCCCGGTCTGACGCGGATCGTCGGCTCGCTGTTCGAGGTCGCGGTCGTGGCGCTGATCTTCGCCGTGGTCAGCGGCGAACACTTCTCCAGCTACTACCTCTTCTACGGTTCGCTGGCCTTCGCGACCGTCTACGTCTCCGCGCTGCGTGGCGGCTACGAGCTGGCGACGGCGGCGGTCATGCGCGCCGCCGGCTATCAGCGTCGCGCACTGCTGGTCGGGCGCGGCAAGCAGATCATCGACGTCGCGCACGCGCTCGCCGACGGGCCGCACTCGCAAATCGACGTGCTCGGCTTCCTGTCGAGCGACCCGGTGGCCGAGAACGGCCTGCGCTCGCTCGGCTCGCTGGCCGATCTCGAGACGGTGCTCGACATGACCCGTGTCGACGAGGTCATCATCGCCGACCCCGACTTCCCCCAGGACAGCGCCGTCGAGCTGGTCGACCAGTGCCACCAACGCGGCGTGCGCGTGCGGCTGGCGCCTTCGACGATGGAGATCCTGATCCATCGCGCCGAGTTCGTGCCGGGCCAGTCGGTGCCGCTGTTCGAGTTGGGGCCGCCGGCCTTCGAGGGCGTCGACTTCGCGCTCAAGCGCACGTTCGACGTGATCGGCGCGATCGTGCTGCTGGCGCTGCTCAGCCCGCTGATGCTGGCGATCACGCTCGCCGTCAAGCTGACCTCGCGCGGCCCCGTGCTGTTCCGCTCGATGCGTCGCGGCATCGGCCAGCGCCCATTCCCGTGCTTGAAGTTCCGCACCATGCACACCAACGCCGAAGAGCAGCAGGCCGACCTCGAAGAGCTCAACGAGGCCGACGGCGCGTTGTTCAAGATCCGCGACGACCCGCGCCTGACTTCGATCGGGCGCCTGCTGCGCCGCTTCTCGCTCGACGAGCTGCCGCAGCTGATCAACGTGCTGCGCGGCGAGATGTCGCTGGTGGGACCGCGCCCGCTGCCGGAACGCGACTACACGATGCTCGAGGATTGGCACCGCAAGCGCTACCTCGTGCTGCCCGGCATCACAGGCCTGTGGCAGGTCTCCGGTCGCTCGGAGCTGGACTTCGACGACCTCGTGCACCTCGACTTCCTGTACCTGGAGCGCTGGTCGCTGGCGCTCGACTTGACGATCCTCGTCAAGACGCTGCCGGCCGTGATCTCACGGCGTGGCGCCTACTGAGCTACTGAGCTTCGAGCGGCGGTAGCGGGCCTTCGGCCCGGGCGCCAGGGGCATTCGGGCGTAGGCGGCGTACGCGTGGCGTCGCGCCGAGGCGCGGTTGTTCGACCGCCTCGCAGGCTTCGCCGTAGATGTGCCACGTGCGCCTGGCGGCGTCGAGCCAGCTCCAGTCCGGCGGCGCCGGCGCCGGACGGCTGGCGGTCTGCGCGCGCTCGATCAGCGCCCGCATATCGCCGCTGGGCACGAACGTAGCGCGCTCGCCGAGGACCTCGCGCAGAGCGGGGCCCTCGCAGGCGACGACCGGCGTCCCGCAGGCCAGCGCCTCGACCGCCGGCAGCCCGAAGCCCTCCTTGTCCGAGGAGCAGACGAGCGCGTGCGCGCCGCTGTAGATCGCCGCCAGCTGCTCGTCGCTGACTCGGCCGGTGAGCGTCACCGATTCCAGCTCGTGCGCCCATGGGCGGGTCGGGCCGACGAGCACGAGCGGCAGGCGTCGCGGCGTGGCGGCGAGCTTGGCCAGATGCTTGTCCGGATCGGGGTGCAGCAGCCCGCCGACCCACACCAGGTAGCGCTCGGGCAGCGCGAAATGCCGCTTGACGCGCGCGATCTCGGCGGGCGGGCGCGGATACATCGCGCGATCGGCGGCCTCGGGGATCACGGCCACGCGACGGCGGTCCACGCGCAGGTGTCTGACGACGTCCCGAGCGACCGTCTCAGTCGGCACGATCACGCGCGCCGCGCGCTGCACCGCCAACGGCCTGAGGCGCTGGCGCAAGCCGCCACGCAGGTGCTCGCTGCGTCTTTGCTGGTGGGCCAGGTCGTGGATCGTGACGACCATCGGACAGGGGCTGTGCAGCATCGCGCCGTCGATCCACGGCGCGTGGAAGACGTCCGGCCGGCGCGCGCGGATGGCCGTCGACGGGCGGTCCATGTCGAGTACCTCGTCGCCGCTCGCGGCGGTCTCGCGCAGCGCGTCGAGCAAACAGCGCGAGTAGCGCCCGACGCCGCTGAGATCGCGTGTCGGACGGCTGTCCAGCGCGATCTTCATCGCGTCCGGCCTTCGCGTCTCATCCCCACCACGGACACGCGCGCAACATATTCCCTTTGCGCAGCCTTGAGAAGAGATGACAGCCGCTCTGCAGGGGCTTTTGTCTAGCGTTGTCTGCTTGATCTCCGGCGAGCATCACGAAGCGATCTGGGAGGCGCTGCCCGAGGGGCTCGAGCCGAGCGATTTCGGGCTCCGTCGTGCGTTCCTGCTCGGCGAGGTCGCGGCGGGCGAGCGCGTGCTCGACCTGGGCTGCGGCGAGGGCGCGTTCGCGGCCGAGCTGGCGCGCGCCGGGGTGGAGGTCGTGGCCGCCGACGTCGCGCGCGAGCCGCTGCGCCGCGCCGCCGCGCGGCATCCGGGACTGGAGCTGGCGCTGATCGAGCCGCACGGCCCCTGGCACGCGTTTGCCGACAATTCGTTCGACGTGGTCTGGGCCGGCGAGGTGATCGAGCACGTCGCCGACACACACGCCTGGCTGTCGGAGCTGCGCCGCGTGCTGCGCTCTGGCGGACGCCTGCTGTTGAGCACGCCCGACCACGGGCGCCTGCGCGTCGCTCGCCTGGCGTTCAGCCGCGGCGCCTTCGCCGGGCATTTCGACCCGCTCGGCGACCACCTGCGCTTCTACTCGGCGACGAGCCTCAGCGCGACGCTTCAGAGCTTCGGCTTCGAGCGTGTCCAGCTGCGCCGTGTCGGCGGCCCGCCCGGCGCGAGGAAGACCCTGCTCGCGCGTGCCGTTCGCTCGCGCTTTTGAGTCGCTGCTGCCGTTCGCGCCGCGCGGTCGCGGCGGCTTTGCTCGCGCGCAGCGCGGTGATGAAGTCGTTGTGGACTTCGATCGCTTCCGGTTCGCCCTGCGCCAGCGCCTGCGGTGAGATCGCCTCCGGGTTGAGGTAGATGAAGGCGCCCAGCTCCTTCATCGCCGCAGATGGGTCGCGGGTCAGGTCGAAGCGCCCGAGCGCGAGCCAGGTTTCCGGGTTCGAGGGCTGCTGGCGCACGGCCTTCTGCAGCGTCGCGCGCGCGGCCGCCATCTGGCCCGCGCTCTGCTGCACCTCGGCGAGCGTGAACAGCGCTTCGATCGACAGCGGGTCGCGCGAGACGGCGGCATTGGCGTCCTTCAGCGCCAATCCGGCGTTGCTGCCAAGCGCGTCGAGCGCCGCGTAGCGGATCGATTCGGAGCGCTTGGGCTGCCACTGCGCCCACGCGCTCAGGAGCGCGATCGCGACCGCCGCCGCGGCCAGCCCCAGGCGGATGCGTCCCGGCGCCTTGGCGCGTGCCCCCCAGGCGCTCGTGCGCCGTCCCGGCAGCGACTCCAGTGCGGCCGCGGGCGCGCCGAGCGGCCCGCGTCCCGCTAGCCAGCCGGCGCAGAACAGCGCCGCGCAGGCGACGCCCGGCACGTACCAGGTCCAGTCCACGAACGAGTGAACGCCGAACACGAACACGATGCAGACCATGCTCAGCAGCCCGACACGCTCGGGGCCGTAGGGCTCGCGGATGCGCTCCCAGCCGACCTTGCGTTTGCCGAGCACCTCCCGCCAGCTACGCCAGCGTCGGTTGAACGGGTGCGTCGAGCGTCCGGCCGCCGCCAGCCAGCAGAGCAGGAGGGCCAGCGCGATCAGCGCGCCGGCGATGCCGAGGTCGGCGAGCGTCTGGAAGACGAAGCCGTGAGCGTGTTTGGCGGTCAGCGGCGCTTCGCGATAGCGCAGGCTCGCGACTTCGTAGCCGCCCGCGCCAACGCCGATCCCGGGATTGGCCTTGAAGACCTTCAGCGCCTGGTCCCAGTAGGCCGCGCGGACGCTGCCGATGGCGGTCAGGCGGCCCGGGGTGTTCGGCACGCTGGCGTGCGTGTTGGTGAGCGAGTGCCAGGCGTGGGAGATGCTGCCGGTGAAGCCACGCTGGCTGTGCGCCAAAGCGCCGCAGAAGGCGAGCACGCCGACGGTCAGCAGTGCCACCAGCACCATGCCGAACCGCTCACGCAGCGCCGGCGAGGGGGCGTGGCGGCCGGAGGCGAACGCGAGCCCCACGCCGACGAGGGTGAGCAGCGCGACCATCGCCAGCACCAGCGCGCCCAGTTGATGGCCGGCCGACACACGTTCGGCCAGTTCCGCGCCTTCGCTCGAGAGCGCGTGATTGCTGAAGTCCCAGGCCGTCACGGCGCCGGCGCACAGGCCACCGGCGATCAGCACCGCGGCTCCGCGCAGGCGCAGCGGCACGAGCACGAACCACAGCACGAGCCCAAGGGCCAGCGCGACGAGCGCGCCGCGCGAGTAGGCGAGCATCAGCGTCGTCAGGAGGAGTCCCATCGCGGGGTAGGCGAGCGCGCTCAACAGCGCATGTCCGGCGCGGCGGCCGCCGAGCCACATGCAGCCCATGGCGCCCATCGCAGCGGCCAGGCCGATCGCGTTCCAGTATCCGAACGGTTCGTACAGGCGCGCGTACTTGTTAGCCGCGGCGAAGTGGTCGGGCAGGGCCTTCGTGACGAGCGCATAGGTACAGAAGGCGACCGCGGCGAGGATCAACGCCCCGAGCACGGCCGGCCAGCGCGCCGGCGCGATCCGCACGAGCATCACGGCGGCGGCGAACACGCCCGTGTAGGCGAGCAGCCGGCCGGCGTCGCGCAGGCTCTCCTCGGGCTGGACAGACCAGATCAGCGAAACCGCGCTGAGCACGGCGAAAGCCGCCAGCAGCAGCGCCGGTACGAGCCCCCATGCGGGCGCGCGCGCAGGCATCCTGAGCGCCCCGAGCGCGAGCACGACGCCGGCGAGCAGCGTCAGCACGATCTCCGCCGGGATCAGCGTTTCGACGTTCAGACCGCCCTTCGCGTAGAAGGTCAGGAAGCACAGCAGCCCGGCGCCGGCGAGACACGCGAGCCAGTCGCCGAGCCCGCCGTGCCTCGGCGCGAGCACCCAGCGCCTGCGCTCGGGCCCGGCGCTGGGCTCGAGCGGCGGCACGAAGCCGAGCGCTGGTGGGCTCTCAGGCGGTGCTGCCGCCACGGAGGATGTTGCGCAGCCTGCGCCAGCCGAGGCCGAGCAGCCCCGCCAGCATGAACGCGATCGTGGCCAGCAGTGGCGTCGGCATCGTGCCGACGTCCGAGGCACGGATCACACCGGGTCGGATCGAGCGGTCGCCGACTGTCAGCGCCCCCGGGCGCACGCGCGAGGCGTCCGCCAGCGCCTGGGTCTCTTCGGGCGTAGCTTCGATCGGCGTCGCGCTGACTTCGCCGCCGCCGGAGCCGGCTGAGCCGGAGCCGCCGCCGTGGCTCGCCGCGGCCACCTGGGCACGGCGGATCAGCGACGAGCAGTCGCTGTACTCTTCGGTGTCCGCGCCGAGCTCCCTGAGCGCCTTGCGATATTGGGCTTGGGTGAAGCCGCTCAGCGACTCGCGATGGGTGCAGCGCAGGATGATCGTTTCGCCGACGTCGGCCTGCGCGGGAGCCGCGCTCGTCAGCGCAAACAGCGTCAACCCCGCGGCCAGGGCCTTGGTCGCGCGGCCGGTAGGGAGTCGGCTGACTCTCATAGAGGCACCGCCAACGCTACCAGCGCCCCCGGGAGACGCCGACGCTCGCCAGTGCCTCCGAGAAGCCCTCGGCCCAGGCCTCGTAGCTGTAGGCGAGTACGTCGTTCGAGCCGGCCGTGCCGAAGCGTTCGCGCAGGGCGTCGTCGCGCTCCAGCCGGGCGATCGCACGCGCGAGCGAGGCGGCGTCCCCGGCTCCGTGGACGAGCCCGTTCTCGCCGTCGCGGACGAGGCCACCGGCGGCGGCGCCGACGGCGTCGCTGACGATTACTGCCAGGTTGCGGTTCATGGCCTCGTTGACCACTAGACCCCAGGGCTCGCGAAAGTTGCGCGTCGCGATCGAAGGCAGCACCAGCACGTCACTACCCGCATACACGCGTCTCAGCTCCTCCGGCGACAATCGCCCGAGCGCGATCGCACCGGGCGCGCTGGCTCCGCCGGCCAGCACGAGGCGTGCCCGGGCTGGATCGAGCGCCGCCAGGCGCCAGGCGGCGAGCAGCGAGTCGAGGCCCTTGTGGGCGTCGGGCCGGCCGACGTAGAGGAACGTAGTCGCGGGGGAGGAGGACCAAGCGGCCGTCCGCGGCGGGCCGCCGGGGTCGGCGCGCCAGAAGTCGTTGTCGACCGCCTGCGGGGCGACGTGCACGTTGCGTGCGCCGCGGCGCTCGACGTAGGCGCTGACGTGGGGGCCGTACGTGACGAGCGCGTCGGCCGAGCGGTAGAGCCGCGCGAGCGGCGGATAGGTGAAGGCATGGGCGACGGTGCGCGGGTGCGCCCACAGCGACGCCCACAGGATCAGCGGCAGCCGCGCGCGTCGTGTCCCGCTCCAGGTCGCCAGCGGCGCGAGCCGTCCGCCGGTCGGGCAGACGACCGCGCGGTAGCGCCCGCTGGAGGCGAGCCCGTAGAGGTCGAGCGGGCGCACGCGCCGGCACGGGAACGGCAGCTCGTCGTCGTCGCCTTCGCGGTCGGGGCCGCCGTGCAGCGAGCGCCCGCCGAACAGCGCCAGCTCGATCTGCTCGCGCTCGTGCAGGCATGCGAGCGCGCCGATCCGGTAGGCGGGCGCGTGGCCGGTCACGAACAGCAGCGGCTTCACTGCTTGCCCAGCGCGTCGTGGTAGGCGGTGAGCGTCTGCTCGGCGCAGCGCTCCCAGGTGAAGTTCGCGGCCACCGTTGCGCGCGCGCGCTGGCCGGCCTCGCGCAGGCGGTGCGGGTCGGACAGCAGTTCGTCGATGCGCTGGCTGAGACGCTCGATGTCGCCCGGCGGCACGAGCAGGAAGCCGTCGCCGGCGGCTGCGATCTCCTCCGGCCCGGGCTCGCCACGGCAGCCGATCGCGGGCAGCCCGCCGGCCATCGCCTCTATGTAGGCGACGCCGAACGCCTCCTCGGTGGAGGGCATCACCATCAGCGTGCAGCGGCGCGCGCGCTCGACCGCGGCGGCCGGGTCGAGCTGGCCCGCGAACTCGACGCGCTGGGAGATCTGAAGGCGCGCGGCGAGCGCTTCGAGCGTCGCGCGCTCGGGTCCGTCGCCGACGATCACGTAACGCAAGCGCGGGTGCTTCTCGCCGAGCACCGCCAGCGCGCGCATCACGTCCGCCTGGCGCTTGCGGGCGACGAGATGGGCGACCGTGACGAGGCTCTGCTCCTGCGCCGGCTGCGACCGGGAGGTGGCCCGCGCGCCCGGAAGGTCGGTGCCGAGGTGCACGACGCGCGTCTCGTGCGCGCCGTCGCGCCGCGCCAGCTCGGCGATGCCACGGCTGTTGGCGAGCACGAGCCGCGCGGCGCCGAGACCGCGCTCCACCGCACGCGCTCCAGCAGCGCCACGGCGAGCCGTGTAGAGCACGTCGCCGCCGTGCACCGAGACCACGAGGGGACGATCGATGCGGGCGCGCCGCACGGCGTCGGCGGCGGGCACCGCGTTGTGCGCGTGGATCAGCTCGAACGGGAACTCGTGCGCCATGCGCCGCAGCGCGAGCGCGAGTGGCGCGGCGGCCCAGGCGCCCCAGGCGTGGTAGGCGCGCTCGCGCGGCGGCGAGACGTACGGGACGTAGGTGACGTCGAGCCCGTCGCGCAGCTGGCGCCGTGGCTCGCGCGCGAGCACGCCCAGCGCGCGCGCCACGCTCGCCCCGCCGCCGGCGAAGGCGGCGCGCGGGGGCACCAGGCGGTGCAGCACGATCACGCGCTGCTCGACGCTCGCGGCCTTCGCGGCGAGCGCTTGGCGGTGCGCCCAGATGCCTTTCACGGGGTCGGCCTCGCTCGGATAGAACTCGGCGACCACCACCACTCGCGGAGGACGCTGCCGCTCGCCGCTCACCAGCGTGGGTGCCTCGCGAGCGTCTCCTGCGCCGCGCGCGCCGGGACGTAGGCGCGTTCGGCGAGGAACGTCCTGGCCTCGGCGATCGCCTGCTCGCGCGAGTAGCCGTCGGCGGCCGGCGCGATGCGGTGGCCGATCGCGACCGCGTCGACGATGCCGCAGCGCCAGCCGTGCTCGTGCGCGAGCGCGCCCCAGTGCAGGTCCAGGCCCCAGCCCATGCGCAGGTCCGGGAACGGCAGCAGCGTGGCGAACGTGGCCTGGGCGAAGGCCGTCACCGGGCCGATCTCGACGAAGCGCGTCTCGCGCACCGCGCTGCGTGGTTGGCGCCGCGTGACTCGCCACGCGGCGTGGGAGTCGAGGCGGTGGGCCGGCTGTGCGAGCGCCAAGTCGTAGCGCTCGCACAGGAACAGGAAGCGGTCGAGGAAGCCGGCGGGCAGCTCGATGTCGTCGTCGACGACGAGCAGCCAGTCGTGCCCGGCGGCCGGATGCTCGGCGAGCAGCCGGTTCAGGCACTCGAACTTGCCGGCGCCCTCGGGCGCCGTCGTCTGCAGCTCGACGGCGTGGCGTGAGCGGCGCAGCTCGTCCGCGATCGCCGCGGCCCGGCCGGCGTGCTCGGGGCGTACGGCGCCGAGCACGAGCACACGTCGCCGGGTGGGCTCGCTGCGGGCTGCCCGCGCGAGCCGCGAGCTTCTGCCGCTCAGCAGCTCACCGGCGTCGACAGCGTGGTCGACGAGGCGACGCCGTACACGGTCCACACCGCCCACGGTGCCGCTTTCGCCGGAGAGGAAGTCATCCACGCTTGCGCTCGCCGGCAGCGGCCCAGGCTGTTCGCCCCGGGCTTCGCGCAGCCGCCCGGCGCTGTGGGCGACCATCGTCAAGCCGGCCGGGCAGCGGCGGACGAGCACGTGCCCGAGACAGCCGAGCAGCGTCGACAGCTCACGCCGGGCACGCGGCGCGACCCCGCGCCGCGAGTCGAAGCGTCGCGCCGCGCAGCCTCTCGCGTAGGCGGTGCGCGCGAGCGCACGCAGGCCCGCGTCGGAACCCACGCGGCGGTGCTCGACCGTCGCGCCGGCGACGTAGACGATCGGCCTCGGGCTCTCCGGCCGAGCAGCGGCGAGCAGGCGTTCCTGCCACTCCTGCTCGTCGCCGCCGTCGTGCAGCGAGGGGTCGAACGGACCGACCCGTTCGAGCGCGTCGCGCCTGATGGCCATGTTGGCACCCCAGGCGAACCGCGCCGGCCGATCGTCTCGGCCGAGGTCGAGCGTCGTCAGGGGGGGCGCCTCGCGTCCGCAGGAGCGCGGAGCGGGTCCCTCCATGCTCGCCACGATGCGGCCCGCGAGCACGTCTGCCTCAGGGTGGCTCGCGGCTCCCTCCAGGAGCGCGTCGAGCCATCCCGGCGCGGCGCGCACGTCGTCGTCGAGGAAGGCGACCAGCGCACCAGCGGAGCGCTCGACACCCGTGTTGCGGGCGACGTTCAGCCCGCGCGGGGCCTCGTGCGGCTCGTAGCGGGCGCCGTGGCGCTCGACCAGCGCCCGCGTGGTCGAGGACGGTCCGCCGTCGTCGACGACCAGGATCTCGGCGCCGCGATCCCGCGCCTGCTCGGCGATCGAGGCGAGCGTCACTTCCAGATAGGACGCGCGGTCGCGAGTCGGGATGACGATCGAGGCGGAGGCCGGCATGACAGCTTGAGAGTCTAGGTTTGGTGCCGGGATGGTCCTCTTCCTGCACAACCGCTACCGCACGGTCGGAGGCGAGGAGCGCGTGGTCGAGGACCTCATGGGCCTCGTGCGCGAGCGGCTGGGCGAGCCGGTCGAGCTGGTGAGTCGCGACTCGGCGGCGGTCGGCCGGCCACGGGCCGCGCTGGGCCTGTTGCGCGGCGGGCTCGATCCGCGCGAGGTGGCCGCCGCCGTGCGTCGCGACGGTGCGCGCGTGGTGCACGCGCACAACCTGCATCCCTCCTTCGGCTGGCGCGCGCTCGCGGCGGCGCGCGAGGCGGGCGCGCGGGTGGTGCTCCATCTGCACCAGTACCGCCTCGTCTGCGCGACCGGCACGTGCTTCACGAAAGGCGAGCCGTGCACCCGCTGCCACGGGCGCAACACGCTCCCCGGCGTGATCCGCAACTGCCGCGAGAGCCGCGCCGAGGCGCTCGCCTACGGGCCGGCGTTGGCGCTCTGGCAGCGGCGCACGCTGAGCCTCGTCGACGCCGTCGTCGTGCCGAGCCGCTTCGCGGCCGATCGTCTGAAGGAGCTGGGTGCTCCGTTGCCATGGGACAGGTTGCACGTGCTCGCACCGCCGCTTTCGATTCCCGATGCTCCCTCTACCGACGACGGCGCGGCGAACGGGACGGGCGTGGGCGAGGGATATGCGCTGGCGGTGGCACGGCTCTCGTCCGAAAAGGGTCTGGACGTCGCGATCGATGCCTGCCGCGGCGTGGGTATGGCGCTCGTGATCGCGGGCGAGGGGCCGTGCAGGCAGGCGCTCGAAGCGCGTGCGGCAGGGGCTGACGTGCGCTTCGTCGGACGAGTCGAGGGGGACGCGCTCGACGAGCTGCGCCGGCGCGCCGCGATCGCGCTCGTGCCCTCGCGCGCGGCCGAGACGTTCGGCCTCGCGGCCGCCGAGGCGATGGCCGCCGGCTTGCCGGTCGTCGCCAGCGACGCGGGCGCCCTTCCGGAGCTGGTCGACCCGTCCGCGCTCGTGCCCGCCGGCGACGCGGTCGCGCTCGCCGACGCCATCACGCGGCTGGCCGGCGACGCCGAGGCCGGCGCTCGCAACCGCGAGCGGGTGGCCGAGACGTGCGCCCCGGAGCGTGTCGCTGCCCGCCTAGCCGGGATCTACGGGCGCTAGACCGTTGGCGCCCAACCCGGCGTAAGGCACACCAGCGTGGAACCAACCATCTAAACTGCCGCGCTGATGCGGACTGTAGGCGTCATCGGACTGGGCTACGTGGGCCTTCCCCTCGCGGTCGCCTTCGCCAGGGAGGGCTGCGAGGTGGTCGGCGTCGACGTCGACTCACGCAAGATCGAGGCGATCGGGCGCGGCGAGTCCTACATCGAGGATGTTTCCTCCGAGGAGCTGCGCGAGCAGTCCGGGCGGCTGCGCGCGACCGCTCGCTTCGAGGCGCTGGCCGAGGTCGAAGCGGTGCTGATCTGCGTGCCGACGCCGCTGACGCGCAACCGCGAGCCCGACCTCTCGCCGCTCATGGACGCTACGCGCGCGCTTTCCAAGGTGCTCGTCGCCGACCAGCTCGTGGTGCTGGAGTCGACCACCTTCCCGGGCACGACCCGCGAGCGGGTGGCGCCGCTGCTGGAGGAGTCCGGCCTCGCCGCCGGGCGCGACTTCCACCTCGCCTTCTCGCCCGAGCGCGTCGACCCGGGGCGGACTGACTACACGCTGGCCAACACGCCCAAGGTCGTCGGTGGCTACACGGCGGCTTGCGCCGAGCGCGCCCGCGAGCTGTACGGGATCGTGTGCCAGGAGATCGTCACCGTCTCCAGCCCCGAGGCGGCCGAGCTGACGAAGCTCTTGGAGAACATCTTCCGCTCGGTCAACATCGCGCTCGTCAACGAACTGGCGATGCTGACGGACCGCATGGGCATCGACATCTGGGAGGTCGTCGACGCCGCCTCGACCAAGCCGTACGGCTTCATGCCGTTCAAGCCGGGGCCGGGCATGGGCGGGCACTGTATGCCCGTCGACCCCTTCTACCTGAGCTGGCGGGCGCGCGAGTTCGACATGACGACCGAGTTCATCGAGCTGGCGGGCAAGGTCAACCAGCAGATGCCATATCACTGCGTCTCGAAGGCCCAACGCGCGCTCAACGAGCGTGGCCAAGCCGTCAAAGGGGCGCGCATCCTGGTGCTCGGCGTGGCCTACAAGCCTGGTGTTGGAGACATCCGCGAGTCGCCTGCGCTGAAGATCCTGTCGCTACTCAAAGCGGCTGGGGCCGACGTCAGCTATCACGACCCGCACGTGCCCACGATCAACGACCAGGGGGTCTCCAGCGTGCCGCTCGACGCGGCTGTGGCGGACGCCGACCTGGTGCTGATCGTGACCGCGCACCCGAGCGTCGACCACGAGCTGGTGGCCCGCCGCTCGCGCCTGGTCGTCGACCTGCGCGGCGCGCTCGCCTCGCCCGTCGGCGCGGACGTCGTGCGTCTGTGAGGGCCGTGCTGCGGGAGGACGCGGCGGGCCCGGGGCTGCTGCTCGGCGAGGGCGTCGAGATCGGCGACGGGGTCTACTTCGGCGGCCACGTGGTCGTGCACGCCGGCACGACGATCGGCACCGGCTGCGTGATCGAGGATCAGGCCGTGCTCGGCAAGCGTCCGCGGCTGTCGCGTCATTCCAACGCGCGCGGCGCCGAGCCGTCTCCGCTCAGGCTGGGCGACGAGGTCACCGTCGGCGCCGGCGCGGTCGTGTTCGTCGGGGTGGAGGTGGGTGCTCGCGCGATCCTCGGCGACTGCTGCTTCGTGCGCGAGCGCACGACGATCGGCGCCGGCTCGGTCATCGGGCAGGGCAGCTCGCTCGACAACGACGTCACCGTCGGCGAGCGCGTGCGCGTGCAGGGCGGCGTCTACCTGACCGCTGGCATGTTGGTCGAGGACGACGTGTTCGTCGGCCCGGGCGTCGTGACGACGAACGACAACACGATGGCGCGGCGTGGCCCGGAGAGCCCCCTGAAAGGGCCGATCCTGCGTCGTGCCTGTCGCATCGGCGGTGGCTCGGTGCTGACGCCGGGCGTGGAGATCGGCGAGGAGGCCTTCGTCGCGGCGGGTGCGCTCGTGACCAAGGACGTGCCGGCGCGCGCGGTCGTGATGGGCTCGCCGGCGCGGGTGGTGCGCGAAGTCGCCGACGAGGATCTGCTCGAACGCTGGCGTTGAGGCGCTGGAGCGTCAGCCCTAGCTAGCGGGCGGCGCGGATCGCCGCGACGACCGTCTCGGCCTGCTCGCGTGTGAGCACCGGGCTCATCGGGATCGCGAGGTGGCGCTCGGCCGCCTGCTCGGTCGCCGGCAGCTCGACGCCGCGACCCCACTCCAGCATCGAGGCCTGGCGGTGCACGGGGATGCGGTAGTAGGGCTTGTAGCCGACCCCGGCCGCCTTGAGCGCCTCTTCGGTGCGCTTCACCTCCGGGTCGCCGATCACGTACAGGTGCCAGGCGGGAGCGGAACCGTCGGTCGGCTTCGGCAGCGCGACCAGCTCTCCGAGCCCGGCCTCTTCGTAGTGACGCCCGGCGGCGCGGCGCCCGTCGGCCAGCCGGTCGAGGTTCGGCAGTATCACGCGCAGGATCGCGGCCTGCATCTCGTCGAGGCGCGAGTTGTAGCCGATCTCCTGGTAGGTGACCTTGTCGTGCGAGCCGTGGAAGCGCAGCACGCGCACGCGCTCGGCGACGTCCGCGTCGCCAGTCGTGATCATGCCGCCGTCGCCGAACGCGCCGAGGTTCTTGGACGGGAAGAAGGAGAAGGTCGCGATCGCTCCGAGCGCGCCGGGGCGCCCGTCGGCGCCGGTCGAGCCGGCCGCCTGCGCAGCGTCCTCCAGCACGGGCACGCCGAGCGCTTCGATCTCGGCGATCGGCGCGACGTTGCCGAACAGGTGCACGGCGATCACGGCCTTGGTCTTCGGCGTCAGCGCCGCCTTGACCGTCTCGGCGGTGACGCAGTAGGTGTCGGGGTCGATGTCGCAGAACACCGGCGTCGCGCCGGTGGCGGGGATCGCCTCGGCGGAGGCGTAGAAGGTGAACGACGGCACGACCACCTCGTCGCCGGGCCCGACGCCGAGCGCGCGCAAGGCGATCGTGATCGCCTCGGTGCCGTTCGCGACGCCGATCGCGTGACCGGCGCCGCAGTAGCCGGCGAACTCGCTCTCGAAAGCCGACACCTCCGGGCCGAGGATGTAGCGCTCGGACTCCAGCACGCGGTCGATCGCGGCGCGGATCTCGCCTTTGAGCGCCGCGATCGGCGAGGAGCTGTCGAACAGGGGGACGGACATCGAAACGAAACCGGGAGCCTATCTACCCGCGGTGACCGACCCGGCGCGCAGGCCGCGCAGCCACTCGACGGTGGCGGCGATGCCGTCCTCGAGCGCGATCCGCGACTCCCAGCCGAGCAGCTCGCGCGCCTTCTCGACCGACGGCCAGCGCCGCACCACGTCGACCTCGAAGCTCGGCAGGTGCTTCAGCTCGAACGCGGCGGGGTCCTCGCCGCACGCCTCCCAGATGATGCGTGCGATCTCGGCCACGGTCAGCTCGCGCGAGGCGGAGATGTTGAAGTCCTCGTTGAGCCCGGCGGGCGAGTCCATCGCGGCCACGATGCCGTCGGCGATGTCGTCGACGTGCGTGAGCGTGCGCGTCTGCTCGCCAGAGCCGAAGATCTCCAGCGGGCGCTGGCCCGAAAGCACCTTCTCGATCAGGTCGGGGACGGCGTGCGCGATGCCCGGCTCGGCGTCGGGCACCTCGCCCGGCCCATAGGCGTTGAAGGGGCGGCAGATCGTGTACGGCAGGCCGTGCTCTTCGTGCGCTGCGCGGCAGTAGATCTCGCCCGTCAGCTTGGAATAGCCGTAGGCCGAGCGCGGCACCGGGCAGTCGGCCAGGTACTCCTCGGGCGTCGGGTACAGCTCGGCGCGCTCGAACACCATCGAGGAGGAGACGTACACGAAGCGGTCCACCTGGACGTCGAGCGCGGCGCGCACGACCGCGTTGTAGAGCGCGTTGTTGACCTCGGTCAGCGTGTGCGGCAGACGGTGGAAGTTGGCGATGCCGCCGACGATCGCGGCCAGGTGGATGACCTGCTCGCAGCCGTCCGTCGCCGCGCGCGCTTGCTCCAGCTCGCGCAGGTCGCCGGTGTGGATCTCGCAGCCCTCGCGCATCCACTGCGGCGCCATGCGCTGGTCGGAGACCCGAACCTCGTGCGCTGGGTCGGCCAACAGGCGTCGTACGACCGCGGCGCCGATCGTGCCGGCGCCGCCCGTCACGAGCACGCGCGTCATCCGCCGGCTCCCACGAGCGCGAGCAGCTCCGAGGCGTAGGCGAACACTTGCGCCCCGCCCCAGCAGTCCCACGGGTCGACCACGAGGCAGTCCGCGCCGGCCAGCTCCGCGATCTGGGCGAGCGTCGCCCGCTCGCGGAACTCCGAGTGGTTGGCGGCGATCACGACCAGCTCGGCGTCCTTCACGGCCTCGGCGAGGCTCGCCGTCGGCGTCGCCACACGCGGATCGTGCACGGTGACGTCGGCCAGCTCGCGCTCGAGCAGCCGGATCAGCTTGTGCGCGAGCGAGTCGCGCTCGTCGTCGGTGTCGGCCTTGAAGGCCAACCCGAGTACCGCGACGCGCCGTCCTTCCAGGGAGCCGAGCCGGCGCTTGGCGCCTTCGAGCAGGAACAGCGGCACCGACTCGTTCACGCGCGAGACGGCGAGCAGCATTCCGGGAGCGGCCGAGCGCTCCTCGGAGAAGGCGAAGTCCTTGCGCAGGCAGGTGCCGGCCGTCAGGCCCGGCTGCGCGATGCCGCCGCGCGGGTAGTCGCGGTTGATCAGGTCGATCACCTCGAACACGTTCGCGTCGTAGCGCTCGCAGTCCATCATCAAGAGGTTCGGCAGCGCGAAGTTCGTGTAGCGCAGGATGTTGGCCCAGATCTTCGCCAGCTCGGCCTGCGCCGGTGTGGTTTGCACGATCGGTGCGCCGAAGACCGAGAACAGCTCGCCCACCACCTCCCCGGAGCGCTCGCCGACGCCGCCGACGATGCACGGCAGCGTGTCGATCTCCCGCAGGAAGCGCCCGGCCGCGATTCGCTCCGGGGCGTGGGCGACGAACAGCTCCTCGCCGATCTGAAAGCCCCGGTGCTTGGCCAAATAGCCGGCCACGAACTCGGTCGTGCCGGGGGCGACGGTCGAGCGCAGGATCAGCGACTGGCCCTCGGTGAGCACGCCGAGCAGGTCGTCGAGCGCCGAGCGGATGTCGCGCATGTCGATCTCGATGTGCGAGAAGGACGGCGTGCCGAGCGTGATCACGATGTGCCGGGCGGCGGCCGCATCGGCGACGCGCTCGGCCAGCGTCAGCGTGCCGGCGGCGTGGACGCGTTCGAGCAGCGCCTGCGCGCCGGTCTCCTCGAATGGCATCCGTCCCTCGCGCACGGCGCCAAGGCGTGCGGAGTCGTTGTCGATCCCGATCGTGTTCAGGCCGCGATCCGCGAACGAGAGCGCGAGCGGAAGGCCCACGCGCCCGAGGCCGATCACGGCCACGTCGGCCGTGCTCTGCGATTCGGTCATGCGAGCAAAGAGATTAGATGGTCGATTGACCGCGCTTGTGACGGACGTACTGGCGCGCGAAGGCGAGCACGAACAGCGGGTTGTAGCGCAGGTAGCGCCGCCACAGACGTCGTGGCTCGCGCGAGAGGCGGTAGAGCCACTCCAGCCCCCGCTTCTGCATCCACGCCGGCGCTTGCGAGACGAGCCCGGCGTGGAAGTCGAACGCCGCCCCGACTCCGACCAGCAGCGGCGCCGCGAGCAGCGCGCGCATCTCCAGCATCCAGCGCTCCTGCTTGGGCTGGCCGACGCCGACCCACACGACCTGTGCGCCGGAGGCGTCGATCTCGGTCGCGATCCGCTCGCGCTCGGAGGCGGTCAGCTCGCGGAAGGGAGGCGAGTAGCCGCCGGCGATCACGAGGCCCGCGAAGCGCTCTGAGAGGCGCGCTTCCAATAGTTCCAGAGCTTCGGGCGTGCGCCCGCCGTAGAGGTAGATGGGGATGCCGGTGGCGGCCGCGTGCTCACAGAACGCGAGCATCAGATCGGGGCCGTAGACGCGCGTGGCGCGGGGGTGTCCGAGCGCGTGCAAGGCCCACACGAGCGGCTGCCCGTCGGGCACGACGAGCGTCGCGCCGAGCACCGCTTCGCGGACGCCGTCGTCCTCGTGCGCCGACATCACCAGGTTGACCGCCGCGGCCGTCACGTAGCCGCGTACGCCAGCGTCGATCGTCGCCCGCATCCAGGCGACCACGTGCTCGTAGTCGCTGACGGCCAGCGGGATGCCGAGCACGTCGGCTCGGGCGGGCGGAACGGGGGGAGTCGCGGACGGGCGGGAGGCGTCGGGCTGGGAGATTGCGTCAAGATAGCCGCCCTCGTGGCGGCGATCGACTCCGACTTCTGGCGTGACCGGCGCGTCCTCGTCACCGGGCACACGGGCTTCAAGGGCGCCTGGCTGTCGCTGTGGCTGCAGTCGCTCGGGGCGAAGCTGACCGGTCTCGCGGGCGGCCCCCCGAGCGAGCCTTCGCTGTATCGCCTGGCGCGCGTCGGCGAGCGGATGGACGAGCGCGCGGTCGACGTGCGCGACGCGGCAGCCGTGCGCGAGGCGATCGACGAGGCCCGCCCCGAGATCGTGCTGCACCTCGCCGCGCAGCCGCTCGTGCGGCGCTCGCTGCGCGAGCCAGCGCTGACATTCGATGTAAACGTGATGGGTACGGTCAACGTGCTCGATGCGCTGCGTGATCGTAAGGAGGCGCTCCAGTCGGTCGTCGTGGTGACCTCCGACAAGTGCTACGAGAACCCGCCCGGCGCGACGCACAGCTTCAAGGAGGGCGACCCGCTCGGCGGCCACGACCCCTACTCGGCCTCGAAGGCCGCCGCGGAGATCGTCGTGGGGGCCTACCGCGACTCGTTCTTCTCCGATGACGGCGCTGCCGGGGTCGCGAGCGCGCGCGCCGGGAACGTGATCGGCGGCGGCGACTGGGGCGAGGACAGGCTGCTGGCCGACGCGGTGCGGGCGATGGAGTCGGGCAGCGTGCTGCGCGTGCGCAACCCCGAGGCCGTGCGCCCCTGGCAGCACGTGCTGAACCCGCTCGCCGGCTACCTGCTGCTCGCGCGGCGGGCGGCCGAATCGCCTTCGGTTGCGGGCGCCTTCAACTTCGGACCGCCGGCTGGTGACGCGCGCAGCGTCGGCTCGATCGTCGAGCGCCTGTCCGAGCTGTCCGAAGGCCGGCTGCGATGGGAGCGTGACGGTGCCGCGAACCCGCCCGAGGCGGGCCACCTCGCGCTCGACTCCTCGCTGGCGCGCGAGCGGCTCGGCTGGCGGCCATCGCTCGACCTCGACGGCGGGCTCGGCCTGCTCGTCGACTGGCATCGCGCGCTCGCCGCCGGCGAGGATATGCGCGCCGTGACGCTGGCCCAGATCGAGGCCGCCGGGGAGGCCTGAGAGCCGCCGGTCGGAGACAGTGCGCCCGCGTTGCCGGCCCGTGACGCCCGCAAATAGCGCATTCCCGCCGCCAGTCTGAATGCTGCGACTGAGCGGCATCTAGGGTCATTCGGCCCATGAGCCCCTTGACGCTCAGGCGCTACCGCGCGGAACGACTTCTGCGCGACGACTTCGTCGCGCTGCGTGTGCAGGTGCTGGCGAGCGTGCGCCACCGCCTGCGCTGCGGGCGCGTGGAGCTCGACGAAAGCGATCTCGAAGCCTGTTACGCGATGGCCTGGCAGGGCCTCTATGGGGCCGTGCTCGACGGCCAGGAGATCGCGAATCCCGTCGGCTGGCTGGTGCTCGTCACCTATCGCCGGGCGATCGAGGAGCACCGCGCCAACGAACTTCGTCGTCGCCTGCGCGAGGAGGTTCGGGCCGGCGAGTTAGAGCCCGATCTAGCGGCTCAGCTCGACGACCGTCGTCGCCTGCGCGCGTTGTTCGCCGGAATGCGCGGCCGCCTCGACGCGCGCGAGCGCGAGGCCGCGATGCTCTGCTACCTGCAGGGCCTGTCGCGCCCGGAAGCGGCCGCGCGCATGGGTCTCTCGGAGACGCAGATGCGCCGGCTGATGGACGGGCGCGGAGCGGGCCGCCCCGGCGTTGCGGGCAAGGTCGGCACGCTCGTGCAGACGATCGCCGCTGGCTCCTGGTGCGACGAGCAGGCCTCGCTCATGCGGGCCTTCGCCTACGGCGTGCTCGACCCCGCCGGCGAGCGCCACGCCCTGGCCCTCGCCCACTGCGAGGAATGCCCGGCCTGTCGCGCCTACGTCGCTTCGCTACGAGGTCTCGCCGCCGTGCTGCCGCCAGTGCTGTCCCCGTTCGGGATCGCGGCGCACCTGCTTGCCGGGGCGAACAGCGGCTCCACGCAGCTCGCCGGCGCCGGCGCGGCGACCGGAGGCTCGGCAGCCGCCGGCGGTTGGGCGCTGGCGGGCACGTCGGCCGGCAAACTGGCGGTCGGCTGCGTGCTGTCCCTGAGCGTCGGGGTGGGCTGTGTCGCGCTGGTGGGCGGCCGCGCCGGCGCGACGCCCCCGCATCCTCACCACCGCGCCGCCGCCTCCCATGCCCATCGGCATCGCGCCGCGCTGGCAACCGCCGCCGTGAACGTCCCAGCGGCCCAGAGCGAAGCGCCCGCGTCCGCTCCCGCGCCGCCCGCCGCTTCCGCCGTGCGCGAGTTCGGCCCCGAGCAGGCCCTGGCGCGCCATCCCGCGCTCTCCGTCGGCCCGCGCTCGCTAGCAGGAGGCGCGTCCGCGACCGCCGCGCGCGAGCTCGCCCCGCGCGGCGCGGGCTCGGCCACGAACGGATCCGAATCTAAATCGACGTCCCCCACCGCGCGTGAGGCGGCGAGGGAGTTCGCGCCCGGCTAGGCGCGCGGGAAGACCTTGCCCAGGCGCGCCAGCGCCAGCGGGTTGCCGCGCGGGCGCAGGCGTCCGGTCGCGACCAGCTGCAGAGGGTTCGCGCGCTCGCCGACGAGGTCGACCCAGTCCTGGTAGGAGATGCGCAGGCGCAGGTCGGGCTTCGGGGCCTCGCCCGACTGCACCGTGCTCGACCCGTTGTTGACCGTCAGGTGCCAGGTCTCGACGTCCGGGTCGGTGAACTCCCACTGGAAGGTAGTCGGCTTGCGCAGGCCGTGGTTGGGGTCGACCGAGCGGAGCACCGTGTCCATCAGCAACGCGACGGTGTCTGGATCGCGCAGGCTCGGCTGCTCGCGCACGCCGATCACGCCCGCTTTGGCCAAGGCGCGCCCGCGCTGGGACAGTTCGAGCGGCGTCAGGCCGTTCGGGAACAGTTTCGGCCCCGGCAGGTTCTCGACCGGCAGCCCGGCCGAGCGCAACTTGGTCGTCAGAGAGGTCACGCCTTCGATGCCGACCTGGTCGAACGTCGTGCCAAACACCGTCACGTAGCGTTCGTCCCAGTTCGGCGGCATCAGAACCTGCGCGGTGTAACGCGTGACGTCGCGCAGCAGCTTGGCGACCGCCTTCGGCACGCCGACCGGGTCTTCGCGGTTGAGGTCCGCGAGCAGCTTGACGCCGAAGCCGATGTGGCGCTGCTCGTCGGCAGCGATGTTCTGCATACCCTCGCGGAAGGCCGGCAACTGGTCGCGCTCTTCCAGGTAGCTGCAGATGAAGTGCTGGCCCGGCTGCGCGAGCGTCGCCTCGACGACGACGTGGTAGAGCGTCACCGCAGCGGCGAGTTTGGCGGGCGAGCGGTCGGCGCGCAGTTCGTCGGCCATGCGGTCGAGGCGGTCGAAGATCTTGCGAAAGCCAGGCGTGAGCTGTGGCTTGATCGCCGCGAGGCCACTGCCAACGGTGCCATCACCGATGCCGCAGACCTCGTGCATGAAGCGCTTGAAGAAGATCGCGTGGCGGGCCTCGTCGACCTGCTGGGTCGCGAGGAAGTACTTCTGCTCCTCGCGGGGGGCAGCGTCGATGTACGGGGACAGGTTGTCGGCGACCGCGTCCTCGCCCCAGAAGAACAGGCAGTAGTTCCAGATCGCCGCCTGGCGCTCGAAGTCGCTGAAGTCCTCGCGCCACTGGCGCGCGTCCTCGGTGAAGTCCAGCTCCGTGGCCTTCCAGTTGCCGCGCTCCCAGCGCGCGTACAGGTCCTCGTAGGAGATCGCGTCGGCCGGCAGGCTGGCGAGGTTGTCCTGATCGGTGCTGCTCGTCACGCTCGCCATGTCGTTGGCCTCCAGTCGGGTCGGCTGTTCGGATAATGAACACTATCGAAATAACGCTTGCTCTGGCAAGTAGGATTGAGACACATGGACGCACCCGTGACACGTCTCACTCGCGAGCAGCGACGCGCGCAGACGCGCGAAAGGCTGTTGAGCGCCGCGCGCGGCGTGTTCGCGCGCGGCGGCTTCCACGGTGCCTCGGTCGAGGAGATCGCGTCCGAGGCCGGCTACTCGACCGGAGCGCTGTACTCCAACTTCGACAGCAAGGAGGACCTCTTCCTGGCGCTGATGGAGCGCGAGATCGAGCTGCACGCGAGCGAGATCGTGGCGGCCGTGCGGGACGAGGCCTCGGTGTCCGAGCGCGCGCAGGGCGGAGCGCGCCAGTGGATGGCGCTGATCGAGCGCGAGCCCGAGGCGCTGCTGCTGTTCATGGAGTTCTGGGCCTACGGCGTGCGCGACCCCGACATCCGCCCCAAGGTGGCCGCCTCCTTCGCGCAGGCGCGCGGCGTGCTGACCGGCCTGATCGCCGACGGCGTGCGCGACTTCGACCTCGAGCTGGCGCTGCCCGCCGAGCAGCTGGCGATCGCGATCGACGCGCTCGCCGACGGCATCGCGCGTCAGAAGCTGGCCGACCCCGACGCCGTCCCCGACGAGCTGATGGGTCGCGTGCTGTCGATGCTGTTCGCGGCCGCGACGCGGCCAGCGACGAACGCCTAGGCGAGTGGGCTGTCGGGCGGCGTGCACAGCGCCGCGTAGTGGACCGTGAACAGCCGACGGGCGAGGTCGGGCAACATGCGGTGAAGGCCGGCCCGCGTAGCCCAGCGCAAGTTGGCCCGGGTGCGCGCCGCCGTGTCATCGGCGAAGAACAGCTGTACCTCACGGCTGAGCGGGTCCTCCAGCTCGGCCCGCACGACCAGCCCCGCTTCGCGAGCGATCGAACGGGCGTCGGCACGATCGAGCGAGTGCAGATGCCCGACCTCGGCGGCGTGCTCGCGCTTGCCGCGCCGGCTGGCGGACAGGTTCGCCTCCAGCGGCACCTCGATCACGACCGCGCGGCAGGCCCGTGCCACCTCTGTGAGCAGCGTCGCGGGGTGCTCGACGTGCTCGAGCACGTGGCTCAGCACGCCCAGCTCGTAGCCGCCGTCGGCCGCCGGCACGCGCTGCCCGTCGTAGCGCTCGACCGAATCGATCTGCTCGCGCTCACGCGCGATCGCCACAGCCGCGTCCGTGATCTCCAAGCCCGTGAGCTTGCCGCCGAAGCCGCCCTCGCTCAGCGCGCACAGAAGCGCCCCGTCGCCGCAACCGACGTCGAGCGTGGAGCCGGGTTCGAGGCCCGCCCGCCGGCACAGCTCGACGACGTGCGCGGCCTTGCCGATCGCGCTGAGCGAGCGCCAGCGGGAGAAGCGCTCGGCTTCGCCGGCCGGCAGCGAGTAGCCCTGCTCGTAGAAATGCCTGAGCCGCGCGGAGTCCTCCACCGTGGGGATTATGGTGGGCGCGATGATGGCCAACCTGACGGCGTCCGCGCGCCGCGCGCCGGCGACCGTGCCTGCCATCGGCGCTTTGGTGCTGTTCGTCATCTGGTCGACCGACCAGGCCGGCTTCCCAATGACCCATTGGGCGCCCGGGGGCCTGATCGTGCTGCTGCTACTGGCGCTCGCGCTGTGGCTCGTGCCGCTGCGGCTGGCGTCGTTGCCGCTGTCGGTGCGCGTCGCGCTCGGCTGTCTAGCCGCCTACACGGCCTTCAGCTTCCTCACGATCCTGTGGGCCGGCGTCAGCGCCGAAGCCTGGGAAGGAGCCGATCGCACGCTCCTGTACCTGCTCGTGTTCGCGCTGTTCGCCTGCTGGCGCCAGCAAGGGGGCACCGCGGCGCTGTTGCTCGTGGGGTGGGTGCTCGCGCTCGTGGGCGTGGCCGTGTTCACGCTTCTGCATCTGGAGGCCGCGTCGAGCGCCGGGCTGCAGACGTTGGTTCCCGGTGGGCGCCTGGAATACCCGACCGGCTACGCCAACGCGAACGCGGCGCAGTGGCTGATGGCCTTCTGGCCCGCGCTGCTGATGGCGCGCAGCGAGCGCTTGACGTGGCCGCTGCGCGCGTTGCTCGCCGGCGGGGCCGCGCTGCTGGCCGACGTGGCGCTCTTGAGCCAGAGTCGCGGCTCGCTGTTCGCGACGCCAGTGATCCTGGTTCTCGTGTTCGCGTTGCTGCCGGGACGCGTGCGCACGTTCGTGCTGCTCGTGCCCGTGGGGGGCGCGATCGCCTTGGCGGCACGGCCGGTGCTGCGTGTCGGCGACCGGCTGAACGGCGAAGAAGTCGTGCTTGGGACCCTTCACCACGCCGTAAAGGTGAGCTTTGCGAGCGCTGTCGTGGCGGCGGTCCTCGTGGGCGTGGGTGCCTTCCTGGAGGGGCGCCTGCGGTCGCGGCTGTCCGGCGACTCCGAGCGGCGGGTGCACCGTGGCCTGGCGGCGATCGCGCTCGTGTGCCTGGTGGGCGTCGTCGCGGGTGGGCTGGCCGCCGCCGGCAACCCGGTCACGCGCCTCGAAAAAGCCTGGCACAGCTTCAAGGGCGGCTACACCTCGACGACCGACAAGGACCGTCTGCTGAGCGGCCTAGGCTCGAACCGCTACGACTTCTACCGCGTCGCGTTGAACGAATTCGTCGCCCATCCCGTGGGTGGAATCGGCGTCGACAACTTCCAGCAGCAGTACCTGCGCCACGGGCGCAGCACCGAGACGCCGCGCTACCCGCACAGCGTCGAGCTGCGCGCGCTGGTCGAGACGGGGCTGGTCGGGACGCTGATCGCCGTGGCCGGCTTGATCGCGGCCCTGCTGGCGGTCGCCCGCGCGCTGCGTGGGCGTGGAGCTGGGCGCGGCCGGGACGACGACCGTCTCGCGGCGGCCGTGGCGGCGGCGGCGCTCGCCGGCTTCGGCTACTGGTTCGTGCACGGCTCGGTCGACTGGCTGTGGGAGTTCGCGGGGCTCGGCGCGCCCGCCTTCGCCCTGCTGGGCCTCGCGTGCTCGCTGGCGCCGCGCGGGGATGGGGACGGGGACGGGGATGATGTGCCCGGGGTTGACGGAGGCTCCGAACGTGCGCGGCGGTCGTTGCGCCTGCGAGCATCGCGGGCGACGCTGGCTGGCGCGGCGGTGCTGTTGCTCCTAGCGCTGGGAACGATCTATTCGCTTGCGTCTCCCTGGCTGAGCCAGCTGGAGGTCCAGAGCGCCGCCCGCATCTGGCCGCGAGCGCCGCGCAAGGCGTATGCGCGACTGGAAGAAGCTGCCAGCCTCAACCCGCTCAGCGACGAGCCCTATCGCGTGGCGGGCAGCATCGCGCTGCGATTCGGCGAAACCGGGCGCGCGGCGCGTCAGTTCACGTTGGCGCTCGGGCGCAGCCCCGAAGACGCCTACGCCACGCTCGAGCTGGGGGCGATCGCATCCTCGCGCGGCGAACATGTTCGAGCGCTGACACTGCTCACGCGCGCCGCGGCGCTGAACCCACGCGAACCGCTGCCCTCGGAAGCGCTCGCGATCGCCCGGAAGGGCGGGAAGCTGAGCGTGGATGGACTAAACCGCTCGATCCTCCTCAAAGCTCGCAAACTCTGATGAGCATTCGAGTAGTCCGTGATCGAGTAAAGGCAATTTTGCTCGACAGTTGACCATTCGTTCGGTAGCGTTAGCGCGGGTCTTTGCTGATCCGAATTTGCTCCTGGCGGAAGTCCCCGATGACGCCCGTCCGAAGCGGATCAGGGGCCGATCGAGGATCGATCGCACGGAGAACGGGCACTGATGCTCGCGAGAGCGGGAAACCCCCTAGGCAGGGATGCATGAGGAGTCATCGCAAGACAACCCCGATAGCCGCAGTCCTGACGCTCGCGCTGGCGGCCCTCGCGCCGTCCGCCGCTAGTGCCAACCCACTTTTGAGCGGCTACGGCGGTCCCGGGCAGGGCGATCAGGCGATCATCGGCGCCGCGTTGGTGAACGGGCCGGGTCAAGGCGGCTCCGGCGGCGGCGGAGGTGGCGGAGGCGGCGAAGCGCCTGCCGGGTCGGTGAGCCTTGAAGCGTCGCCGAGCGTGGCACCGGCGTCCGGCACCACGCCTTCGCGGACGAAAGCCCATCGCGCGGGTGACAAGAACGGTCGCCATCAGGGCGCCGTCACGACGCACCGCTCCGCGCCGGTGCCTTCTTCGCCGGCTTTGACGACGGCGCTGCCGGCA
>DASXER010000050.1:0-4817 GCA_036490015.1 Solirubrobacteraceae bacterium | reverse complement strand
CGAGGTGGCCGTTGTAGCTCATGACGGCGATGCCGAGCGCCTGGCGCGCGGCCAGCGGCACGACCGGGTACAAGCCGTGCAGCTCGCGCCCGAGCAGGAACAGCGGGAACTGCGGTCCGGGCACGTTCGTGACGACGAGGTTGAAGTACTGCTGGCGCGCCTGCAGCCGCGCGGCCTGGCTGAGAATCGTCGGCGGGGCGAAGCCGGCCAGGTTGGTGAGCACCTGGGCGCCGACCGCCTGGCCCGATTTCTTCAGCTCCTCCATCGCGGCAGAGATCTCACGCAGGCACTCCGCCGGGCTCTCGACCCCGACCGGCAGCGGTGCCCACATCGCCGCCACCTGGTTGCCGAGCGCGCCGCGCTGTTCCTTAGTGCGCACGGACACCGGCACCATCGCCTTGAGCACGAGACCCTCCGTGTCCTCGCCCTCGCGGCGCAGATAGCGCCCGAGCGCGAGGCTGACGGATGTCAGCACGGCGTCGTTGAGCGTGCCGCCGAGCGAGTCCTTGGTCGCCTTGAAACGCGCCAGGTCGGCGTCGACGAACGTGTAGCGCCGGTGCGGTCCGATCTCGACGTTGAAGGGGGTGGGAGGCGCCGGCGCGCGCACGCCCGCGAGCGTCGTCGCGCCGACGTTGACGAGGCCGTCGCGCACCTGCGAGGCGACACGACGGGGCGCGCGCAGCAGCGCCCTGGCGCCGCGCAGCATCTCGTTGGGCATCGTCGAGCGCTCGAGCAGCGCCTCGCCGAGCAGCTTCGCCGGCCCGGGCAGCGGCTTCGCGCTCCAGGGCGTTGGCGGCGAGACGGGGGAGGGGTCGCGCGCGGTGTCGAACAGCACGGTCGTGATGTCCACGCCCGACACGCCGTCGACGAGCGCGTGATGCGTCTTGGCGACCAGCGCGAAGCGGTTGCCGGACAGGTTCTGCACCAGCCAGATCTCCCACAACGGCTTGGAGCGGTCCAGGCGCTGAGAGAACAGGCGTCCCGCCAGGCGCTTCAGGGCGGCGTCGTCCGCCGGCTTCGGCAGGGCGGTGTGGCGGATGTGGTAGTAGGGGTTGAAGTGCGGGTCGTCGGTCCACATCGGCCGCCCCTGACCGAGCGGCACGTGCGCTAGACGCTGGCGGTAGCGCGGCACGAGATGCAGCCGCGACTGGACGTGGTCGGCCAGCTCCTGATGGCTCGGCGCCTTGCCGGAGAACACCATCACCGAGCCCACGTGCATGTGCGCCGGGGAGTGGTCCTCCAGGTGCAGGAAGGTCGAGTCGAGCGCTGTCAGGCGGTCCGGGTTGGCCATCTAGGGCGATTCTCGCTGCTCGACGGGCGCGAGTCAACGCGGACGCGAAATCGCCCCTGGGCGGCGGCCGCCTAGAGGCCGATGTCGGGTCGCTCGGGGCTCCGCCCGTCGCGGTCGTGGCGCAGCTGCTCGACGTCGATGCCGCGCTGACGTTCCAGCTTGCGTCCGGCGCGTTCGAGCGAACGTCCCGCCAGACGCAGCGGGACGAAGATCACAAGCGCGGCCAACACCGCCAGCGCGAAGTCCTTCATGCGGTCAGGTTAGGCCACGGGGCAATCCGCGCCCAGTTAGACGACCGCCCAGTACCAGGTACCGTCTTGTCCTAGCCTCCCGTCGGGCACCGAACGTGCGTGAGAGTGCTCGAAGTAACGCAGCCGCTCCCCAAGCGCTTGAGTCGGCGGGTGCTCAGGTTGTAGCCGAAGGTCTCGTAGCGTCCCGCGCTATTAGGGGCCGTGACGTACACGACGATCCGGGATGAGGTCTCGAAGCCGAGTTGGCCAAGTTGGAAGACGACTTTTCTTCCCTTCGCCGTGACTGGGCCGATCTTCGCCTTTCCGGTGCAGCCGGCGCAGTGCGCGACGACGGTCTCGCCTGCCGTGAGCTTCTCGACGATGAAATGGGTTACCTCGACGCGCGCGGTTCTAGCTACAAGTTTGAAGAATTCCACCTGAAACGAGGGCACGACGCGCTCGTTGGTGACCTTGTGAGCCCGTTCTTCCGCTTCACGAACTTCTTTTTCCTGCTGTTCTTTGTGTTCCTTCGCTTCCTGCTGTTCCTTTGCCGCTTTTCGGGCGTTGGCTGCCTTCTGTTCTGCCGCTTCCTGCAGTTCTTTCGCTTCCTTGGCCTGCGCTGTTTCCAGGCGTTCGTGTTCTTCTTTGAGTTTCTGTTCTTCTTTGAGCTTCTGTTCTTCTTTGAGTTTCTGTTCTTCTTCAGGCGATCGGATCGTTAGACTCGCGGGTTCTGATGTCAGGTTCGCGTCGTCGTACGCGGTGGCGATAAGCGTCTTTCCGCTTGCTTCTCCTGTGAAGAAGAACGTTTCGACGTACGTTGCCTGCTCGTCGTTCTTGATTTCAGGACTGCGTGTCGGCCCGCCTGTCTGACGTTGAGAGCCATAGTGGATTTCAACGTGGTTCAGCGAGGCGACAGCGCTCGCGTGGACTTTGACGTTGAAGGCTTCGCCGGGCTTCACATCGCTCGGTTCGATTGTGATCCCGATCTTTGGCCGTTCTTGGGGAAGCACGATGATCGGCAGGTAGACATCCTGCCCGGGAGCCGAGCCTTCTTGGCCGTCGAGCCAGGCGACACCCTCGGCGACCACGGCGAAGGTTTCGATGAATTCGCGACGTTCGGTGATGGCAGGCGCCGTGATGTCGAACGCGAACTTGTAGCGCCCCCCGTGCGGTACTAGGCTTTTGAGCCCCCGGATGGGACGGACCGGGCCGATCCAGTTGGGTGAAAGGAATTCGCTGGGCGGTGCGCCCTCGTTACCTCCTTCGATTTCGTTCTTGACAGTCCCCTTCGAACCGAAGCCGATAGTGGCGCTTTCCGGACCTTCCCATTCCACCGAGCCCGTGTTTTCCATCGTGAAGTACTCGGGCTCGGTCGCCCCCGCCTCGACGGTCTCGTGTCGACAGCAGCTTTCGCCGGTCCATCTCGATTCATAAGGTTGCTCGGTAGCCATAGCTACCGTTGCGCACACCGCCAGCCCGATGCAACACGTTGCTAGAGCGACGACGAGCAGATCGGCGCGGTCGCCGAGAATCCGTCGGACATCGAGCTTCATCTGATCATCCTTTTTCGGCTTCTTCACCGGTTGCGCTTTCTCCGACTTCGCCGCGCCCGCCTCCAGCGCTGGGATGGGCCGCGATGGAGCCGGATTCACCCGTTGTAGCGGTCGGGGTTTCCGTACTACTCCCAGTCGCGGCGGTCGACTTTTTGGGGACGCCGGGAAGACGTACTGTCGGCACGGCGGGTGGCGTAATGCCAAAGCGGCTGAACGCGTCAGCTGCGGCGCGAACGTGAGCCGTCACCTGCGCGAGGCTCGAGCGGTCCTTTCCATATGCCCCTCGGTTACCTGCCGCGGCGTCGCGAGAGATGCGCTCGACGCGACTTGCCTCACTAGTCAGCGCGACTGACAGTGCGCTCAGGTCCCGAGCGTAGCGGCCGTAATTTCCAGCCGGCAGGTGGCTGTCAGCTCGGCGGATAGCCCGCGCCAAGCCGGCGAGTGACGCGGCCCGCGACTGGAGTGCTGTTTCCGAGCTCCCGAAATCAGCTGTAGACGCCTGTGCCCTCGCCGACAACGCGCTGTTCAGCGCATCGACCACCGTGGGGTCGGCACCCGGATATTCGACGCTGGCGCCTTCGATGCGGACGCGTTCGATGACCTGACCGCAAGCGGCGCTCATCCGACCGGCTTCGCCCAGCGAGGCTGCGCTACATGCGACCGCGACTTCGCCCTTGCTCGTCGCGATCACGATCACGCGCAGCGGCGCAACCCGCTGCCCGGACCAGGTGTACTGCTTGGCGGCACCGAGCGACGGCCGCACGATGCCCGTTGAGCTCGGCGTTCCGTATGCGCGCCGCAGCGACGTCGGGATGTCCGCGGGCGCTGGCACCGGGCTGGCGATCGTGCCCGCGACGACCTGTGTGCCGTCGACGTTAGCCGCCACGGCCGAGCTGAGGTCGAGGCCTTCGAGCCTGAAGTCGCTCGAGCGCCAGCCGGCACCGCTCTGGATCGCGAGCGGGCCGCTGCGGAGGGTGGCGGCGAGCGGACCACCGCCGGACCCGCTGCCGAGTGCCAGCCACACGGCGGCGCCGAGGACAAGCAGGACGCCAAGCCCGATCGCCGTCAGCGACCGGCGTCGCGGCCATGTACGCCGTGGAGCTCTGCCGACGACGGTCTTCCCGGTCGCCGTGTCTCCAACTACAGCTTTGCCGGCGACTCTTCCGCTGAACCCGGTCTTGCCAAAGACTGTCGGCGGGTCGAAGACAGGCGCTGGGTAGGGCGTCGAGCGCGGCCCGCCTGGACCCTTCGTCTTCAGTTCGCTGGAGACGATGATCATCTCCGCACGAGTCGTTCCGCTCCCTTTGGCGGGGAAGGCCGGCACTCTGCGACGCATGAAGCCCGGCATCTCGTCGACGCACACGCCGACCGCTTCGAGCAGCTCCCCGGCGCTCGCGAAGCGCTCCGCGGGAAGCTTGGCCATGCCGCGTGCCAGCAGTTCGTGGAACTGGGAGCTGGCACCGTCCGGGAACCTCGGCGGGGGCTCGTTCAAATGCGCCTCCAGCACGCTCGCTTCCGAATCGCGCGGATATGGCACAGCACCCGTCAGGCACTGGAAGAGCACAGCCGTGAGCGCGTAGACGTCGCTTGCCGGGCTCAGGGGCTCGTTTTTCACCTGCTCGGGGGAAGCGAAGTTGGCGCTGCCGACAAAGCCGCCCGTCGCCGTGAAGCTCTCGCCGCTGAGCATCTTCGCGACGCCGAAGTCAGCCAAGTAGGGCTGTCCGTTCCTGGCGACGAGGATGT
>DASXER010000046.1:0-4932 GCA_036490015.1 Solirubrobacteraceae bacterium | reverse complement strand
GAAGACGACCAGGATGTCGACGCCGGCGCTCTGCACCAGGCGGTGGGTGAGCTGGTAGAGCGCCTCGCCGACGACGCCGCCGTGACTCTGCAGGTGCGCCGAGTGAAACGCCAAACGTCCGGTCACGGGCGCCGAGCTGAGCCCGAACATGCCGGCCGCGAGCGCCATCGTCACCGCCGCGAACAGGCAGGCCGTGCCCGCGCGCAACGGACGGATCGCCGGCAGCACGGGTGACAGCAGCAGCACGCCGCCGCCGAGCGCAAGCGCCGCCGGCGTGAGGATGCGCGCGCGACCGAGCAGCCAGCCGAAAGCGACCGCCAGCGCGTGACCCAAGCCACCCCCAGCAGCGTCGCCGCCCGAGCCGTACAGGACAACGCCCATGTACACGCCGACCGCGATCGCCGCCAGCCCGAGCACGTCGCGCTGGCGCTGGTCGAGCACCGGCAACGTCGGCATCCGCAGCCCAGGCGAGCCAGAGCGACGCTTGGCGCCCCCGCGTCCGCCCCCGCCTCCGCCAGCACGTGGCCCGCGTGAGCCACGCCGTGCCGGCGTCGATTTCTTAGCTTTCCCGCGTGCGGGCGCGCGCTTACGTGTGGTGGCCATCGTGCGCAACTTCGACGCCAACCTCGCGGAACCTGCCTAGACGACCGTGGACTCGATCGTCTCTGCGTCTTACCATCGCTTTATCGCCCGCAGCTACATAAAGACCATGAACGACTTCTCACGAGCAGCACGCGTCCTCGTCGTCGAGGACGACGAAGACATCGCACAGGCCCTGCAGCGCTCGCTGCGCATGGAGGGCTACGAGGTGCGCATCGCCGCCGACGGCGAGGTAGCGCTCCAGGAGGGCCGCGCGTTCGCGCCCGACCTCGTGATCCTCGATCTCGGCCTGCCGAAGCTCGACGGCCTGGAGGTGGCGCGTGCGCTGCGCGCGGGCGACGACGTGCCGATCCTGATCCTGACCGCGCGCGACGCGCTCGACTCCCGCGTCGAGGGGCTCGACTCCGGCGCTGATGATTATCTCGTCAAGCCGTTCGAGCGCCAGGAGCTGCTCGCCCGCCTGCGCGCGCTGCTGCGCCGGCGCCCGCCGCGCGGTTCCGCGCCGCTGCGAGTCGGAGACCTGTCGCTGAACGCCGACACCCACGAGGTGACCCGTGGCGAGCGCGAGATCGAGCTGACGCAGCGCGAGTTCGAGCTGCTCGAGTACCTGATGCGCAACGAGCGCATCGTCATCTCACGCCAGCGGCTGCTGGACGAGGTCTGGGGTTACGACCCCTTCTCGACGACCAACACGATCGAGGTGTTCGTGTCCAACCTGCGCCGCAAGCTAGAGGCCGACGGCGACTCCCGACTACTGCACACGATCAGAGGAGCCGGCTACGTCCTTCGCGCGTAAATCGCTCGACGGCCTGCGCGCGACCGGCGCCCGCGTCTCAGCCAGCTTCGACCGGCTGCCGATCCGCCTGCGCCTGGCTGTCGTCTCGGCGCTGCTGACGTTCGTGATCCTGTGCGCGTTCGCGATCGCGATCGGCTCGCTGACCGTCCACCGCATCCGCTCGGACTTCAACCGCCAGGTCGAAAGCACCGCCCGTCAGCTCCCGCTCCGCCTCAAGGCGACCGTCGACACCACGGCCGGCACCTACCGCATCACGCCGCCGCTGGAAGACGTCGCCTCCGCCAGCGAACGCTCGGTCATCAAGATCCTCGCGTTGGAAGGCCGCGTGCTCGAGCAGTACCCGCACAATGCGCCGTCGCTGGGGCCGCCGGAGGACGAGCCGCACAACGTCAACGGCTACCGCGTCTTCAGCCTGCCGGTCGAAGTCAAAAGCCCCGACGGCGTGCGCTACGGGGAGCTGATCTTCCAGTACGGCAGGCGCTTCTCGGACACCGAGGCCACGGTCCACCGCGTCGAGCTGTTCCTGCTCCTAGGCGTTCTCGGCGGCAGCGTGTTCGCGCTCATGGCCGGACTAGCGATCGGGCGCCGCGCGATGAAGCCGATCGCGACGCTCACCTCGACGGCGGCCGAGATCGCGCGCACGCGCGACCCCTCGCAACGTATGCCCGAGCCGATCGCGGACGACGAGGTCGCCGAGCTGGCACGCACGCTGCAGGCGATGCTCCGAGAGCTCGACGCCGCACGCGGCGAGACCGAGGCGATGCTGCGCCGCCAGCGGCGCTTCGTCGCCGACGCCTCGCACGAGCTGCGCACGCCGCTGACGAGCGTGCTCGCGAACCTGGAGCTGCTGGCCGACTCGCTGCACGGCGAACAGGGCGAAGCCGCTCGCTCGGCGCTCGGCTCCTCGCGACGTATGCGCCGGCTGGTGGCCGACCTGCTGCTGCTCGCGCGCACCGACGCCGCCCGCACCGAACCGCGTGAGCCATGCGACCTCGCGAACATCGTGGTCGAAGCCGCCGCCGAGCTGGGACCGGTCAGCGGCGCGCACGAGATCGTGCTCGACGTGCACGGCGCGGTCGTGACGGGTGCCGGCGACGAGCTGCACCGCCTCGCGATCAACCTGATCGAGAACGCGCTGCGCCACACGCCCGACGGCACCGAGATCAAGGTCTCCAGCCATACCGAGCCCGACGGTTGGGTCACGCTGGAGGTGACCGACAACGGCCCCGGTGTGCCCGAGGACATCGCCCCCACCCTGTTCGAGCGCTTCGTGCGCGGCGCCGGCGACCGCGGCGGCTCGTTCGGCCTCGGGCTCGCGATCGTGCAGGCCGTGGCCCGCTCGCACGGCGGCGACGTCAGCCTGCAGCCGCCCGCCACGGGCGCGACGGGCGCACGCTTCGTCGTACGCCTGCCGGGGCAGCCGCCGTCAGAGCTCGACGACGACCGGCAGGACCATCGGCCGGCGCTTGAGCCGGTCGTAGATCAGCTTGGCTAGGTCGTCGTGCAGCGCCTGCTGCAACAGGTCGACCTCGCGGACCTGCTCGCGCGCCGCCCGCTCCAGCGACGCCTCGACCGTGACTTTGATCTCCTCGTCCAGCTCGGAAGCCTCGTCCATGAACGGCACGCCGCGCGTGATCACCTCGGGGTCGGCGACCGAGCTGCCGTCCTGCTCTGAGACCGTCACCACGACGATGAAGATGCCGTCGGCCGACAGCATCCGGCGGTCACGCAGCGCCACGTCGGCCACGTCGCCGATCTCGACGCCGTCGACGAACACCATGCCAGCCTGCTCTGGCTCGCCGAAACGCGCGCCGCGCGCGTCGATGTCGAGCGGCAAGCCGTTGTCGCCCTGGAAGATCCGTTGTGGCTCGACACCTACCGCCTCGGCCAGCTGCGCGTGCAGGCGGAGCCGCTTGAAGTCACCGTGGAACGGCATCACGTAGCGGGGCTTGACGAGGTTCAGCATCAGCTTGACCTCCTCGGCGTAGCCATGGCCGGAGGCGTGGACGGGCGCCTCACGCGGCGTGATCACGTCGCAGCCGATGTGGTACAGGCGGTCGATCGTCTCGTTCACCGCGCGCTCGTTGCCCGGGATCGGCGTGGCGCTGAAGACGACGCTGTCGCCGCGCTTCAGCTCGACCTGCGGATGATCCCGGTAGGCCATGCGGCGCAACGCGCTCAGCGGCTCGCCCTGCGAGCCGGTCGAGATGATCACGACGCGCTCGTCGGGGAAGTCGTTGATCTCACGCGGGCCGACGAGCATCCCGTCGGGGATCTCGATGTGCCCGAGCTGACGCCCGATGCCGACGTTCTTGCGCATCGAACGGCCGACCAGCGCGACCTTGCGACCGAGCGCCTCGGCGGCGTCGACGACCTGCTGAACGCGATGGATGTTGGAGGCGAAGCTCGTGACGATGATCCGGCCCTCCGCGCGGGCGAACACCTCCTCCAGGTGCGGGCCGACGACCGACTCCGACGGCGAGAAGCCTGGGCGGTCGACGTTCGTGGAGTCGCCGCACAGCAGCAGCACCCCGTCGCGTCCCAGTTCCGCCAGGCGCGAGACGTCCGCCGGCGAGCCGTCGACCGGCGTCTGGTCGAACTTGTAGTCGCCGGTGATCAGCACCGTGCCGAGCTCGGTCGTCAGCGCGACCGCGCTGGAGTCGGGGATCGAGTGCGTCATGTGGATCATCTCGAAGCCGAAGGGGCCGAGGTCCAGCTCCTCGCCCGACTCGACCTCGGTCAACTCGACGTCGCCCAGCTTGTGCTCGTCGAGCTTCGAGCGCGCCATCGCCATCGTCAGCGCGCCGCCGTAGATCGGGGGGGCGGCGTCCGGGTCGCCCTTGGCGCCCAGCTCGCGGAGCACCCACGGCAGCGCGCCGAGGTGGTCCTCGTGGCCGTGTGTGACGACGATCGCCTCGATGTCCTCGGCGCGTTCGCGCAGGTAGGTGAAGTCGGGCAGCACCAGGTCGATGCCGACCATCTCCGGCGTCGGGAAGCGCAACCCGACGTCGACCACGACGATGCGCCCGTCGTACTCGACGACGGTCATGTTCTTGCCGATCTCCCCCAGGCCGCCCAGGGGCAGGACGCGAAGCTTGCCGCTCACGCGGGTGTGCCGGCCAACAGCCCGTGCCGGGAGAGCATCGTGCGCACCGCCTCCGTCTCCACCGCGGTCGCCTCGACCAGCGGCAAGCGCAGGCCGCCGACGTCGTGTCCGAGCAGGTTCAACGCCGCCTTCGTGCAGGTCGGGCTCGCGGTCATGAACAGGGTCTCGTAGACGTCGCGCAGCGAGGCCTCGATCTCGGCGCGCCGCTCGGGCTCGTCGACCATCTGGCGCATCTCGTTGCCGACCAGGTGGCTGGACACGCAGACCCCGCCCGCGCCACCCAGCTCCAGCGCCCGCGCGAGCGTTCCGTCGTCGCCGGCGTACAGGTCGAGGCCATCGATCATCTGCAGCTCCTGCGCGTTGGCCTGCTTGACGGCGTCGATGTGCTCGATCTGCGCCAGCTCGGCAAGCAGCTCCGGTCCGATGTTCG
>DASXER010000018.1:0-4148 GCA_036490015.1 Solirubrobacteraceae bacterium | reverse complement strand
CGTCGGCGATGTGGTCGTAGGGCATCGACAGGTGCTCGCCCTGATCCACGGCGCACTGTTCCTGAAGCAGGACGTTCGTCACCTTCTTGCCGCTCATGAAAGCCGAGGTGTACGGCGTCACGACCTCGTCTTTGTTGGACTCGATCACGGTGTAGTCGACGCCCTTCACCGTTTCGGAGCCGGCGTTGAGCTTCGTCAGCAGCGGTGAGCCGGCCGCCTGTTCTTCGCACGCCGGGCAGGCCCCGAGGAACGCGTCGGCACCCGGGAAGAAGTCGCCGAGCGTGAAGATCCCGTTCAGCGTCGTGCCGTGATTGGTGGGCGCAAGACCAACCAGCGTGTGAACCTTCCTGGCACCGCCTAGGAAGCGCAGGTAGTAGCGCGGCATCATGCCGCCCTGGGAGTGCCCCACGATGTCGACCTGCTTGGCGCCCGTCGCGCCCAAGACCGTTTCGACGAAGCCAGCGAGTTCTTCGGCCGAGACCGGTATTTCGCCGACACCCCGGCGCAGGTGTGGACGAGCCGCGTCGTGCTCTCTACCCTTGCGGCCCGTCTTTCAAGCCCGTCGAACGTCGCGCATCGGCCTCAAGCTGCCTCTAGACCGCGCCGATGACTAACCGTGCGGGCATTCTTGCGTGCCAACGCTGTCACCTCGCTGCTGGCGCTCGCGTGTTGCTTCGCGCTGGCCTGGCTCGGACTGTCCGGCTTCGCCTGGACCGACTACGAAGTCGAGGCGCAGGCCTCGCTCGAAGCGCTCGTCCATGGCCACGTCGCCGAGTTCCTGCGCCTCGCGCCGGCCTATGGCGGCTCGCTGATCGAGCGGGCGCCGTTCGCCCTCCTGCCCGGCCTCTGGGGCGGCGGGTCGCTGGCCGTCTACCGTGCCGTCGCCGTCCCCTGCTTGCTGGCGAGCGCCGCGCTCGGTGTCTGGCTCGTGGCTGGAATGCGTGCTCGTGGGGCCTCGCGGCTCGCGCGCGCCACCGCGCTTGGCATCTGCGTGGCCAACCCGTTGACGCTGAAGGCGCTCGAAATCGGCCACCCCGAGGACGTGCTTGGCGGGAGCATCTGCGTAGCCGCGGTGGCGCTCGCGTGCCGACTGGGCGACCGGCGCCGCGGCGCCCTGCTCGCCGGTGCGCTCGTCGGGCTCGCGGTCGCCAACAAGGAGTGGGCGCTGCTGGCAGCCGGACCGACGCTGCTGGCGCTGCCGCCCGGCCGCCAGCGCCGACTCGCCCTGCTCGGCTGCGCATTCGCCGCCGGCGTCGTGCTCGCGCCTTTGCTGCTCGTCTCGGGCGGGGGCTTTGCCGCCGGCACAAAAGCCGCCGCCTCGACCACGTCACAGATCTTCCAGCCCTGGCAGGTCTGGTGGTTCCTCGGCCACCACGGCGTCGTCGTGCACGGGCTGTTCGGCAGCGCCAAGCCCGGCTATCGCACCGCGCCCTCCTGGATCGGCGCCATCAGCCACCCCGCCGTGCTGGCGTTTGGCGTCGCGCTCGCGCTCGCGCTCTGGCCCAGGGCTCGCCGCGCGGCGCTCCCCGAACGAGAGGCACTCCTAGCGCTCGCGCTCGTGCTGCTTGCGCGCTGCATGCTCGACACCTGGGATATCTCCTACTACGTCGTGCCGTTCCTGTTCGCGCTGCTGGCGTGGGAGACGCGCCGTCCGCGCGTGGTCCCATCGCCGCCGCTTTTGGCGCTCGGCTGCACGGTGCTGTCCTGGCTCAGCTTCGTGTGGGGTCCTGAACACTGGGACGCCGACGTACAGGCCGCCGCGTTCCTGGCCTGGACGGTACCGCTCGCGCTCGTCCTCGCCGTGCGACTGCTGCACGCGCCGCCGAAGTGGCGGCCCGAGCTTCGTCAGGAGACGACCGTTAGGGCCTTGGACAGCCTCGTCAGCACTTCCTGAGCGCCCTCGCGCACGACCACCAGGTCCTCGATCCTGACGCCCAGCTCGCCGGGCAGGTAGACGCCTGGCTCGATCGTGACGATGTTGCCCTCGACCAGCGGATCGCTGGGCGCCATGCGCGAAAGCCGCGGCCCCTCGTGGATCTCGAGCCCGACGCCGTGCCCGAGACCGTGCCCGAAGTGCTCGCCGTGCCCGCCGGCCTCGATGACGCCGCGTGCGGCCGCGTCGACGTCTTTGCCGCTCGGCCCGGCCTTGACGGCCTCTAGCCCCGCTTCCTGCGCCGCGAGCACGAGCCCGTAGACCTCGCGCGCCTTCGCGGAGATGCCCTCGCCGGTGGCGAAGGTGCGGGTGCAGTCCGAGCAGTAGCCCTCGTGGCGGGCGCCCCAGTCGATCGTCACGAGCACGTCCTTGGCGATCTTCTCCTCGCGCGGCTCGGCGTGTGGCAGGGCGCCGTGGGGTCCCGATGCGACGATCGAGGAGAAGCTCGCGTCTTCGGCGCCGAGGTCACGCATTCGCTGCTCCAGTGAGCTCGCGATCTCACGCTCCGTGCGGCCCGCGAGGCCATCTTCGAGCACGGCTTCGAGCGCTTCGTCAGCCAGCTTGCAGGCAGCCGAGATCTTCGCGATCTCCTGGGCATCCTTGACCGCGCGCAGGCCCTGCACCGCGTTCTGGCACGGCACCAGCTCCCAGCCACCGGACAGCTGCTCTGAAAGCTTGCGGTGCTCACGCACCGTCATCTGCGTGTCGTCGAAGCCGAGTCGTCCGCTGCCTGCCTGCAGCAGCCCGGGGACGGCCTCCAACAGCTCGCCGGTGACGATCTCGCGCAGCAGCGTCGCCGGCACCTGCGCCGCCGCCTGCGAGACGTAGCGAAAATCGGTCAGGAAGCGATCGGCGCCGATCGCCTCTCGCTGCCCGTCGGCGGCGATCAGCGCGAGGCCACTGCTACCGGTGAAGCCCGTCAGGTAGCGGACGTCGACGAGCGCCTGGACGACGATCGCGTCGACGCCCATGCCTCCCAGCCCACCCGCCAGCCGTTCGACGCGGCTCGGGCTGGCGCCGTTGCTCGCGACGTCACTCATTCGCGTCGCCTCCTTCGCCCAAGCGCTCGCGCAGCGCCTCGAGCGCATCGCGATAGCCGTCCGCTCCGCGTCCGGCGATCTTCATGAAACAGAGATCCTCGATGACCGACACCTGCCTCCAGGGCTCGCGGCGTTCGACATCTGACAAGTGGATCTCGAGCGCCGGCAGCGAGGCTATCTCAAGCGCCTCTCGGATGGCCCACGCGTAGTGCGTCCAGGCGCCGGGGTTGATCAGGATCGCGTCGGCGTTCCCGCGCAGCGAATGCAGATGCTCGACCAGCGCGCCCTCGTGGTTGCTCTGGAAGAAGCTCACTTCGAGTCCAAGCTCGCGCGCGTCCGCGGAGATCCGCCCCTCCAGCTCCGGCAGCGTCAGCGAGCCGTAATGGCCGGCGTCGCGCCGCCCGAGCTGATCGAGGTTAACGCCGTGCACGACCGCGATCCACCAGCGCCGCTCGCTCATCGCCCGACCAGCTCCTCGACGGCGGCGCGCACGTCCTCTGACGCCAGCTCGAAGCCCGGCTCAACCTCGCCGGGGGCGCGCACGAGCACGAACGGCACCGCCCCGCCGAGGCGCTTCTTGTCGGATCCGATCGCCTGCATCACGTCATCCACGTCGACCTCGCTCGCCATCCTGACGGGCAGTGAGCGTTCGGCCAGCAGCTGCTCGACCAGCTCACGCAGCTCGGGCTGGCCGGACAGGCGCAGGGCGGCCAGCAGCCCGAGCCCAACCGCCTCGCCGTGGCGGTAGCGGCTGTAGGAGGTCGCGGCCTCAATCCCGTGACCGACGGTGTGGCCGAGGTTCAGCACCTGCCGGCGCGAGCCGTCGCGCTCGTCGGCGGCGACGGTCGCGAGCTTGGTGCGCACGCATTCGCCGATCATGCGCTCGTCGGCGTCGCAGCCTTCGCTGACCGCGTCCCACAGCGGCCCGCCGGAGATGAGCCCGGTCTTCAGCACCTCGACCCAGCCTGCCGCCCGCTCCGCCGCCGGCAGGCTATCCAGCGCGTCGGGGTCGGTCAGCACCCCGGCCGGCTGATGGTAGGCGCCTACATAGTTCTTGGCCTCGGGCAGGTCGACGCCCGTCTTGCCACCGTACGCCGAATCCACCTGGGCGACGAGCGTCGTGGGGATCTGGACCACTCCTATCCCGCGCTGGTAGGTGGCCGCGCAGAAGCCCG
>DASXER010000014.1:0-19720 GCA_036490015.1 Solirubrobacteraceae bacterium | reverse complement strand
TGGGCTTCTTGTGCTTGTGCTTCTTGGCCTTCTTCTTCGTCACGTGCACGTGTTCGATCGCGATGCACGTTTCCGAGACGTTGCGCTGTTTGTCGTAGGCCAGGAACGTCAGCGTGTGCTTGCCGAACGCGATGTGCTTGGCGCCCTGCCATTCCAGCGCCCCCGAGAGCGAGGCCGGGTCGCTCGAGTCGTCGTAGTTGCGGATCAGCTTGCCGTCGATCTCGAGCCGGATGCGCGCTACTCCGTAGGAGCTTGCGGCCGAGACGTGGATCGGCAGCGGGCCGCTGTAGCGGATGCCGTTGGTCGGCGAGGCGACCGTGATCTTCGGCCCGGTGAAATTGCCGCAAGCTTCGTGCAGCGTGTCGCCCTGCGTGGCGTATTCGCGCATCGCCGCGTACGACGGCTTGTGCGAGCCGTCGGACCGGATCAGCCCCGACAAGTCCGCGCCTTCGTCCATCAGCGGGAACCACAGCGCGACCTGCACGTACGGGTTTTCGCTCAGACAGTGATAGGCCTGATGTAGGAAGCGCGCCTGCTGTTCGTCGCTGACGCCCGCCGCGGTCACGCCGGCCCAGTGGCCTTCCGCGCAGGTCGCTTCGCTCGTACGCCAGCTCAACTCGGTCATCCAGATCGGCTTGTCGTCGCCGTTGGCGAGCATTACCGAGTGGACTTCGCGATACGCCAGGAACGAGTCCGCGATCATGCGCCCGTCGGCGCCGCGCAGGAATTCGTAGGGCGAGAGTTTGTTACACGCCGTGTCGGTGTGGACGCCGACGGCGTCGAAGTAGCCCTTCCCGCCCGCCGCATAGACACCTTCGAGGAATTCGAAGTCGTTACCCGTCATACCGCCGAGCACGACCTCCGCGGAGGGGTCGGCCGACTTGATCGCCGGGTAGGCGGCCTGCAGCAGTTGCGTGTAGGCGGTCGGGTTGGGGGCTCCGGTCCACCAGATCGGAGCGTCCTCCTCGTTCCAGATCTCATACGCGCTGACGGAGCTACCGAAGCGCTGCGCGAGCATCCCGACCAGCGCCGCGTAGTCCTCGGGGTTCGCCGGCGGCATGTGTTCATCGCCGGAGCCCGTCTCCCAACTCGGCGAGTCGACCACGTCGAGCAGCACTTTCGTGCCGGAAGGAAGCGAACGGAAGGCCCGTTCGTAGGTTTCCAGCCAATCCTGCGCGTAGACGCCGCGGCTGGGCTCGATGTCGGGCCAGGTGAGGAACATCCGCACCCAATGCGTGCCGATGGCTTTCAGCGTCGGGGACTGCGCCGGTTCTGGCCCCGGCAGTGCGAGCCCTGCTTCGGCGGCGCCGGCCGCTGCGACCGCTACGAGCGAGCACGCGACGGCAAGCACGCAAACGGCGGCAAGCAACGGGATGCGCAAGCCACGGACGAGGCGTCCGCGGCCTCCTGCGAGGGCCATCTCCATAGACCTAGGATCGGAACGTACCGTGGCCAGATTTACCGAGAACCCACTTGACTCGACGTTTCGGCCAGCGAACGACTGGCAACTGGGCCCCGAGGCTCCCGTCTTCTCAGACGACCAGGTGCACGTCTGGTGGGTGGAGCTGGGCGTGGCGCGCGACCTCGGGACGTTCCTCTCGGCTGACGAGCACGCGCGCGCTGCTCGCATCGCCCGACCGCAGGCCCGCGAGCGCTGGGCGCGCTCGCGCGTGGCGCTGCGGATCGTCCTGGCTCGCTACGTGGGCGTCCAACCGCACGCGCTGCGCATCGCGGCTGAGCCGCTGGGAAAGCCATGCCTCCAAGCCGGAGGGCCTTCGTTCAACCTCTCCCATTCCGGCGACGTCGAGCTGATCGCCGTACGCGACCGTGGGCGAGTGGGGATCGACGTGGAGCTCTTCGAGCGCGCAGGCCCGCGCGATCCGGTGAGCGTCGCGCGGCGGGCCTTCGGTGCGGATGCGGCGACGCGCCTGGAAGCTCTGCCGCCGCCGACCGCTCAGCGGGAGCTGCTGTGTCTCTGGGTCAGACGCGAGGCTCACCAAAAGTGTCTCGGCGCCGTCGCGCCAGCCCAGCTCGAGGATAAGCCGCTGATCCAGGAGCTGGCACTCGGCGCGCACGCTGTCGCCGCGCTGGCCACGCTGCCCGCCGCGACGGGCGAGCCTCGCCTGTGGCGGCTCGCGGACGACCGGCCGCCAAGCGACTAGCGGGAGCCAGACAGCAGCCGGCCCAGCAGGCGCAAGCTCGCGCTGAGAGATCGCGCCAACGGCGACTGCTCATCGAGGAGACGGCGCATCGCGGTTTTGGCTCGCTGCAGCGCCTGCCAGCTGACCGACTCCTCGATCAGCTGCAGCTCGTGGCGCAACTCGACCAGCTCGTCGCCGAGCGCGAGCGCCTCGGCGCGTTTCTGCTCGAGCGTGCGGTTGGCCTCGTTGAGTTCTTCGTGGACCTCGCCCAGCAGCGCGTCGCGCTCGGCGACCGAACTGGCATACGCCCGTGCCGTCTCCTCGACCAGCTCCAGATGGGCGTCGGCGAGCGTCGACGAGACCGGTACCGCGGGCAACGCCGTGCGCGAGGCGACAGCCACGCAGAAGATCGGGAGCGGGTGCTCGACCTCGATCCCGTCCGCCGAGCGCTTGACGAATAGGCCCTGCGCCTGCGAGGACCCGCCGTCGCCCGCAGTGTCTTCGAGGGCGTGCAAGTAGGAACCCGTGATCGTGCGCTGTCCCCACGTCGAGACGTGCTCGAAGCGACCGAGCAGCAGCTCGCGGAATTCGGCGATCGTCAGCTCGTGCTCGTGGAACCGGTTGACGTGTCCCGACGCCTCGCGGTAGGCGTCCCGGTCGGGCGTCGAGATGACGAGCAGGCCGTCGTGCGCGAGCACGCGATCGACCTCCGCCAGCACGCGCTGGTGGTCGTCCACGTGCTCGATCACCTCGAACGCGACGACCACGCCGAAGCTCCCCTCGGCGAACTCGGACAGGTCGAGCGCGCTGGCGCGCTGGAAACGCAAGCGTTCGCCGGCGTACTTGCGCGCCGCGTGCTCGACGGCGTCGGCGTCGACGTCGACGCCCACCACCCGCTCCGCGGAGCTCGCGAGGATCGCGGCGCCGAAGCCCTCGCCGCTGCCGAGGTCGAGCACCGTGCGTCCGGCGACGAGCGGGCGCACCCACAGATAGCGGTGGAAGTGCTCGTACAGCATCGCCACATCCGCGACCCATGGGACGCAGCGCTCGCCCGTCCACTCGATCAGGCGAGGTTCCTCGCCTGAGGCGTCGCTCGGAGGGCTCATCGCAGAGGTCCGTCGTGAGCCGGATGCACCACCCGCTCGGGCATCTGCGGGAAGATAGCGACCGCAGCACGACTGCACGGCGACAGCGCGCGTGTGCCAGGCCAGGAAGGCGCCGCAACTCCCCGCTTCGCCAAGTGTCCTCTGTGGTGGGCGCGTCGACTGGGGAAGGCGCAAGTCGCCGGCCCCGCGGGCCGTGACCGCGACCCATACGGTTGCTAGCGTTCTAAGACCTTGTCGACCACGACCATACGTCCGGCGAGCACGCCCAAGGCGGCTCTCCCTGTCCGACCCGCGGCCGTGTCGATCGAGGCGGTGAGCAAGACCTTTCGCCTCCCGCGTCAGCAGTACTCGACGCTGAAGGAGCGGGTGCTGCATCCGTTCCGGAGCACCGAATACGACGAGCTGAACGCGGTACGCGAGATCTCGCTGGAGATCGCCGAGGGCGAGTTCTTCGGGATCGTCGGACGCAACGGGAGCGGCAAGAGCACGCTGCTGAAGTGCATCGCCGGCATCTACGGCGTCGATCAAGGGCGCATCGCGATCGCCGGGCGGTTGTCGCCCTTCATCGAGCTCGGCGTTGGCTTTAACCCCGACCTGACCGCCCGCGACAACGTGATCATCAACGCGATCATGCTCGGCATCTCACGCCGCCAGGCCAAGCAGCGCTTCGAGCACGTGCTCGCCTTCGCGGAGCTGGAGGAGTTCGTCGATCTCAAGCTGAAGAACTACTCGTCCGGGATGCTCGTGCGCCTCGCGTTCGCGACCGCGATCGAGGTCGAGGCCGACATCTTCCTGATCGACGAGGTCCTGGCCGTGGGCGACGCCGCCTTCCAGCAGAAGTGCTTCGACGAGTTCTTCCGCTTGAAGCGTGCCGGCAAGACGATCGTGTTCGTCTCGCACGACATGTTCTCGGTCGAGCGCTTCTGCGACCGGGCGATGTTGATGGAGCGCGGCAACATGATCGAGATTGGCGCGCCGCGCGATATCGCCCGGGCCTACCACAAGCTCAACTTCGGCCAGTTGCCCTACGAGGCGCCGCAGGGGGCGGATGCGCCGGGCTCCGGTACGGCGATCCTCGACGCCTGGTTCGAGAGCACGAGCGGCGAGCGTGTGACGAGCAGCAGTCGCGAGGAGGCGCTGAGCATGTGCTTCGAGGTGCGCGTGGGCGAGGATCTGGACGACCCCGTATTCGCTGCCACGCTACGCAACGAGCTCGGCCACACGATCGTGGTCGCCCGCAGCGACCAGCACGGCGCCACGAGCGGAGGCTTCCACGCGGGCGAAACGGTCGTCGCCAGGTTCGCCATGCCGAGCTGGCTGACAGCCAGCCGCTACACACTCACGCCGTCGCTCGCCCGCGCCGGCACCGGGGCCGACGCCCTCGTCGTCGCGGAAGACATGGCATCGGTGCTGATCCACGGCGCGGCCACCGGGGGCATCCTGGAGATGCCGGTAGAGGTAAGGATTCAGCGGCGATGAGCGCGAGTGAGAGTATCCACCTGCCTCAGGGCGCCGAGTACCGCGCCAAGGCTCCGCACGGGCCGTCAGCCCTGGGCGGCGACTTTTCGCGCTTCTGCGCGCTCACGTTCACGCTCGCCCGCACCGAATTCAAGCTGCGCTTCTTCGGCTCCGCCCTCGGATACCTGTGGACGCTGGTGCGGCCGCTGCTGTTCTTCGGCGTGCTGTGGCTGTTCTTCACGAAGGTCGCGCACGTCAACCGCGACACGAGCCACGCCGAAGACTTCTACGGCGTGCAGCTGCTCGGCTCGATCGTCTTGTTCACCTTCTTCACCGAAGCGACGACCGGCTCCGTGCGATGCATCGTCGACCGCGAGAACCTGGTCCGCAAGATCCACTTCCCGCGCATGGTGATCCCGCTCTCGGTCGTCCTACTGGCCCTCTTCAACCTGGGCCTGAACCTGATCGTGGTCGCGATCTTCGGGCTTGCCTCCGGCGTGGATCCGAAGCTCAGCTGGCTCGAGCTGCCGCTGATCATCGGCGGGCTGGTCGTATTCGCCGCCGGCGTCTCGATGCTGCTGTCGGCGCTGTTCGTGCACTTCCGCGACGTGCAGCCGATCTGGGAAGTGACCTGCCAGATCCTCTTGTACGCCTCGCCAGTGATCATCTCGCTGCAAACGATCCGCGGGAAGCTCAGCACCACGATGCTGCACGTCTACATGCTCAACCCCTTGGCGGTGACCCTGCAGCAGTTCCGCCACGCGTTCGTGACCCATGCCACCCCCGGTGCCGGCCAGGCGCTCGGTAGTTGGGCGGCGCTGCTCGAGCCGCTGGCGATCGTGCTGGCGGTGTTCGTCGCCGGCTTCCTGGTGTTCAACCGCGCCGCCGTGCGCATCGCGGAGAATCTGTGAGCAGCGCGACCGACGAGCAGCTCCAGCAAGAGGTCGAGCGGCTACGAGCGCGGCTGGCGGCGCTCGAACTCGAGCTGGTGCAAGTCCAAGCGCAGGCGAACAGCGCGGTCGCGGAGTGGCAGGAGCGGGCGTACTGGCTCGATCGCTGGCACATCGACCTCAACGAGCTCATGCGCAGACCGGGCGCGGATCGCCTGCGTGCTGTGCTGCGGGCTGGGCGCACTCCGCTGCGGCTGCTGCGCAAAGCGCTGCGGGCCGTGCGTTCCTGAGCCCGATGTCGAGCCCCCCGAGCACGTCGGTCGTGATCCCGGTACTCGACGGCCGGCGCTACCTGCGGGAGCTGCTCGACGCGCTCGCCGGCGAGCGGCCAGACGAGGTGCTCGTGATCGACTCGGGCTCAAGCGACGGCTCGCCGGAGATCGCACGCGCGGCCGGCGTCGAGCTGCTCCGGGTCGAGCCGAGCTCGTTCGGGCACGGGCGCACGCGCAACCTAGGCGCCGAACACACGCGCGGTGAGCTGATCTGCTTCCTGACCCAGGACGCGACGCCGCTGCCGGGCTGGCTCGCGGCGCTACGCGAGGCGTTCGCGCTCGACGAGCGGATCGGGGCCGTCTACGGCCCGCACCGACCGCGCCAGGACACCAGCCCGATGATCGCGCGTGAGCTGACCGAGTTCTTCGCCGGCTTCTCCCCGGCGGGCGGCCCGGTCGTCCAAGAGCCCGGCGACAGCTCGTTCCTCTCGAACGTCAACGCGTGCTATCGCCGCGCCTGCTGGGAGCAGGTTCGCTTCCGCGACCTGGCCTATGCCGAGGACCAGGCGTTCGGCGCCGACATGCTCGCCGCCGGCTGGAAGAAGGCCTACCAACCCGAAGCCGCGGTCCTGCACGCGCACGACTACGGCACCGTGGACTTCATGCGACGCTACTTCGACGAGTACCGTGGCCTGCGCGCTTCGATCGGCCACGTCGAGCCGTTCGACCCACGCGCCGTCCTGGGAGACGTGCGGGCGCTGGTCGGCGCCGACGTCCGTTGGATGCAGAAGGCGGGCTATCCGCCGGCGGCGCGCTTGCGCTGGAGCGCCCGCTCGCTGGCCCATCATTCGGGTCGCAAGGCCTCCTCCGCACTCGGCTCGCGCTCCGCCGCGCTGCCGCGCGTAGTGCGCAAGAGCATGTCCTTCGAGCGCAGCGACTACGCCCCCACCGAGACCGAGACCGAGACCGCCCCAGTCCAGCCGGGACGCGTGGCCGGCATCCCGCTGCCGGCCCAGATCCCCGCGCACGAGTACGACAAGATCTCGCGCGTGCTGCGCGAGGGACCCGCGCCGCTGTCCGAGCCCCTGCCCGGCATGGCGGAGCGGACCCCGCTCCACGTCGCCTTCGTGATCCCGCCCTTCGGCGCGGGCAGCGGAGGTCACAACATCATCTTCCAGTTGACGCACCGCCTCGAGCGTGCCGGGCACACCTGCTCGATCTGGGTCGAAGACGTGTTCGGACACCGCCGGCACGAGTGGCCGGGGGTCATCCGCGCAGCGGTCAGGGAGCAGTTCGCGCCGGTTGCGGCGCCCGTCCACAAGGGCTTCGAGCACTGGTACGGGGCGGATGTCGTGGTCGCGACCGGCTGGGAGACCGTCTACGCGGCGCTCGAGTTGCCGACCGTACGCGCGCGCGCGTACCTCGTCAACGACCACGAGCCGGAGTTCTTCCCGACCTCGGTGGAGTCGGTGTGGGCGGCCGACACCTACCGACAGGGCCTCTACGGCGTCTGCGGCAGCCCCTGGCTGCGGGACCTGTACGTGGAGCGCTACGGCGGGACGGCCGAGGTCTTCGACTACGGCGTCGACCACGACGTGTACTTCCCGCACGCCGTCGAGCGCGAGCGCGACACCGTCGTCTACTACTGCCGCTCGACGACGCCGCGTCGTGCCGTGGCGCTCGGCTTGATGGCGCTGCACGAGCTCCACCGCCGCCGGCCGCAGACGCGCATCGTGATGTTCGGCGAGCAGTATGAGATGCGAACGCCGTTCCCCTACGAGCACCTCGGCGTAGCCAGCCCGCAGACGTTGGCGCGCCTCTTCTCGCAGGCCAGCGTCGGGCTCTGCCTCTCGATGACCAACTACTCGCTGATCCCGCAGGAGATGCTCGCGTGCGGACTGCCGTGCGTCGATCTCGAAGGCGCGAGCGCCGAGTCTGTCTTCGGCAGCGACGGCCCCGTCGAGCTGAGCGAGTTCGACAGTCACGCGCTGGCCGGCCACGTCGAACGGCTGCTGGAGAGCCCCGAGTTGTGGCAACGACGCTCACAGACCGGGGTCGAGTTCGTGAAGGAGCGCTCCTGGGACCGCGCCGCCGAGCAGGTCGAAAGCGCGCTGCGACGCGCGCTGCGCCAACGCGAAGCGGCGCTCCTGACCGCGTCCGACTACCCGTAGTAGCGGGAGATCGTGAGCGTCTCGGCGAACAGCCCGTGCGCCATCGCAAGCAGCACCAGCGCAGCCGCCAGAGCCTTGTACCATCGGCGTCCTGCACCGCGCGCCACCAGCACGATGAACAGCGCGTAGAAGCAGAGCAGCGGGAACAGATAGCGCGCCTGCTCGAACTGGAAGCCCGTCTGGAGTTTGTAGCGAATCCCCGCGTAGCCGATCGAGCCAAGCAGCCCGAGGGCCATGACCGCGTAGCAGGCGAACAGCGGCGCGTCGTCACGCAGTCGCCGGCGAACCTGCCAGAGCCCGCTGAGCGCGCCGAGCGCGAACGCCGCCACAAGGTATTTCGCGAACCGGTAGACCCAGGCGGGGAAGCCGTAGTCGAGCCAGCCGAAGTGACCCACGAGGCCGTCGACCCAGATCGTGAAGATCGGGTCTTTTTCGAAGTAGATGTGGTGCATGAAGGGCAGTCGCGGCAGGTACAGCTCCCAGATGTAGTCGAGCGACTCCGGCAGCGTGATGACCGCCCCATTGCCGAGACTGCTCCCGGTCGCCGCCGCGACGCCACCACCTGTGGCACCTCCGCCGCGATGCCAGACGTAAGCGTTCAGGAGGCCGTACAGCAGCACGGGCGCCGCGGCCACCACCGCCGCGAGCGCGAGCATTCGCAGTGCCCTGGCGGTGCCCTGCGGCTTTGCCCGCCAGGCGAGCAGCAGCAACGCGAGCGCGATGCCCGGCACGAGGCCGAGGAACGTGAGCTTCGAGAGCACGCCCGCGGCCGTGACGAGGCCCAGCCACGCGGCGCGCCGCGTCGTCAGCCCGTGACGGTAGGCGCGCAGCAGCCCGAGCGCCGTCAGCGCTGACGTGAGGTACAGCAGGTTGTCGCCGTTGACACCCGCGGCGATGAAGTCGAACGTCGGCTGGAAGGCCACCGCCAGCGCGCCGACCGACCAGGTCCACGGCGAGCCCGGCACGAGTTCGCGCAGGAACATGAATACGGCCAGCACCGTGCCCGCCGCCATCAGCGCGGAGAGCAGCCGCATGAAGACCAGCCGACTAAGGATGTCGTGCCAGGGCGAGAGCCAATAAGGGACCGCCTCGAGCGCGTAGTACAGCGGTGGCTGGTTGCTTGCCGACGACGTGCCACCCGGCCCTACGGGACTCGGCTTGCTCGCGAGCGTCGCTCGCAGGGCGCGATCTTCGGCCCGGTCGAGGACGCCGCGGACCTGCGCCCGGCCGATCTCCTGAAAGAAGTTCAAGCCGTTGAGTGCCCCTTCCTCTTCGGGCGAGTAGGGCGAGACGGATCCTTGGGGAGGTGGCTTGCCATGCTCGGCGAGGTACTGGGCGTAGGCGAAGTGAACGACCTCGTCCGGCACCTGGAAGGGCGGGACTACCACGCCCCACACGGTCGCGTTCACAAATGCGAGCAGAAAGCAGACGCGGCCCGCGCGCGGCACGCGACGGACCCAGGTGAGCACCGTCCGCGCGCTGACCGCACGCCTCTTCACCGCCGTGGCCGAGAGCGGTCGCGCGAGCGGCGCGGCAAGCTGTGGCCCGCTGCTCACCTCAGCTCACGCAGCAGCAGCCGCAGCGCCGCCACCCAGACCGCCAGCAACAGCAGTGCCATCACGGGCAGCGTCCAGTCGCCGAAGAAGAACGCCTTGCCCAGACCGAAGCGCGTTGTCAGCGTCGGCAGCAGCTGCCACCAGGATTCCGACCCGGGGCGGTAGTAGGTCAGGCTCACTCGCCCGGGCACGCCCTTACCGTCGACCGAGGTGCCGATCATTGACGTCTGGCCTTCGCCCGCGAACGCCATCCTGTCGCGCCCGTCTACGTGCAAACACGAGCGCACCGCTTCGCCACGGGCTTGGCTCAACGGGATGCTCACCAGGCCCTGAGGACCGCCGGCAGGCCGTCTGCCGCTGGCGACGATCGCGCCCGCCTTGGAGAGAAACGTCATTTCCAGAACGGGCAGTTCGCGCCCATAGGTGCCGATCAGCAGATGCGCGCTGGCGCTGTCAGGCGGTGGCCCGCTTTCGGGCTGGCACAGCTCACCGCCTCCGGGCACTACGTCGGCGAACGCCGCCTGGCCGATGTGATTGCTGCCCGCCATCCGCGGGGCGCCACGCGACATGTCCAACGCGAGCCCCACCGCGACCGCCGCGATCGCGACCGCGAGCGCTATCCGCACCCGCACCTACGTACCGGCTAATGCCCGTCGCCGAGATCGCGCCTCGGTGGGCGTCGGCGAAGGCCGAGGATCGAGAGCAGGAACGACGCGAAGAAGACCTGCAGGCCTACGACGATCAGGGTCGCGGCCACGACAGCGAGCCGTTCTTCGCCGAGCGCACCGAAGCCACGTTCGATCCAATGCACGACTAGGACCGCACCGACGACGGCGCCGACGGACATGATCGTCGCGCCCAAGGCGAGACCGTGCTCCAGCCGGAAGCGCAGGCGGGCCTTGTCGAACCACGCGTCCTTCTCGCCCATGAAGTAAGTGCCGTAGGCATGGGCGCAGAGCCCGAGCGTGAGCACCTGCGTACCGATCATCGTCAGCAGCGAGCCGCCGATCAGCGTGTGCAGGTCCCAGCTGCGCCCGAGCACGCTGACGTGCAGCAGTACCGCGGCCGAGACGACGAAGCCGAGGCCGCCCATCAACAGACCAGGGAGGATGAACAGGTGCGTCGGGCTGTGGAGCAGCAGGAAGCGCAGGTGACGCCAGCCGTCGCGGAAGGACGACAGCTTCGATTCGCCGCCGCGCGGGTGGTATTCGATCGGGACCTCGCTGATCACGAGCTTCTCCTTCGAAGCCCTGATGACCATCTCGGAGGCGAACTCCATGCCGGTCGTGCGCAGGTCCAGCGTCGGCAGGACGTCGCGCCGGAGCGCCCGCATCCCGCAGTGGGCGTCGGCGACGCCGGTGCGGAAGAAGAGGTTGAGGATGCCGGTCAGGACGGGGTTGCCGATGTAGCGGTGCAGCCACGGCATCGCCCCCGGCTTGATGTTGTCCATGCGGTCGCCCATGACGAGCTGAGCGCCGTCCTGCAGCTTTTCGACGAAGCGCGCGATCTCACCGAAGTCGTAGGTGAGGTCGGCATCGGCCATCACGATGTACTCGCCGCGCGCGGCCGCGAAGCCAGCCAAGTAGGCGCTGCCGTAGCCACGCCTGCGCTCCTCGATCACACGCGCGCCGGCCGCCTCGGCAAGCTCGGCGCTGCGGTCTTCGGAGTTGTTGTCGACGACCAGCACCTCGCCGCTGAGACCGCCCTCGAGCAGAGCCTGCCTGGCCTCGTTGACGCACTGCTCGATGTTCTCCTCCTCGTTGAGGCAGGGGATCACGACCGAGACCAGTAGCGGCGGGCCCGTGATGCGACCGTCCGCGGGCGCCGTGATTGATTGCTCGAGGGTGCTCATACGAGATGCCAAACGCTTCCGAGGCGCGATGCCCCCGAACCGCTCGAAAGTGAAACACGCGCCAAACGCAAAAGTGGCGCCATTGGGGATGTTTCGATCCTAGCCTACCCCGACGACGGCGGGCGGTAACGCCCTCTCCTAGGACCAGAAGCCTGGCAGCGCGCTGAGACGGCGCTTGACGGCAAGTGGGAGACGCTCGTGGTTCGCTCCTAGCAGCAGCCCGACCATCTTCACGCCTTCGTAGACGATCGTGTAGGGGATCCACCGCGCCTGGCCCGTTCGCCACAGCCAGGCCAGCTCGCCGCGCGCGTAGCGCACCGCCGCCTGGCGCAGGACGCGCCGCGAAGTCCGCTGGCCGGCGAGGTAGGCGCGCGCGGCCGAGGCGCCGGAGTCGAAGAAGCGCTTGAAGGCCCCGCGCAGCGTGTAATTGTGCGAGTGTCGCACGGCCGCGTCGGGCTCGTAGACGACCGCGTAGCCGTCGAGCAGCACGCGCCGGCACCAGTCCTGGTCCTCGCTCATGACTATGTCCTCGACGAACGGGTGGAGCTGCCAGAGCTCGCGTCGCACGGCCGCGTTCACGTTCGAGAAGAGCGTCGTCTCCATCGTCAGCTCGGCGACGCCGGTGGCGCTCTGGCGACGAGCCGTCGCACCGTAGAGGAAGTCCAGGAAGTAGCGCTCCGGCGGCCGCGCGCCCGCGTGCGGAAGTTGGCGCCCGTACACGCCCGCCACGCCAGGGTCGGCGCGCAGCGGCGCACACAGCCGCTCCAGCCAGCGCTCGTCGACCGGATACGCGTCCTGGCTGATGAACACGAGCACCTCCCCACGCGCGAGGCTGGCGCCGAGGTTGCGCGAGGCGCCATGGCTGAACTCGTGCGGCGGGATCTCGCGCACGATCGCGCCGTGGCGGCGCAGCAGCTCGAGGCTGCCGTCGGTGGAGCCCGAGTCGACGACCACCGTCTCTACCTCCTCGTCGAGCACCTGCTCGGAGATGCCCTGCAGACACCGCGCCAGGTCGCTGCCCCCGTTCTTGACGGGAATCACGATCGAGATCACGCGGCGACACGATACGGACTACCGCTACGCTGGCGCCGGCATGGGCGGGCCCCGCATCTCGGTCGTGATCGTCGCCTACCGTGAGCGCGAGAAGCTCGCCGACGCGCTGCGCTCGTGCGTGGCCGCCGGCGCGGCGGTCGTCGGAGGGATCGAGCTGATCGTGGTCGACAACGGCGGCCTCGCGTCGCTCGTACGCGAGCACGTCCCGCGGGCGATCGTCGTCGAGCCGGGTGAGAACCTCGGCTTCGCGGGCGCTGTCGCGCGCGGCATCGCGGCCTCCAGCGGCGAGTGGGTCGCGCTCGTCAACGACGACGCCCTGCTCGAGCCCGACACGCTGCGACATCTGCTGGAAGCCGGTGAGCGCGACGAACGAGTCGGCTCGGTGGCCGCTCAGGTGCGTTTCCACGCCGACCCCGCGCGCGTCAACTCGGCCGGGATCGCGGTCGACTCGCTGGGCGTCGCCAGCGAGCGCATGGCGGGCGCCGCGATCGCACTTGCGGGCGAGCGGTGCGACGTGTTCGGCGCCTGTGGCTGCGTGGCGCTCTACCGCCGCTCGATGCTCGACGAGACGGGCGGCTTCGACCCCCGTTTCTTCGCCTACCAGGAGGACGTCGACCTCGCCTGGCGCGCGCGCGCGGCCGGCTGGCTGGCCGTCTACGAACCGCTCGCCGTCGCGCTCCACCACGGCTCGGCGAGCTCCGGTGAGGGGTCGCGTCGGAAGTATTTCCTCGTGGGGCGCAATCGGGTGCGCTTGCTGGCACGCAACGCCACCGCCGCGCAACTCGTGCGGGCCTGCCCCGGCATCCTCGCCTACGACCTTGCCTACGTCGTCTACGTGGCGCTCACCGACCGTACGCTGGCGCCGCTCCACGGCAGGCTGCGCGGCCTGCGGGAATGGCGCACGTTCCGCGCGGACCCACGGCTGGCACGACGCCCGGTGAAGCTCGACTCGGCCCTCGGCGGTTGGCTCGGTGCGCTGCGCCAACACCGCGCCTATCGCGAGCTGGGCGCCAACGCGAGACGCTAGCTGCCGCGGCGCGCCGCGCGCCGTTCGATCGCGGTCTCGACGATCGCCGCCATCCGTTCGGCCAGAGGCGGGTATGAGTAGCGCTCGGTGCCTTGCGGTGCGTAGGTCGCCTGGAGGGTGCCGGCGAGGGCATCTTCGAGCCCTTCCAGCACCGCCTCGGCGTCGTCTGGCGCGACAGCACGCCCAAGGTTCGTCTCGCGCACGATGCGGGCCGCCTCGTTGTCGGCCGCCAGCGCGAGCACCGGTCTACCGGCGGCCATGTACTCGTACAGCTTGCCCGTCGCCTCGCCGCGATTGCGCGAGGTGATCAGGATCAGCACGTCGGCCTCGCGCTGCAGCGCCAGCGCCTGCTCGCGCTCCAGCCGGCCGAGCGGACGCAGAACGTCGCCGAGATCCGCGTACTCGCCCAGTAGGCGCCGGTCCTCGTCGCTCAGCTCTCCGGCGAGCAGGAGCTCGATGCGCTCAGCGGCCCGCGGCTGCTGAGCTATCAGCTGACGCAACGCCGCCAGGAGCGCACGCGGGTTACGACCCCAGGCGCCGCTGAGGGCGCCCGTGTGGAGCAACGTGAGCCGGCCCGGATCGGCTTTGCCCACCGCCGGAGCTGTAGGCAACCGCCCGAGCAAATCGGGATCCCAGCCGTTGGCCACGTGCTCAGCGGCGACGCCGAAACGGCCGCCGAAGTCCTCGGTGATCGGGCGCGTGACGGCGACGACGGCATCGGCCCGTGTGGCGACACGACGCTCCAGCCAGTGGTCGAGCGTCCGCTGCGGCGGCGTCGGAAACGGCGGCAGCAGCGGCTCGAACGACCAGCCGTCGCGGAAGTCCGCGAGCCAGGCCGGCCGCGATCTGGCGCCGAGCGCGAGCGCGACGAGGTGCGTCGAGTGGGCGGGGCTCGACGTGATCAGGCAGTCGTAGCGGCGCTCGCGCAGCAGCCGGCGCGCGGCGCGCAGCGCATAGGGGTTCCAGGTGAGGAGCCAGGGGTCGGGCACGATTCCCTTCCACAACAGCGGCGGCAGACTGCCGGCCGCGGACGACTGAGCGCCGTCGCTCGTGTTCGCGGCGGACCGGCCACCACGCAACAGCAGCCTGCGCAGCAGCGGGCTGGAGTTCAGGTTGCCGGTGCGCACCACGTCGCCGTCGACGCCCTGCGGCTGCCCGGGCGGCGCGGCTGTCAGCACGGTGACTTCGTGGCCGGCGCCGCGCAGGTGCTCGGCCATCGCCGCCCAGCGGCTGGAACCCGATCCGGGCTGCGGCGGGTAGTAGTAGGTGAGGACGAGGAGACGGCGACGGGCGGGATTCAACGCGCTGTGACCTCCGTCGGCGTCCCTGGACCGGCGGCGAACGCGGAGCGCCACAGTTCGACGTTCATCGCGCGCCACAGGGCCGAGACGTTGCGCCAACGACCAGCGTCGGCGTCGGCCGCGACCGCATCGACGTCGATCAGGCCACGTGCTCGCACGGATGGGTCAAGCAGCACCTCCCGAGCTCGGGCGACGAACGCCGGCGACGCGAACCAGGCCTCCTCGGGCGTTTCGAAGCGCAGCTTCTCGCGTTGCGCGAGCACGGTCGCCGGCACGAGCTCCGCGACGGCGTCGCGCAGCACACGCTTGGTGACGCCGTCGCGATAGAGGAAGTCGGCCGGCAGCGACAGCGCGAACTCGGCCACACGCCGGTCGAGGAACGGCAGGCGCACCTCGCGCGAGTGCGCCATCGAGTCCCGGTCGGCGAAGCGCAGCAGACCCGGCAAGCTGGTTGCCGTGGCCTCGCGCAGCAGCTCGCGCCGCAGCGGCGTGCCTTCCCCCCTAGCGATCCGAGGCGGCTCGACCAGCACCGCCTGCGCCACCGCGTCGCGCGAGGCGTAGGGGCTCGCCGCCGAGCGCCGGTAGCGGCGCGCAAGTGGGCGCGGCAGGCGCTCGTAGCCGAGCGTCTTCGCGCGATCCAGCCGCGCGGGCCCGCTGAGCAGCCCGCGCAACGCAGCCCCTGGGCCCATCGCCTGCAGCGCCCAGCCGCCGCTGACGTCGTAACCGCCGAGCAGCTCGTCCGCGCCCTGGCCGTCAAGCAGGACGGTCACGCCCGCCTCGCGCGCGGCCGCCATCACACGCCACTGCGCGTAGATCGACGTGGTCATGAACGGCTCCTCCTGATCGAGCACGAGCCGGCCGAGATCGTCCAACAGCTCCTCGGCGCCGGCCGTGACGCGATGGTGCTCGGCGACGCGCGCGGCCCGCGCGACTTCGTGCGCCTGCTCCCACTCGTCGCGCGCGAAGCCCGGGAAGGACGCCGTAAAGGCGTGGCGTGTGTGCTCACCGGCGAGCTGCGCCGACAGCGCGACGATGGCCGAGGAGTCGATGCCGCCGCTCAGCGAGGTGCCGATCGGAACGTCCGCGCGCAGGCGCAGGCGGATCGAGTCCGTCAGCAGCTCGCGTAGCCGCTCAACCGCGTCCTCGTAGCGTCGCGGTGGCTCGAATGTTCGCGGCCACCAATAGCGTCGGCTCTCGACCGTGCCCCGCTGCCAGCGCAGTACGTGCGCGCCAGGCAAACGCGAGATGCCCGCGAAGAAGCTGCGCTCGACAGCGGGCAGCAGCCCAAGCCCGACGAACGGTGCAAGCACACCCTCATCGGGGGCGCCGCACGACGGCTCGGCCGCGAGGATCGCGCGCACGTCGGAGGCGAACACGAGCCGACCCTCGCGCAACGTCCAGTAGAGCGGCTTCTCCCCGAACGGGTCGCTCGCAAGCGTCAGCCGCCCCTCCAGCGAGTCCCAGACCGCGAAGGCGAACATGCCGTTGACGCGGTCCAGCGCGCCCTCGCCCCACTCGCGCCAGGCGTGCAGCAGCACCTCCCCGTCGCCTTCGGTCAGAAAGCGATGACCGGCCGCGCGCAGCTCCTCGCGCAGCTCGACGTAGTTGTAGATCTCGCCGTTGAAGACCAGGTGCAGATGGTCGAGGTGCAGGGGCTGATCTGAGCGCGGCTCGAGGTCGATGATCGCGAGGCGCCGGAAGGCCAGACCGGCACGTTCGTCGCTCCAAACGCCCTGTCCGTCGGGACCGCGGTGGGCCATCGCCACAGCCATGGCCGCCAGCGTGCCTGGATCGGCTCGTCCGCCGACGATTCCGCCGATTCCGCACACGCGCTGAGCATACCCACGGCGCCTGGGGCTAGAGAGACGTGCTCTCGCGCGTAGGATTGCCGCGTGGCGGTGAGCCCTCCGAGCAGATCAGGCGCCCTGCTGCGCTCGGTCATGCGAGCCGTCGTCGCCGTCCCGATGGCGCCGCTGATCGTTTGCGCGGCACTGCTCGCACGCGTGTCGGCAGGCCCGCGCCGTCACGCGCGACGGCGGCCGCGACTGATCTGGGGGCCCGTGCCGATCATCTCGATCAAGTACTGGTCACAGTCCCTGCGCGAGCGAGGCTGGGACAGCCGCACCTGCGTATACGGCTTCTACGCGATCAACGAGCGCGCTGACTTCGACCACCACTACGAGGATTTCCTGCCCGCGGGCCTCGCCTTCGAGGCTTTCCGCCCCTACGCCGTCTTCCTATGGGTACTGCGCACGGCCGACGTGTACCTGAGCTTCTTCGACGGAGGCTTCCTGTCGATGACCGCACTGCGCCGTCTGGAGCTGCCGCTGTTGCGCCTCGCCGGGATGAGCATGATCGTCTCCCCCTACGGGAGCGACATCGCGGTCCCGGGCCACATCGGCGTCGCCGAAGAGCGACTGCTGCGCGACTACCCCGAAATCGCGAGGAACGGCGAGCGTGTGCGACGCCGAGTGGACACCTTCGCACGCTGGGCAGATCTGATCGTGCGCAACTACCAGTACGGCTACATGCCCCGCTGGGACGTCCTGTGGCCGACCCAGATCGCGATCGACGCCGAGCACTGGCGCCCCGCGCCCGGCGAACCCGGCACGAGCGACGGACACGCGGGCGAGGTCGTCGTCGTGCACGCGCCCAACCACCGTCACATCAAGGGCACCGACGACCTGATCGCGACGATCGACGAGCTGCGCGCGGAAGGCCTGCCGGTACGGCTCGACCTGATCGAGAAGCGCCCCAACTCCGAGGTACGAAGCGCCGTCATGCGCTGCGACATCGTCGCCGAACAGTTCATCGCGGGCTACGCGCTGTTCGGCATCGAGGGCATGGCGGTCGCGCGGCCCGTGCTCTCGGCGCTGGCATGGATGGCGCCGGAGGTCCGCTCGAACCTCGAGCTGCGCGGGCTGCCAATCGTCGACACCGAGCTCGCGAATCTGAAAGACAACCTGCGTGCGCTGGTCGAGGACCCGGCGCGGAGGCACGCGCTGGGGATCGCGGGACGCGCCTTCGTCGAGCATCACCACTCCTACGAGGCCGTCGGGAAGGTGTGGGCCGGCCTGATCGAACACGTCTGGGACGGCCGCCCGTTGCCCGACGACGTTGAGGCCGCCTGATCACGCTGCTAGGTTGCTGCGCTCCATGCACAAGCAGCTCTTGGACGTTCTCGTCGCGCCCGCCGGTGGCGGAGCGCTGACGCTCGAAGCGAAGGACGATGGCGAGGAGATCGTCGGCGGCGCCCTCGTGAGCGCTGGCGGCCAGCGCTATCCGATCCGCGACGGCGTGCCGCGCATGGTTCCGGAGCAGGACTCGTCCGTGACGATGGACGACGGAGCCACGCAACGCAGCTTCGGCGCCAAGTGGGAGCAGTATCGGGAAGAGGAGAAGGATCAGCTCGCCGACTTCCAGTACGACTGGTTCGACTCGCGCTTCGGCTTCGCGGGCGATGATGACTTCAGTGGATTCCTGGCCGACAAGACGCGGATCCTCGACGCCGGCACCGGCCCCGGGCTGTGCGCGGCCCGTTGCGCGCGCCTCAGCGACGCGCGCGTCGTCGGCATGGATCTGAGCGACAGCGTGACAGCGGCCTACGCACGTCACGCGGCGCAGAAGAACCTCGACTACGTCCAGGGCGACATCCTCAACCCGCCGTTCGCTCCCGGCAGCTTCGACTTCGTCGTCGCCGATCAGGTGCTCCATCACACGCCCGACTGCGTGCGGGCCTTTCAGACGATGGCCGGGTTGGTCGCGCCGGGCGGTCAGCTAGCGGTCTACGTCTACCGCAAGAAGGCGTTGCTGCGAGAGCTGGCTGACGAGCACATCATCGACATGACCTCCAGACTGTCCGTCGACGAATGCCTGGAGCTGAGCGAGCAGCTGACCGAGCTGGGGCGCGAGCTGTCGAACCTGAACGCGAAGGTCAAGCTGGAGCGCGGCGTGCCGCTGCTCGGCATCGAGCCTGGCGAGCACGACGTCCAGCGCTTGATCTACTGGACGATGCTCAAGTGCTTCTGGAACGAGGAGCTGGGCTGGCGCCAGAGCGTCATGATCAACTACGACTGGTACAGCCCTGTGTACCGCTCCCGCCACACCGAGGAGGAAGTGCTCGGCTGGTGCAAGGACGCGGGCCTGGAGGTCGTCAAGCTCGACGTGATCGAGAGCGGCATCAGCGTGCGCGCCGCTCGACCAGCCTGAGGGGGCTTTAAGCGCTGCTCAAGGGTGAGCGCCCTTGAGGAAGGTCCGGCACCAGTGCTCGAAGCTGAGCAACGACCACAACAGGAGGCGACGGTTCTGCCGCCCCTCCAGATGATCCTCGACCAGCGGTCTGACGCCGGCCGGGTCGAGATAGTCGTAGATCGCCGCCTCGGGTGAGAGCAGCGTGTCGCGCACGTAGTCGATGCTGTCGCCGCGGAACCAGCTGGAGTCGGGCCCGGAAAAGCCCTGCTTGACCTGGTTCGTGATCTCGTCCGGCACGTAGCGCTCCATCACCCGCCGCAGCAGCAGCTTCCCGTCGCGCGTCTTCTCGAAGTAGCGCTCGGTCTTCGGCCCCGGCTCGTTCTCGTTCAGGCGCACGATCTCGCCGAGATCGCGGAGCTTCAGCCGCACCGGCAACCTCTGCGCGAACTCGACCAGGTCGTTGTCGAGGAACGGCACGCGGTTCTCGAGGCTGTGGGCCATGCTCAGCTTGTCCTCGACCAGGAACAGACCATGCAGAAAGGTGCGCGCCTCCAGGTACAGCGAATGGTTGACGTACTCCTCGGCGCTGCGCGGCGCATCGGTGTCCGGTAGCTCGCCACGGAAGATCTCAGCCGTGTCGACGTCCTTGACCTCGCTCCAGACGGCGGGCGCGAAGAAACGCGCGCGCTGCTCGTCGGGCAC
>DASXER010000153.1:0-5690 GCA_036490015.1 Solirubrobacteraceae bacterium | reverse complement strand
GGCGTGCAAAGGAGCCGGTGCTGCCACCGTCGCTGTTGCGCGACCGGGTGTTCGCGGTCGCCGGCTCGCTGTCGGCAATCGTGGGCTTCGCACTGTTCGGCTCGGTCACGTTCCTGCCGCTGTACTTCCAGACGGTCGACGCGGCTTCGCCGACGGGCGCCGGCCTGCGGCTCGTGCCGATGATGGTCGGCGTGCTGACGATGTCGATCTTCTCCGGCCAGGTGATCTCGCGCACGGGGCGCTACCGGCGCTTCCCGATCGTGGGCACAGTCCTGATGACCTGCGGCCTGGCGCTGCTCTCGCGCCTCGACGTCGGCACGAGCGCGGCCACCGCGGCGCTGTTCCTGCTGGTGCTGGGTCTTGGCCTCGGCTCGGTCATGCAGGTGCTCGTGTTGGCGGTCCAGAACGCGGTCGCCTACGAGGTGCTTGGCGCGGCGACCTCGGGCGTGACGATGCTGCGCGGCATCGGCGGTTCGCTCGGCACGGCGATCTTCGGCACGATCTTCTCGACCCAGCTCGCCGACCAGCTCAAAGGTGGAGCGCTTGCCAACGGCTCCCTCGGCTCGCAAATCGCCCACGGTGCACGTCTGACCGGGGCGCAGGTGGCGAAACTCCCGCCGCTGGCCCAAGGCCTCTACCAGCACGCCTACGTGCACGCGCTCAGGCCGGTGTTCGTCGCCGCGGCGGCAATCGCGGCGCTCGGCTTCCTGCTCAGCCTGCTGCTGCAGGAGCGCACGCTGCGCGACGCGGCGGCGACTAGCACGGGCCTCGAGGACAGCCTCGCCGCGCCGCGCGCGCCCGACTCGCTGGCTGAGATCGAGCGTGCGCTGACGCAGGTCACGAGCGCCGAGCAGCGCCAGCGCTTCAACTCCCGCGTGGCCGAGCGGGCGGGCATCGACCTCAGCCCCGGCGCGACCTGGGCGCTGGTGAGGATCGACGAGCACGGCTTCGACGGTGCACGCCAACTCGCCCAGCAGCAGGACGGCATCACAGACGAGCGGATAAACGAGGTCACGAGCGAGTTGCGCGGACACGGCCTGCTCGTGGAGGAACCCAACGACGAACCGTCGCTTACCCAGGCGGGCAAAGAGCACACCGAGCTGCTCGTGCAGGCGCGCCAGCAGCTGCTGGCAGAGGCGCTCGCGGATGACACCGTCCAGCGCGACCCGCGCGCCACCCAGCTGCTGAGGCGCCTGGCGCGCGAGCTGTCCGGCGAGCCGCCCGTCGCTCCAGCTGCCGTATCCTCGCCCGCGTGAGCAGCGAGCCGCTCGGCGCGGGCATCGAGGAGCCTCCCAACCGCAACGGGGCCTTCCCGCGGTTGACCGAGGGGCAGCTCGACAAGCTCAGGGCCGTCGGGCAGACGCGCGCCACGCAAGCGGGCGAGGTGCTGTTCGCCGACGGCGACGAGAGCTACGACTTCTTCGTCGTCGAGCAGGGCTTCGTTGCGATCGTCCAGGACGTCGGCTCCGAGCGCCGCGTGATCGCGGTCCACGGTCGCCACCGCTTCCTTGGCGAGCTGAGCCTGCTGACGGGCACGAGCGCTTACCTGTCGGCGATCGTGCGCGACGCGGGCGCGGTGCTGCAGGTGCCGGTGGCGCGTTTCAGGGCGCTGCTCGCCGACGACGAGGAGCTCAGCAACATCTTCCTGCGGGCCTACCTTTCCCGGCGCTCGATCCTGATCGACGCCGAAGCCGGGGTCAGGCTGGTCGGCTCGCGTTACTCACGCGACACGCGCCGGCTCAGAGAGTTCCTGGCCCGCAACCGTATGCCTTACCTGTGGACGGACATGGAGCTGGACCCGGAAGCGGAGGCGCTGCTGGAGTCGATGCGGATCGAGCCGACCGAGACGCCGATCGTGATCGGTGCCGGCGGCGTGCTCAGAAACCCGTCCAACGCCGAACTGGGCGCGACGCTCGGGATCGGCTCGCGCGGGGCGCCGCCGCCGATGTGTGACCTGGTGATCGTCGGCGGCGGGCCGGCCGGCCTGGCGGCGGCCGTGTACGGCGCCTCGGAGGGTCTCGACACGCAGGCCATCGACGCCATAGCGCTCGGCGGCCAGGCGAGCACCTCCTCGCGTATCGAGAACTACCTCGGCTTCCCGGCCGGCATCTCCGGCAGCGAGCTGGCCGAGCGCGCGGCGCTGCAGGCGAGGAAGTTCGGCGCGCGCCTGGTCGTGCCGGCGAAAGCCACCGCGCTGAGACGCGAAGACGGCCACTTCGCGATCGAGACGACCACCGGCGAGACGATCAACGGCCGCTCGCTGATCGTCGCCACCGGCGCGCAGTACCGCAAGCCGGACATCCCGGACCTCGATCGCTGGGAGGGCGAAGGCGTCTACTACGCCGCTACGCAGGCCGAGGCGAAGATGTGCGAGCAGGACCCGGTGCTGATCGTTGGGGGTGGTAACTCGGCCGGCCAGGCGGCGATGTTCCTGTCCCAGCACGCGGCCAGCTGCAAGCTCGTCATCCGTAGCGGCGACCTGGCCCACTCGATGTCCCGATACCTGATCGACGAGCTGGAGCGCAAGCCCGAGGTTGAGCTGCTGACCTACTCGCAGGTCAAGCAACTGCACGGCGAGGATCGCCTCGAAGCGGTCACGGTCGAAGACCCCCGCGACGGCAAACGCGGCGAGCTGCCGGTCCGGGCACTGTTCGTGTTCATCGGCGCCTCGCCGCACACCGAGTGGCTCGACGATCAGGTGGCGACCGACGAGCATGGCTTCCTGCTGACCGGTCGCGACGTGCAGGGCGAGCACCTGCTTGCCTACGGCGGCGAGCGGCCGTTCTTCTTGGAGACGAGCGTGCCGGGCATCTTCGCCGTCGGCGACGTGCACTCGGGCTCGATCAAGCGTGTCGCCTCGGGGGTGGGGGAGGGCTCGATGTGCGTGCGCCTCGTGCACCAGCGCTTGGAAGTCGGCATCCACGCGCAGCTGCCGTGAAGCCTGAAGCCGTTACCTTGCGTGCACCCAAACGGCGAGACGAACACAGGAGGACCTACGAGACATGCTCACCCTGAACGGGCTGGACGAGGTCAAGGGCCACGTCGGCAAGGAGCTTGGCGTCAGCGACTGGCACGACGTCACGCAGGAGAAGATCGACCGTTTCGCCGAGGTGACGGGCGATGATCAGTGGATCCACGTCGACCCCGAGCGCGCCGCCCAGAGCCCGTTCGGCGGCACGATCGCTCACGGTTACTACACGCTGTCGCTCGCGCCGCGCTTCTCCTACGACATGTTCAAGTTCGAGGGCTTCGCCTTCGGCGTCAACTACGGCCTCAACCGCGTGCGCTTCCCGGCGCCGCTGCCGGTCGGCTCGCGTGTGCGTATGCGCGCGCTGCTGAAGCAGTTCGAGGAGATCCCGGGTGGCGCTCAGATCACGACCGAGCTGACGTTCGAGCGCGAGGGCGCAGAGAAGCCGGTGTGCGTGGCGGAGTCGCTGTCGCGCGTCTACGTCGGTTGAGGAGCCCCGTGGGCCCGCACCGATAGCTCGTTCCAGGTCTCCCACTCCTCGATCCGTCGCGCGTACTCGCCGCGCACCATCACGAGTGGCCCGTCGCCGAAGAACACGCGCAGGGGTGGCTGCTCGGCGTCGACGATCTCCAGGATCGCGGGCCCGGTCGCCAGCGGGTCGCCGCGGTAGTTGCCGGCTGAGGCGAAGGCGCCCTCGATCATCTCCCACAGCCCGTTGTACTCGTCCTGGCGCTTGGAGTGGACGGCCGATGGGCCGCGCCAGTCGGTCGTGTAGCCGGTCGGCTCGACGATCGTGACCTTCACGCCGAAGCCGGCTACCTCGACGGCGAGGGACTGGCTGAAGGCCTCTAGCGCCCACTTCGAGGCGTGGTACATGCCGAGCCCGGGGAAGGCCAGCACGCCGCCGACTGAAGTGACCTGGATCACGTGCCCGGAGCCCTGCTCGCGCATGATCGGGAGCACGGCTTGCGTGAGCCACAGCGGGCCGAAGAAGTTGGTCTCCATCTGGCGGCGGGCCTCGTCCTCGCTGACCTCCTCGACGGCGCCGAAGTGCCCGTAGCCGGCGTTGTTGACGAGCACGTCGAGGCGCCCGAAGCGCTCGTGCGCGGTCGCGACGGCGGCGTCGATCGCGGTCTTGTCGTTGACGTCCAGCGCCAGCGGCAGGACTTTGTCGCCGTGCTCGGAGACGAGGTCGTCGAGCGTCGCGGTGTCGCGCGCGGTGGCGGCGACGAGATCGCCTCGCTCTAGCGCGGCGCGTGCCCACACCTTGCCGAATCCCTTGGACGTTCCTGTGATGAACCAGACCTTGGCCATTCCCGTTCCTCCTCTTAGGCGGTCAACCGGAGCTATCCTCCGGTTGAGCAAGCTAGCAGACATACGGAGGCTACCTCCGTTTATTTTTAGGATCCGCTCCTTCTATATGGCTGCACCGGATACGACCCGCGCCCTGCGTGCCGACGCCCGCCAGAACCGGGAGCGGCTGCTTCGCGCGGCCGGCGAGGCGTTCGCGACGGCTGGACCCGAAGCGACGATGGAGAGCGTGGCGCGCGAAGCTGGGCTGGGCATCGGCACGCTCTACAGGCATTTCCCGACCCGCGAGGCGCTGATCGAGGCGGTCTATCGCGACGAGGTCGGGCGGCTGTGCTCCTCGGCGGACGACCTGCTCGCGGAGCTGCCGGCCGATGCGGCGCTGGAGCGCTGGATGGCCCGGTTCGTCGAGTACGCCGGGCGCAAGCGCGGTCTGGCGGGCGCGCTGATGTCGATCGCGGCCGCGCAGGCGGACCTGTTCGCGAGCACGCGCGAAGCGCTGCTCGCGACGCTTGCACGCTTCCTCGCCGCGGGGCGCGCGCAGGGCACGATTCGCGCGGACGTGGAGGCCGCGGACGTGCTGCGTTCGATGTACGCGATCTGGGCGATCCCGGAGGGGGAGGACTTCGTCGGGCAGTCGGGGCGGGTGATGCGGCTCTTGGTCGATGGTCTGCGCCATGGGGCGACTGGGCACCGTTGAGCATCGTGTAGCGGTAGCCGGGCGCCGTGCCGAGGGGGCACGGAGATGAAAAAGCGGTCACACATTCGACGCTCGCGAGTATCACCTCATATGTGGGGCGAAGAGCGGCGCACAGACGCCGAGCTGTTGGCCATGACCCGCGACGAGCCGGAGGCCTTTGCCACTTTCTATAGGCGCTATGAGCGTCCCGTCCTTGGCTACCTGTTCGCACGCGTGCGCGAACCGGAGCTGGCGGCCGACCTCGCGGCTGAGGTGTTCGCCTCGGCGCTCGAGGCGGCGGATGCCTTCGACGTCGAGCGGGCGGGCTCTGACACCGCCGCGGCGTGGCTGTTCACGATCGCCCACAACACGCTCTCGACGAGTCTCAGGCGCGGACAGGTGGCCGAGACGGCGCGGCGCCGGTTGGGTATGCGCGAACCGCTGGCGCTCGACGACCTCGACCTCGAACGGATCGTGGAGCTGGGCGACCCCAGTTCGCTTGCCGACCTGTTGGAGGAGCTTCCCGCCAACGAGCGCAAGGCGATTCTCGCGCGCGTGCTCGAGGAACGCGATTACGCCGAGCTGGCGACGGATCTCGGTTGTTCGGCGTTGGTGGCGAGAAAGCGCGTGAGTCGTGGATTGAAGCGTCTGCGCAATGCACTGCAGGCAGCAGGACAAGAGCAATGAGCAAATCAAGGAACGAGGAAGAGATGACGGTTCTCCCAGAGCTCGAAC
>DASXER010000098.1:0-10042 GCA_036490015.1 Solirubrobacteraceae bacterium | reverse complement strand
GCTTCGCTGCGCAGCCCAAGCGCCCACGAGGAACGGTGGATGTTCGGCCCGACCCAGCTCGCGACCTCGAGTAGCACGCGCGTCGTGGAAGGCTCGACCTCTGAGCGCGCGCCGCCCATCAGCCCGGCGATCGAGGTCGGCCCGTCGGCGTCCTCGATCACGACCATCTCCGCGTCGAGCGTGCGCGTCTGGCCGTCGAGCGTCTCGATCTGCTCGCCGTCGGCGGCGCGGCGCACGACGAGCTTCGCCCCCGCGACGCGGTCGAGGTCGAAGGCGTGCAGGGGCTGGCCCGTCAGCAGCATCACGTAGTTGGTTATGTCGACCACGTTGTTGATCGGGCGCTGCCCGGCGGCCATCAGGCGCGCCTTGAGCCAGGCGGACGAGGGACGGATCGTGACGTCCTCGAACACGCGGGCGGTGAAACGCGGGCAGAGATCGGGGCAGCGAACCTCGACGCTCGCGCCCGCGACAACGCCCTCGCTACCGGGGTCTTCACGCCACGGAGGCTCGGCCAGCGCCGCGCCGGTGGCGGCGTGCAGCTCGCGCGCGACGCCGTAGACGCCGAGGCAGTCGGGCCGGTTCGGCGTGATCTCCAGCTCCAGCACCTGCATCGAGATCGGCAGCACGTCCTCCAGGGGCGTGCCGGGCGCCAGCTCGGCGTCGGGGGTCATGTCCTCCAGGACCATGATCCCGTCGCCTCCGGCCCCGATCTGGAGCTCGTTCTCGGCCAGGATCATGCCTTCGGAGACGACGCCTCTCAGCTTCGCCTGCCTGAGCTTCGTGCCATCCGGCATGACCGCTCCGGGGCGTGCGACCGCGACGGTCTGCCCAGCGCTGACGTTCGGTGCTCCGCAGACGATCGTCACCGGCCCCCCGTCGAGGCCGAGGTCGACCTTGCAGACCTTCAGACGGTCGGCATCGGGGTGCCTCCCGGCCTCCAGCACGTGCCCGACGACGAAGTTCTCAGCCGAGGGAACGCCGTTGTGCAGGATCGCCTCGACCTTCGTGCCGGTCATCGTCAGGCGCTCCTCGATCGCGTGGGCATCGAGCCCCGGGTCGCAGTACTCGCGCAGCCATGGCAAAGGCACCTTCATCGGAACTGCTCCAGGAAGCGGAGGTCGTTCTCGTAGTAGAGCCTGAGATCGGGCACGCCGTGCTTGAGCATCGCGATGCGCTCGACACCCAGCCCCCAGGCGAAGCCCTGCACCTTCTCGGGGTCGTAGCCGGGCGCGTTGTGCTCGTTCGTCTCGACGTAGGAGTAGACGTTCGGATCGACCTCTCCCGCGCCGAGCACCTCCAGCCAGCCCTCGCCCTTGCACAAATAGCAGCGCGAGCCGTCTGGAAGGAAGCCCTTGCCGGAGCAGTGGAAGCAACTGACGTCGACCTCGACGCTCGGCTCGGTGAAGGGGAAGAAATGCGGCCTCAGGCGCACCTCGCGCTCGTCTGTGCCCTCAGGGGTATCGCCGAAGATCGCGCGCGCGAACGACAGCAGCGTCCCCTTCAGGTCGGCGAGGGTGATGTCCTCATCCACCGCGAGCCCCTCGATCTGGTGGAACTGCGGCGTGTGCGTAGCGTCCGAGTCGGGCCGGTACACGCGCCCCGGGATCACTACGTACAGCGGCGGCGGGTGCGCCTCCATCGCTCTGACCTGCATCGGCGAGGTGTGCGTGCGCAGGACGGTGTCCTCGGCCACATAGAAGGTGTCGGTCCTGGCCCTGGCCGGGTGCGTCGGGCTGTGGTTGAGCGCGTCGAAGTTGTAGTGCACGCTCTCGATCTCCGGGCCCTCCATGACCGTGAAGCCGAGGCCGAGGAAGATGTCTTCCAGCTCTCGCCGAGTCTGGCTGAGCACGTGCAGGCTCCCGACTGGCTGCGGCGGACCGCCCGGCAACGTGATGTCGATGCGGTCGTCGGCGAGGCCACGCTCCAACTCTGCCGCGGCCAGCTCCTGCCCGCGCGCGGCGATCAGCTGCTCCAGCGCCTGGCGAGCCTGGTTTGCTGCCTTGCCGACCGCGCCACGTTCCTCGGCCGGCAGCGACGCCACCTCACGCAGCAGGTTGGGCAGCTCGGCCTTGCGCCCTAGGTAGGTGACCCGCAGATCCTCGAGCGCCTCGCTGGTGCTCGCCTGGCCGATCGCAAGCTCGCCGTCGGCCCGCAATTGCTCGATCCGCTCGATCATGACGCCGTGACCCTAGATGGTTCGCGGGTCGTCTCGTAGAGCGCCACCGTCGCGGCCATCGCGGCGTTGAGCGACTCCGAGGCGATCGGGATGCGCGCCCGGCGCTCGCAGGCCGCCATCACCTCGGCGGGCAGCCCGTCGCGCTCGGCGCCGACGAGCAGGCTCACGTGCTTGTCTCCGATCTCCTCGAGCACGGCTCCGAGCGTCTCGGGGGCATCGGCGACTAGCGCCACCCGCGTGCCCGGCAGGTCGTCTGGGCCGCTCGCGCGCGCTAGCGCCACGCTGAAGATCGCCCCCATGCTGGCGCGCACCGCCTTGGGCGAGTGCGGGTCGGCGCAGTCCGGCCCGAGCGCCACGCACGACGCGCCGAAGGCCTGCGCGGCACGAATCACGGTGCCGACGTTGCCGGGGTCGCCGACACCGTGCAGGTACACGCACAGCGGCCCCGCGGGCTGCTTTGCCCAGCGCTGCTCGTAGACGCCGATCACGCGGCTGCCCGAGCCGAGCGCCGAGACGCCGCCGAGCAAGGTCTCCGACACGTCGAGGAAGCCCTCGCCTTCGCACAGCCCCGACCCGGCCAGACGGAAGCCGACGACGACCGGCCGTTCGGCCACCCGCGCCGCTGTCACGAGGTCCTCGCCCTCGGCCATGAAGCGCCCGCTGCGCTCGCGCTCGCGCTTGGCCTGCAGCCGGCGCAGCGCCTTGAGCTGAGGATTGTTGGGGGATGTGATGGTCTCGGGACTCATGTCGTCGTGTCGTTGGCTCGTCGTCGATCGTGTGCGGAAACAAAAAAAGGCGCCCTCCCTTTCAGGAGTGACGCCCGGGAGGCTTTGCTTGTCGGGTGCGGTCAGGCAGCCGACGCCTCGCGGGCGACCTCGGCAAAACGTCGGAAAGCGTCGGCGTCGCGGACGGCGATGTCCGCCAGCACCTTGCGGTCCAGCTCGACGCCGGCCAGCTGCAGGCCGTGCATGAACTTCGAGTAGCTCATGCCGTTCTGACGCGCGGCGGCGTTGATGCGCGTGATCCACAGCTTGCGGAAGTCGCGCTTGCGGTTGCGCCGGTCGCGGTAGGCGTAGGCGTCCGCCTTCAGCAGCGCCTCCTTGGCGCGACGGTAGTTGGAGTGCGCCTCGCCGCGGAAGCCCTTGGTCTGCTCCAGCGTGGAGCGCCGCTTCTTGCGGGCCGCTACAGAGCGCTTGACGCGTGTCACTTGCCCACCCCCAACATGCGCTTGACGCGCGGAACGTCGTCCTTGTTGAGGATCGCCGGCGCGCCCAGCGAGCGCCTGCGCTTGGGCGACTTCTTCTCCAGAATGTGGCTCGTGAAGGGGTGCCGGCCGCGCACCTTGCCGGTGCCGGTGACTTTGAAGCGCTTCTTCGCGCCGGAGTGTGTCTTCATCTTGGGCATGGTCAGCGGCCGATGATTATGGCACGGCTGTGTTCGCCGCGGCGCCTTCGCTCTCCTGCCCGGCGTCCGGGGCATCGGCCGGGGCACTCGCCGCGGACTCCTCGACGCCAGCCGGAGCGCTCGCCTCGGGCTTCTCGGCGCCGTCAGGAACGGGTGTCTCGCTCGCAGCCGAGCTGGCCTCAGGGGACGTCTCATCCGCGGCCGGAGCAGCCTCGACAGGCGTGCCCCCGGCAGTCGAGCCCGCCTCGGCCGGAACCTGCTCCGCGTCCTCGGCGTCCTCTAGGACAGCGCCGTCGGCGTCCACTCGGCCAGCCAGCACCGCTTTCGAGGGCGCCATCATCATCGTCATGTTGCGTCCTTCCTGCATCGGACGCTGCTCGACGACGCCGAGCTCCGACAATTCCTCGGCCAGCCGGTCGAGGATCATCGTCCCCCGCTCGGGGTGCGTCACCTCGCGCCCGCGGAACATGATCGTGACCTTGACCTTGTCCTTGTGACGTAGGAAGCGCTCGACGTGGTGCTTCTTCGTGTCGTAGTCGTGCTCGGCGATCTTGGGCCGGAACTTGATCTCGCGTACGGTGATCTGCTGCTGGTGCTTGCGCGCCTGCTTCAGCTTCTGGGCCTGCTCGTACTTGTACTTCGAGTAGTCGAGCACGCGGCAGACGGGCGGACGCGCCTCGGGGGCCACCTCGACGAGGTCGAGTTCGCGTTCCTGTGCGAAGACGAGCGCGTCGGCGGTCTTGAGCACGCCGACCTGCTGGCCTTGGTCGTCGATCAGCCGGACCTCGGGCACACGAATGCGCTCGTTGATCCTGGTCGTGTCCCGCTCAGGCGGGCGCCGGTCAAACCTGCGAGGGACCGGCACTAGCTGTGGTGGCGTCGCGTCAAGCGGATGCTAGTCGCGGCGCGGGGAGGATTTGCCCGGTTTCAATGCCGGTGAGTATAGCTGTCCTTCCAGCCGTCCCAGGAAGTCCTGGATTGGCAACGAGCCGAGGTCTCCCTCGCCGTGTGCCCGCACGGACACTTCTCCGGAGCTTTGCTCGCGCTCGCCGACGACCAGCATGTAGGGAACTTTACGCAGCTCGGCCTCGCGGATCTTGCGGCCGATCGACTCGCCCCTGTCGTCCAGCTCCACACGGGCTTCCGCCTCGACGAGCATGTCTCTGACGGTGGCCGCGTAGTCGTTGAAGCGGTCCGAGACCGGCAGCACGATCGCCTGCACGGGCGCGAGCCAGACGGGCAGCTCGCCGGCGTAGTGCTCGATCAGGATGCCCATGAAGCGCTCGAAGGAGCCCATCAGCGCCCTGTGGATCATGACCGGGCGGTGCTCGTCGTTGTCGGCGCCGGTGTAGGCCAGCTCGAAGCGCTCGGGCATCGAGTAGTCGAGCTGCACGGTGCCGAGCTGCCAGGAGCGGCGCAGCGAGTCCGTCATGTGCAGGTCGATCTTGGGCCCGTAGAAGGCGCCGTCGCCCTCGTTGACCTCGTACTCCAAGCCCTCCGCCTCCAAGGCTCCTGCCAGCGCGGCCTCGGCGCGATCCCACATCTCTTCGCTGCCGATCCGCTTGGCGGGCCGTGTCGACAGCTCCAGACGCGGCTCGAAGTCGAACAGCTCGTACAGGTAGAAGCCGAAGCGCAGGCATTTGACGACCTCTTCCTGCACCTGCTCCTCGCTGCAGAAGATGTGCGCGTCATCTTGGGTGATGTGCCTGACCCGCATCAGCCCGTGCAGCGTCCCGCTCGGCTCGTGGCGATGCACGAGGCCCTGCTCGGAGTAGCGAATGGGCAGATCGCGGTACGAACGCCTGGCGTCCTTGTAGATCTGGATGTGGGCCGGGCAGTTCATCGGCTTCAGGCCCATGGGACGGTCCTCGACGTCGGTGAAGTACATGTTCTCCCGGTAGGTGTCCCAGTGCCCGGACTGCTTGAACAGGTCGACGTCGTAGAGGATCGGCGTTTTGACCTCCTGATAGCCGCGGGCGCGGTTCTGGTCGCGCCACAGCCGCGACAGGCCGTTCCAGACCGTCATCCCGTCCGGCTTCCAGAACGGGCTGCCGGGCGACAGCTCGGAGAACATGAACAGGTCCAGCTCACGCCCCAGGCGGCGGTGGTCGCGCGCCTTGGCCTGCTCGATCCGCTCCAGGTGCTCGGCCAGCTCCTCCTTGCTGAAGAAGGCCGTGCCGTAGATGCGCGTGAGCATCGTGCGGTCCGAGTCCCCGCGCCAGTACGCGCCCGCGACCGAGTTGAGCTTGAAGGCCTTGATCGTCGCCGTGCTCGGCGCGTGCGGACCGCGGCACAGGTCGGTGAACGGACCGTTGGTGTAGAGCGAGACGGTCTCCAACGGCTGTGCCGCATCGGCGCCGGCCACCAGATCGTCGATCAGCTCGACCTTGTAGTCCTGGCCTTCGGCGACGAAGCGCGCGCGTGCTCCGGCCACGCCCACGTCCTCGCGCACGAACGTCTCCGCCGCCTTGATGTGAGCGCGCATACGCTCTTCGATCGCAGGGAAGTCGGCCTCCGAGATGGCGACCCCGGGCGGGAACTCGAAGTCGTAGTAGAAGCCGTCTTCGATCGCTGGGCCGATCGAGATCTTGACGCCCTCGTACAGGTCCATGACGGCGGCGGCGAGCACGTGCGCGGCGTCGTGGCGGATCAGCGCGAGCGCGTCCGGCCCGCTCTTGCCGGTCAGGATCGAGACCTTCGCGCCGTCCGGCAGCACACGCGCGAGGTCGCGCACCTCGGCGGCGCCGTCATCGCCCGAGCCCGAGCCCTGGCCCTCCGAGCCCGAGACCGAGCCCGAGCCCGAGACCGCGACCGCCAGCGCGGCGCGCGCTAGGCCCGGGCCGATCGCGGCCGCCAGGTCGTTGCCGGTCGCGTCGTCGGGCAGCTCGAGCGCCTTGCCATCTGGGAGTGTGACGGTGGTCGACATGTCTGTGCGCGCCTCGGCGCTGGAGGCTACCCGGACGGCGGCGGGTCTCGCCGCGCGAGGCCGCGGACTAGGCGAGCCGCCAGAGCGCGTCGTCGCCGAGCGCGGTGCGCACGACGGCGCCTTCGCCGAGCAAGCCGATCAGCTCGCGCTCGGCGTTCTCGCGGTCTGGTTGGCCGTTGTTGGGCGTCATGATCGCCGCCACCTCGGCCGTCACGAGGCCGTCGGGGAAGTCCCGCAACGCCTCGCCGGCGCTGGGCGCCTCGGGGCGACGCTCGAGCTTCGGGTCGAGGTTCGCGACGATCACGTCGTAGGCCTCGATCAGCTGGAAGCCGCCGGCCTCCAGGCGCACGCCGGCCTCGTTCTGGAACACCAGCGAGGGCGCCGAGTAACGCACCGGACCGTCGGTCTGACGCGCCTTGCCCTGGAACTCCGTCGGTCCACCGGCGGCCGCGCGTGTCTCCTGCTTGTCGGCCTCGTAGGCGTCGATCGTCTGCTGCTCGTCGATCGAACCGACGACGGCGTCGACGTCGATACCGCCCACGCGCTGCAGAGCCTGGGCGATGTCGCGGTCTTCGTCGAGCAGCAGGCGCGTCGTGAACCAGCCGAACTGCAACGCCCTCAGCACCTCGTTCTCGCGCCCGGGCGACAGCGTGCGCGTGGCGACGATCGCACGGCAGGCGCGGGAGGTCGCGGCGATGCGCTCGCGCGGCTCGCGCGCGAACGGCATTCCGTAGCGGCGGAAGTACAGCTGGCCGGCGCTCATGGCGGCGGGCGTGTAGCCGGCGTCTTCATAGCGCCGCGGGTCCTCGGCCAGGCCGATCGTGACGAGGCGCCAGTCGAGCTGGCTTCCGTAGCGCCAGCGCAGCACCGCCATCGCGGGGCTGGCCGAGTAGGCCCAGGGGCAACCCGGGTCGGTGAAGTGGGTGATGGAGATCGTGGACATGAAGCCATCATTGCACGCGCAAGCATCGCTCCCCTGGGTTCGTGCGCGAGCTCGCATTTGTGACCGGAGTGTGCGCCAGAGACACGCCTTATGAGCGCGCCGGAGACCTACTTAGAATGTTCCGCAATGTAGACAATCGTCTGAATAGACGGAAAGGACTTCCGAGCGGAACCATATGTATCTCGACCAAGAGCATCCCTCCATCAGCATCACTCTCTCTCCCACCCAGATCGACGAGGTGCTGCGCGCCGCGGCTCAGAGCCGGGCGCCGAGCGTAGCGGCGGCGATCGGCGCCAAAGGCCGCCGGGCTCGTTCCAACGCGGCGGAGCCACCGGCGGGGATGCTGCCCGGCGACACCTCGGACCGGCGCCTGTCGCGCTCGCTGCTACGCGGCCTGTCGCTGCTGACTCGCTTCGACGCCGACAACCGCCCACGCGGCATCGTCGAGCTGGCGCACGAACTGGAGATGAGTCCGAGCACGGCGCACCGCTACGCCCTCACGCTGGTGGAGCTGGGCCTACTCGAGCGTAGCCCGCACACCCGCAAGTACAGACTGCCGGCGGGCGAGCCGGCTTGACGACGAGCCTGAGAATCCCGGCTAGGTCGCGGGACCGACTGCGTACCAGTCGAACTTCAGGTCCGGCACGCGCTCGCAGACGTCCTTTACGACCTGCAGCACCGCGCGACGACCGATTTCGGCGCGTTCGTCGCTCGTCATCGCAACCGGCGCTTCGTCATGGATCGTGGCGCGGATCTCGCTACCGCGGGAGGCGAAGAAAACCTCTTCGCGGTGCTTGCCGAGACGCTCGCTGAGACGGTCCAGCGCGTCTTCGGGCGACGACGATGTCGAGTGGCGTGTGATGCGGAACTTCATGGTCGAAGAGTACATCCGTCCAGCCCCCTCCGCAAGGATTTTTTTTAGTTTCATGCCGAGGGTTGATTCCCTGCATCTGCAGGGACTATTTAGGCCATCACCACGCGCGGGCGGCGGTCCACGCCGACCTCCGTTATGCCGGCCGAGGTGATCTTGATGCGGATCGGTACCTCGCCCCGTTCGAGCAGCATCTCCAGCGCCGAGGCGCCCTTCGATTCGATGCTCGAGCGCAGCGGCTCGGCGAAGGCCTCCGCGCGCAGCGAGTCGGCGATCTGGACGTAGACGTGCTTCTCGGCGCGCCCGTGCTGGACCTTGAAGCGATACAGCTCGCCGATGCGCGGCGTCCCCACCGAGGCCGGTCCGCTGCTGATCCAAGGCCGCTCGTCCATGGCGCACAGGATCGCGTCGCGCGAACGCTCTCTCCACGGCCTCGTGTCCAGGATCGCGCCCATCGGTCATGGACAGCGAGCCAGACGGACTGGGCGGCGTGAGAGCATGGAGCCTCGATGGCCAGCGCGGCGGCAGAGAACCAGCTGAGCGACAGCGCCCGCCGCGGCTGGACGGTGCTCGCGGCCTACGGCCTCGTGTGCGCCGCCACCCAGGTGCTGTGGCTCACCTATGCGGCGATCACGACCGAGTCCGCCCGTCACTACGGCGTCTCGGTCGGCGCGATCGGTTGGCTGGCGGAGATCTTCCCGCTCGTCTATGTCGTGCTGGCCCTGCCCGCTGGCATGTTGCTGGATCGCTGGTTCCGCCCGGCGCTGGCGCTCGGTGGCGCGCTCGTCGCGGCTGGCGGGCTCGTGCGCCTCGGCGGCGACAGCTTCGCCTGGGCGATGGCTGGCCAGGCGCTCGTCTCGGTGGCCCAGCCGATCGTCGTCAGCGCCGTCAGCAAGCTCGCGGGCGAGTATTTGCCGACCGGACAGCGGGCGGCCGGGATCGCCCTGGCCTCGGCCGGGAGCTTCGCTGGCATGGTGCTCGCGCTGATCCTCGGTCCCACGCTCGCCGCCCACGGCCACGTCGAGCGACTGCTGGAGGTGCAGGCGGCGATCGCGCTCGTACCGGCGATCCTGCTCGCCTTCGCTTTGCTGGCCAAGCCGGCCTTCGCGGCCACTAGCCACGAGCAGGTCGCGATCGAGGGCGGGGCCGCGCGGGCGTTGTGGCGGATGCGCGAGGTGCGCTTGCTGTGCGGGCTGGTCGCGATCGGCTTCGGCGTGTTCGTCGCGCTCGCGACCTGGCTGCAGCAGCTGCTCGAACCGATCGGGGTCAGCGAAAAGCAGGCCGGCGGGCTGCTGGTGGCGATGGTGCTGGCCGGCATCGTCGGATGCGCGGCTTTCCCACCGCTCGTCGACCGGTGCGGATCGGAGCGCAGCTTCGTGCTGGCGGCGGTGCTCGCCTCGTGCGGCGGCTGCGTGCTGCTCGGCGTCGTGCGCGGGCTCGGCGCCCAGGGCGTCACCGTCGCCTGCATGGGCTTGCTGCTGCTGGCGGCGCTGCCGGTGATCCTGACGAGCGCAGAGCGCCTCGCGGGCGCCCACGCCGGCACGGCCGGGGCGATCGTGTGGATGGCCGGCAACCTCGGCGGGCTCGTGGTCGCGCTGATCGTGCAGGCGCTCGTCCACCACCCGCTCACCGCCTTCTTGGCGATGGCCGTCGTGTCGCTGGCCGGCGTGCCGCTCGCGCGGCGTGTGCGACCGGTCAAAGCCGTGCTGGGCCAAGCCTAGA
>DASXER010000076.1:0-78349 GCA_036490015.1 Solirubrobacteraceae bacterium | reverse complement strand
ATCCCGCAGCCGACGGCCGACGATATCCCGAAGATGGCGCTGCGCGCGCAGTACCTCGCCGGACACTCCGGCGGCGAGGACGTGCCCGGCTATCTCGAAGAGGACGGCGTACCGAAGGACTCGACCACCGAGACGTTCGCGGCGCTGCGCCTAGAGGTGGACAACTGGCGCTGGGCAGGCGTCCCGTTCTACCTGCGCACCGGCAAGCGCCTCGCGCGCAAGGTGACCGAGATCGCCGTCACGCTCAAGCCGGTGCCGCACCTGGCCTTCTCGCAGGATGGCTCGCTCGGCGTGCAACCCAACCAGCTCGTGCTGACGCTGCAGCCGAACGAGGGCGTGTCGTTGCGACTGGGAGCGAAGATCCCGGGCACGCGCATGATCATCCGCCCGGTGAACATGGAGTTCCTATACGGCACGGCCTTCCTGTCGCAGTCACCGGAGGCCTACGAGCGGCTGATCACGGACGCGATGCGCGGCGACGCGACGCTGTTCACCCGTAACGACGAGGTCGAGGCGCAGTGGCGCATCTGCGACCCGATCGTCAGCGCCTGGGAGAGCACGCCTGGCCCCGTCGCCGGGTACGCAGCCGGCTCGCAGGGGCCCAAGGAGGCCGACGACCTGCTCGTCGGCGACGACCGCTGGCGCGCGATCTGAGGACGCGGGGATGGCGCACCGCACGAGCGACGCGGTTTGGAGCGCACAGGGCACGAGCCCCGATGCGATCGAGGCGGCCCTGCGTCAGCTGCTGATCGAGAAGCACGCCGAGCGCAACGACATCACGCCCGCGCGCGTGCTGAACATGATCGCCTTCGTGGACCGCGAGTGGACTGGCGAGATCGCCAACCGCCTGCGTGGCGTCGGGCGCTACCACGCCTCGCGCATGGTCGTGCTCGCCTACGAGCCCAAGCGCGAGCGCCTCGACGCGCGCGTGATGATGACCGCCGACGAACACGCCGCGCCCGGCGAGCTGGCGCTGCTGCGCGAGACGGTCGTCGTGGAACTGGGCGACCGCCATCTCGACGACCTGCTGACGATCTCCGACCCGCTCGTCGTCACCGACCTGCCCACGCTTTTGTGGTCGCCGCACGGCCACTACGAGATCGTCGCCGACCTGTTGCCGCTGGCCCAGGCCGTGCTGCTGGACTCCGTCGAGGAGCCGCTCGCGGCCGAGGCGCTGGAGCGCGCCTGCTCGCTCTCCGAGGAGGCCTACGTCGTCGACCTGGCATGGCTTCGCTCGACGCCGTGGCGCGAGCGCGTCGCGGCGATGTTCGACCCGCCGCGCCTGCGCGACGAGTTGGGCCGCTTGTCGCACGTGACGGTGCGTCACCACCCCGCCTCGACCGCCGCCGCGATGCTGCTGGTCGGCTGGCTCGCCTCACGGCTCGGCTGGAAGACCGAGGCCCTGGCCCAAGACGACGACGCGCTCGCGGGACACGCGCACGCCGGCGAGCAGGAGATCTCGCTGCGCCTGGAGCACGCGCCCGAGCTGCCGGTGCCCGGGCTCGAGGGGTTGACGATCGAGACAGCCGCGGGTCACCGCCTGCGCCTGGACCGCGGCCCCGGCGGGCTGCACGCGCGCTTCCTGGCGCCAGGCGAGGAGGACCGCGAGTGGACCATCCTCGGCGGCTCGCGCGGCGAGCAGGGCGTGCTCGGCGAGGGCATCCGCCAAGCCCTGCTGCGCGACCCCACCTACGTACCGGCGCTCAACGCCGCGCGCACGCTGATCCCGGCATGACCCGCCTGACGACCTGCTCGGACGCCGAGACGGTCGCCGAGCGTGCCGCCGCGCACGTGATCGGTTCGATCGAGCGCGCGGTCGCCGAGCGCGGCGTCGCGCACGTCGCGCTCAGCGGCGGCACGAGCCCGGGGCGCACGTTCGAGCTGCTCGCACGCGAGCCCGATGCGCTGGGCGCGCTCGAGATCTGGTTCGCCGACGAGCGCTGCGTCGCACCCGACGACGAGGAAAGCAACTACCTGCTGGCGCGGCGCACGCTGCTGGAGCCGGCGGCGATCGCGAACGAGCGCGTGCACCGCATGATGGGTGAGCTGGGACCCGACGAGGGCGCCGCACGTTACGCGGCCGAGCTGGGCGAGCTGGGACCAGACGAGAGCGCCGCACGTTACGCGGCCGAGCTGGGCGAGCGCGTCGCCGACGACGACGGCAGCGGACGGGACGGGCCGCCCGTGCTCGACCTGGTCGTGCTCGGTATCGGCCCGGATGGACACGTCGCCTCGCTGTTCCCCGGTGCCGCGACGCTGGACGCCGGCGAGGACGCGGTCTGCCTCGGCGTCCGCGACTCGCCGAAGCCGCCGCCCGAGCGCATCACGCTCAGCCTCGCGGTGCTGCAAGCGGCGCGTGAGTGTCTGCTGATCGCCACCGGCGCGAGCAAGGCCGATGCCGTCAGCGCGATGTTGGGCGAGCCGAGCCGGCACGTTCCCGCGAGCCTGCTGCGCCGTGAGCGCCTGACCGTGATCGCCGACGACGCCGCCGCGCCCGACGGACCGCGCTTCTGAGATGAGCGGCGCCGCCGCGAGCCAGGTGGTGCTCGTGCGCCACGCCGAGACCGAGTGGACACTCAACGGACGCCACACCGGGCGCACCGACCTACCGCTCACCGACCGTGGCCGCGAGGCGGCTGCCGCGCTGCGCGAGCCGCTCGCTCGGCGCGACTTCGCGGCGGTGCTCGTGAGCCCGTCGCTGCGCGCGCGCGAAACATGCGAGCTGGCGGGCCTGACCGAGCTCTCCGTGACACGCGAGGACCTGCTGGAGTGGGACTACGGCGCCTACGAGGGCCTCACCTCGCCCGAGATAGACGAGCAACGGCCCGGCTGGAGTCTGTGGCGTGACGGCTGCCCCGGAGGCGAGGACGCGGCCGCCGTCGGGGCACGCGCGGACCGCGTGATCGCGGAGCTGCGCGAGGCAGATGGCGAGGTAGCGGTGTTCTCGCACGGGCACATGCTGCGCGTGCTCGGCGCGCGCTGGATCGCGCTGGAGGCGACCGGCGGAGCCAAGCTCGGGCTCTCCCCCGGGGCGCTCTGTCTACTCGGCTACGAGCACTCCGCGCCGATATTGGTGGGATGGAACGAGCCCGCGCTGGGTAGGTCAACCCCCTGAGAAGCGGCGCTCCACCGTCTAGAGTGGTGCGGCACCTGCGCCCCATGGCAACCCAGGCCATCAAGAGCACGTCCCTCCCTCCTGACGCTGAGCTGGTCCTCGGAAGGCTCGACCGGGCTCGCGAGGCGACGCTGGCGCTCGTCTCGCACCTCGACGACGAGCAGCTCGAGCGCGTGCACTCCTCGATCATGAGCCCGCTCGTGTGGGACCTCGGGCACATCGCCGCTTACGAGGATCTGTGGATCGGCCACCGCCACGGCGGGCTCGAGCTGCTGCACCCCGAGCTGGCCGCGCTCTACGACGCCTTCGAGACCCCGCGCGCCGTGCGCGGCGAGATCGAGAAACTGGGCCCGGCGGCCGCGCGCCGCTACCTGGAGGAAGTGCGCGAGCGCACCGCCGCCGTGCTCGAGACGCGAGGTCCCGGCGACGGCGTGCTGTGCGAGATGGTCCTGCGCCACGAGCTGCAGCACTGCGAGACGATGCGCCAGACGATGGACATCGCCGGCCTGCTGCCGGCGGGCGAGGGCGTGCTCGCGCCTGTCGCCACGGGAGCCGAGGAGTGGCTGACGATGCCGGCCGGTCCGTTCGAGATGGGCGCTGCCGCTACCGGCTTCGCCTACGACAACGAGCGCCCGCGCCACAGCGCCATCGTCGCCGCCGCGTTCCGCATCGCGCACCGGCCGGTGACGAACGCGAGCTGGATGCACTTCAGCGAGGGCGGCGGCTACGAACGGCGCGAGTGGTGGTCGCGCGAGGGCTGGGCGTGGAAGGAGGACTACGACATCACGCACCATCCGGCGGTGGCGACGGGTGATCCTGAGGCCCCCGTCTGCCACGTCTCCTGGTTCGAGGCCGACGCCTTCGCCCGCGCCCACGAGGCGCGACTGCCGAGTGAGGCGGAGTGGGAGAAGGCGGTGACCTGGAAGCAGCAGGACGGTGCAGGTGAGGACGGCGGCGCAGCGCTCGAACGCAGCCTGATGGCCGGGCTCGGCCAGGTGTGGGAATGGACCTCATCCACGTTCCACGGCTACCCCGGCTTCGAGGCGTTCCCCTACCGCGAGTACTCGGAGGTCTTCTTCGGCGAGAAGTACCGCGTCCTGCGCGGCGGCTCGTGGGCGACGAGTTCGCGTGTGGCGGGCCGCCATTTCCGCAACTGGGATCTACCGGAGCGCCGCCAGATCTTCGCCGGGCTACGACTCGCCAAGGAGGCTCTTTGATGTCGAGCTCGTCGTCACACGAGCGGGCGTTGACGATCGCGTCGCGCGAGGCGGTGCTGGCGGTCGACGCCGTGGCCGACATCCAGATCGACTCCCACCTCGACGGCAAGCAGGAACGGTCGCTGGCCGAGGACGTGCTCGACGGTCTCACGCGCCCGTTCAAGGAACTGCCGCCGAAGCACTTCTACGACGCGCGCGGCGCCGAGCTGTTCGACCGCATCTGCGAGCTGCCCGAGTACTACCCGACGCGCGCCGAGCGCTCGATCCTCGAAGCCCGCGCACCGGAGATCGCCGAGCTGACGGGCGCAGCCGAGCTGGTCGAGCTGGGCTCCGGCACCGCCGCGAAGACGCGCGTGCTGCTCGACGCGCTCGACGCCGCCGGCACGCTGCGCCGCTACGTGCCGTTCGACGTGACCGAGAGCATGGTGCGCGACTGCGCGCTGGAGCTGACGGCCGAGTATCCCGGCCTCGTCGTGCATGGCGTGATCGGCGACTTCGAACGTCACCTCGACCGCGTGCCGCCAGCCGTCGGCCCGCGCGTCGTCGCCTTCCTCGGCGGCACGATCGGCAACTTCCCGCCCGGCAGCCGGAGGCGCTTCCTGCGCTCGCTGGCGAGCCTGCTCGGCCCTGAGGATCACCTGTTGATGGGCACCGACCTCGTCAAGGACCCCGCCGTCCTGCGCGCCGCCTACGACGACTCCGAGGGCGTCACGGCCGAGTTCAACCGCAACGTCCTGGTCGTGCTGAACCGCGAGCTGAACGCGGACTTCGACCCCGCCGACTTCGAGCACGTCGCGATCTACGACGAGGACAACGAGTGGATCGAGATGCGCCTGCGTGCGCGGCGCAAGCTGACGGCCAACGTCGTCGCGCTCGATCTGGCCGTGCACTTCGCCGAGGGCGAGGAAATGCGCACCGAGATCAGCGCCAAGTTCACAGGAGAGCGCATCGCGGGCGATCTCGCGGCCGCGGGCCTGGAGCTGAGCAACCTGCTGACAGACGCCGACGGCCGCTTCGCGCTGTCGCTCGCACGCCCCGCCTAGAGTCGGGCGTCCACCATTTGCGGGTAGGCTCCCGCCCATGCAGATCGAAGGCAGCGCAGCAATCGTCGTCGGCGGCGCCTCGGGCCTCGGCGAGGCCACGGCGCGCGCGCTGCACGAGCGCGGCGCGGTGCTGACGATCGCCGACGTCAACGCCGAGAGGGGCCAGGCGGTCGCGCACGAGCTGGGCGCCGGCTTCGTCGCCTGCGACGTGCGCGAGGAGGAGCAGGTGCGGGCCGCCGTAGAGCAGGCCGCCGCGTCGACCCACGGCGGGCTGCGGATCTCCGTCTGCTGCGCCGGCACCGGTTGGGCGCAGAAGGTCGCGAGCTCCAAGGGACCGCACGACCTGCTGCCGTTCGAGACGATCATCCAGATCAACCTGATCGGCACCTTCAACGTGCTGCGCTTCGCCGCCACGGCGATGATCGGAACCGAGCCGCTCGACGACTCAGAGCGCGGCGTCTGCGTCAACACCGCCTCGATAGCCGCCTTCGACGGTCAGGTCGGGCAGATCTCCTACTCGGCCTCCAAGGGCGGCGTAGTCGGCATGACGCTGCCCGCAGCACGCGACCTAGCCCAGTACGGGATTCGCGTCAACACGATCGCCCCAGGCCTGTTCGACACGCCGCTGCTCGCCGCCCTGCCCGAGGAGGCACGGCAGAAGCTCGGCGCCGGCGTGCCCTACCCGCAGCGCCTCGGCCAGCCAGCCGAGTACGGCCAACTGGCCGTCCAGATCGTCGAGAACCGGATGCTCAACGGCGAGACGATCCGGCTCGACGGCGCGCTGCGGATGCCGCCGCGCTGAGAAACCCCTGAGGCCGGCACAGGCCGGCCCCACGACGCGCGGGCGAAGCGCCGCGCGAAACGACGAGGGCCGCCCCTAGGCGGCCCCCATAAAAAACCGTCTTCTAGGAGAGCCGTTCGACGAGCATGGCCATGCCCATGCCGCCGGCGACGCACATCGACTCGATGCCGAATGTCCCGTCGAGCGTCTCCAGGTCGTTGATCAGCGTCGTCATGATGCGCGCGCCGGTCATGCCGAACGGGTGGCCGAGGGCGATCGCGCCGCCGAACGGGTTGAGCTTCTCCTCCGGGATCTTCAAGTCCTCCTTGCACGGCACGATCTGCGCCGCGAAAGCCTCGTTGATCTCGACGACGTCGATGTCGCCCATCGTCATTTTCGTCTGCGCGAGCAGTTTCTCGATCGCCGGGATCGGGCCGAGGCCCATGATCTCCGGGCGGAGGGCTGCGACGGTCGAGGCGATGATCCGGACTTTCGGCTTCAGCCCCAGCTCCTGCGCCCGCTCGGGCGTCATGATCAGCAGCGCCGCCGCGCCATCGTTGAGCGGACACGCGTTGCCGGCCGTGACCGTCCCGTCGGGCTTGAAGGCCGGCTTCAGCTGCGCGAGCTTCTCAGCCGTCGTACCGGGGCGCGGGCCGTCGTCCTTCCTCACGACCTGCTCGGGTACGTCGATCTCGTTGCCTTCGCGGTCCTTGTCCTTGTGGGCCGGCGCCGTGACCGGCACGATCTCGACGTCGAAGTGGCCGGACTCCTGCGCTTCGACCGCGCGCGCCTGCGAGAGCGCGGCCCACTCGTCCTGCGCCTCGCGGCTGACCTTGCAGCGCTCGGCCACGTTCTCGGCCGTCAGGCCCATCGGGATGTAGACGTTGTAGATCGAGTTCTCCGAGCCGTCGAGCTGCGGGTGGAATTCGAACGGCGCGCCCTGCCCGGCGCGCGAGACGGCCTCGACGCCGGCCGCCACGTAGGTGTCGCCCTCGCCGGCCTTGATCGCGTGGAAGGCCATGCGCGTCGTCTGCAGCGACGACGCGCAGAAGCGGTTGACGGTCGTGCCGGCCACGTGGTGATCGATGCCCGCCAGCAGCGTCGCGTTGCGGCCGATGTTGTAGCCGGACTCGCCCTCGGCGAAGCCGCAGCCCATCATCACGTCCACGATCGAGCTGGAGTCGAGCTGCGGGTTGCGCTCGAGCAGAGCCTTCAGCGGCACCGCCGCGAGGTCGTCCGCGCGGACCGATTTGAGCGACCCCTTGACGGCGCGCCCGATCGGGGTGCGAACTGCATCGACGATGACTGCTTCAGGCATTCTGCGGCTCTCCTTGCGGTTGGCTGGTGTCGCGGAGAATCTTAGGCGAGTGGCGGCCCCTTCAGGCGTCCTGTGCGTAACCCCACAGATCAACCAGGTCGCGGCCGATGTACGAGCCGAAGGCCTCGACCTGGGGGCGAAAGCGGACGCGCAGCTCGCGCATCAGCAGCTCGTCGGGCGCGCGTTGCTCGGCATATACCGCCCGGCGCCAGCGGTTCGAGAACTCGGGACTGCGCATCGCGGCGGGCACCATTGCGGCGGCCGCGCGCGCCAGTGGACCGACGCGCTCCGGGGCGCGGCCCGCCAGACGCACGCGGGCGACCATGCGGTGCAGCGTCGCGCTGCGGCTTTCGCGCACCGGGCGCGTGCGCACCGGCTCGATCGCAGCGATGGCCCGCTCGGCGTCGTCGAGGTCGAGGTCGAGGAAGCGCAGGATCTGCTCGAAGGTGGCCATGTTGTCGCGCTTGAAGTCCTCGTAGATCAGCGCCAGCACCTGCTCGCGCGGGAAGGCCGCGTGGAAGCGTTCGAGCTGCTCCGTGTAGCGGACATGCTCCGAGTACATCAACGCCTCGGGGTGGTGCGAGTGAGCCGGGATGCGGCGCCCATCGCGCCGCATCGTCTCCAGCTCGAGCGCGCGTCGCAGATCGCGCTCGTCCTCGACGTTGCTCTGCAGCAGCTGCAGGTGCAGCGAACGCAGGTAGCTGGCCGGCTCGCGGAAGACGGCGACGATACGCGCGCCGGGCTGCACTTCGGCGATCCCGGCGGCCGCGGCCTTCGAGCGCAGGTAGGTGGCGGAAGCATCGCCCGCCAATTGCCCGGGCGCGGCAGCGGCATACAGCGCCATGTAGCCCTCCAACGTCGTCGGGCGCCCCGCCGGAGCAGCTGGCCCCGCCCCCGCCCCCGCGTCGGCCTGCGCGAAACGCGAGCGCAGGTCGGTGGCGAAGAAGCGCGGCTCCTTGACCGCCGGCATGAAGATGCGGGGGTGCTGGCCCAGCATCAGATGCAGAGCCGTGGTGCCGCACTTCTGATGCCCGACGAGGAAGAAGTCGGGCACCCGTCCCGATGACGGAGCGGCCATCTGGAATGGCTAGAGGTCGAGGCGGCTGACGCCGAGCTCGTCGAAGCCGACGTGGTGGGCGAGCTCGTGGCGGACGGTGCGTGTGACCTGGTCGCGCAGCTCGTCGGGGTCGTGGCCGAAGTCGCGTCGCAGCGTGTCACGGAAGACGACGATGCGGTCGTGTGTGTTGTCGCGCGTCGCACCGTCGCCTTCGTACATGCCGTAGGCACCGACGCGGCGGCCGCCGTCGGAGATCACGACCGCCACGTGTGCGAGCGCGTTGCGCAGCAGGTCCGGCAGATCGTCGAGCGCGTCGCGCACCAGCTCCTCGAAGTCGTGGTCGTCGAGCGGGTCCAGCTCCATGAATTCGCTTTCGTCGGGGGCGACGGTCAAGCCTTCGCGAGCCAAGTGCTCGGAGTTGCGCACGATCTCTTCGAACTCTGACTCGGACTCCGGGTCGCGCCAACCCGCGAGCCGCACGGCCACGAACGCGACGCTGCCCATCAGCGCCGCAGCGACGATCACGCCGAGCGCGATGTCCTCCAGCGCCCGCACCGCGCCGATCGAGCTGAAGCCCTGCCCGACGACGAGCACGACCAGCCCGACAGACATCGCCACCAGCGCCGCGAATCCAACCCGCCGCAGGGGTCCGGAGGAGCCTGGCGAGGGTGGTCCGCTCATCACGTCACCTATTTCAGCGTACGTGCGATCACGACACGCTGGATCTCGTTCGTGCCCTCGTAGATCTGCGTGATCTTGGCGTCTCTCATCATGCGCTCGACCGGGTACTCCTTGACATAACCGTAGCCACCGAGCACCTGCACGGCCTCGACCGTGACGGCCATCGCGGTGTCCGAGCAGAACACCTTGGCCATCGAGGAGTACTTGCCTTTCTCGGGGTGGTCCTGGTCGGCCATCGCGCACGCCTTGTAGAGCAGCTCGCGCGCGGCGGCGGTACGCGTCTCCATGTCGGCGAGCTTGAAGCCGATGCCCTGGAACTCGTTGATCGGCTTGCCGAACTGCTGACGTTCGCGGGCATAGGCGACGGCGTAATCGGTCGCCCCCTGCGCGATGCCGACTGCCTGAGCGGCCGCGCCAAGACGCGTGCGCTCGAGCGTGCCGAGCGCGACCGACAGGCCTCTGCCGACCTCGCCGATCACGTTCGCCTCGGGCACACGCACGTCCTCGAAGATCGGCTGCCCGGTCGGCGAAGCGCGAATGCCGAGCTTGTGCTCCAACTTGCCGACGCTGAAGCCGGGACGGTCGGCCTCGACGACGAAGGCCGTCATGCGACGGGTCTCGCGGTCGGTGACCGCGAAACAAATGTAGAAGTCCGCCACGCCGAGGTTCGTGATCCAGTTCTTGGTGCCGTTGATGACCCACTCGTCGCCGTCTTTGACGGCCGTGGTCTTCATCCCGGCGGGGTCGGAGCCCGCCTCGGGCTCGGACAGCGCAAACGCCGGCGAGTGCTCGCCACTGGCGCAGCCCGGCAGAAAACGTTCCTTGAGCTCGTCGCTGCCGAACAGCTGGATCGGCAGCGTGCCCAGCTCTTGGACCATCAAGATCAGCGCGCAGGCCGCGTCGACCTTGGCGATCTCCTCGACGGCCATGTTGAGCATCAACGTCCCGGTTCCCGTGCCGCCGTACTCGGTTCCGAACGGCAGGCCGAGGATGTCCTGTTCGGCCAGCAGCTTGCGGATGTCCCACGGGTAGGCGGCCTTCTCGTCGATCTCGGCCGAGCGCGGAGCGATCCGCTCCTTCGCTATCTGGCCGATCGTGGCGCAGAAGTCGAGGTGCTCCTGAGGGATTGTGTATACGTCGCCGACTGCCTCCATTGGACAGTGATCCTAGTGATGGATCGCGTCCGTCGCGGACCCCAAGCCGTCGAGTGGACGTTTTCGCGGCCGCAGCCTGGGTAGCTCTTGATTCATGACCCTAGGCAGCTCCATATTCCTGATCGCCGTCGGTGCGATCCTGCGTTATGCGGTCACCGACCGCGTCTCCGGCGTTTCGATCCCGACGATCGGCCTGATCCTGATGCTCGCCGGCATCGCCGGCGCCGTGCTCTCGCTGCTCTACATGATGGCCTGGCGCCCGCGCCGCGAAGGCGCCGTGCGCGAGCGCCTTGTGGAACGCGACCCACGCGAAGAACCGCCGCTGTACTGAGAGACACCCGTCGCTAGGCTCACATTTGATGAGCCCCGACGCCGCCGCTGGATCGCCGATCGAGATCGACCCCACCTCGCTAGCCGAGTGGCGCGCGCGTGAGCCCGACCTGCAAGTGGTCGACGTGCGCGAGCCCTACGAGCGTGAGGCGGGGTACATGGCGGGGACGCGGCACATCCCGCTCGGCGATCTTTCGGGAGCGGCCGGCTCGCTCGACGCGGCGCGTCCGGTCGTCTTCTACTGCCGCGTCGGCGCGCGCTCGCTGATGGCGGCACAGGCCCTGCGTGCCTCCGGCCTGGAGGCCTATTCAATGGCGGGCGGCCTGACGCGCTGGGCCGCCGAGGGACGACCGCTCTCACCCGAGGGCGGCATCGTTGCGGACCACTGAGAGAGGAGCATTGGCGATGGCTATGGCTGACTACCCAAAGGTGAGGCGCGGCGAGGGCTATGCCGCCGGTCACCTCGACGACCTCGGTGAGGGGCCCGGCTTTCGCAAGGTCCGCAAGGGGCTCGACGTGAGCGCCTTCGGCGTCAACGCGATCGTGCTGCCGGCCGGGATCGAGACCGGCTTTCATTTCCACGACGTGCAAGAGGAGCTGTACTTCGTCCACCGCGGGCAGATCGAGATGGAGTTCGGCGACGGCACCGTCGAGCCGCTGGGAGAGGGCGAGCTGATCCGCGTCGACGCCGCGACCGTACGCAAGATCCGCAACCGCGGCACAACGGACGCGGTCTATCTCTGCGTGGGCGGCAAGGACGGCTATATCGGGCGCGACGGGCGCGTGCCCGAGAGCGCCACCGCCGAACAGCGCGTCCAGCCGATCGCCGATGAGCACGCCGGCTGAAGAGGCCCCCGAGCGACACCTTGCGGTGCCGGGCGGCCCGGCGATACCGCTGGCCGAGATAACCCTGCGCGCCAGCCGCTCCTCGGGCCCTGGCGGCCAGCACGCGAACGTGACCGCCTCGCGCGTGGAAGCGGTCTTCGACGTGCTCGCCTCCCAGTCGCTGAGCGAGTCTCAGCGTCAGCGTGTGCTGGAGCGAGCGGGCGAGCGGGTAGTGGCCGTGGCCCAGGACGAGCGCTCGCAGGGACGGAACCGCGAGCTGGCGCTGCGTCGTCTCGCCGAGCGCCTCGGACGCGCGCTGGAGGTCGAGCGCGAGCGGCGCCCGACCCGTCCGACGAAGGCCTCGCGCACCAGGCGCCTGGACGCCAAGCGCCGCGCCTCCCAGCGCAAGACCGAGCGCCGCCCACCCGGCACCGAGGACTAGATGGTCTAGAAGTTCAGCAGCTCGCGCACGATGCGCTGATGCAAGCGCCCGAGCGAGGTGTTCTCGGGATGGAAGCCGATCGCGTTCCACAGCAGGCCGGAGGCCGGCGCCCAGGCGATGATCAGGTAGGCGCCGAACACGAGGCTCGCCCGCCGCAGCCGCTTGGAGCTGGAAAGGGCGGTCAGCGGCAGCACCCACAGCACGTACCAGGGCAGCACCCAGCTCAACGTCACGAGCAGCGCGATGCTGGCCCAGCCCGCCGCGGCCATCGCGCGGTCGTCGTCGACGCCGACGGACGCGTCGCCGGCGCGATAGGCGATCCAACAGCAGCCGAGCACGCTCAGCACGAGCACGCCGCTGAGCAGGTGGTGAAGCGTTTCGCTCTCACCCCCCGCGCCGATCGCGAGCCCAAGCAGGTTCGGCAGGCTCTCGCCAGTGACGAGCTTGCTCTGCGTGCTCAAGTCCGGCACGTGCAAGCCGAAGGCGGCCACGCTCAGGGCGCCGAGCAGGATGCCCGCGACGACCATGCCGCCGAGCACCTGCCACAGCGCGCGGCGACGACGCAGCACGCTCGCCAGCACGACCGGGATCAGCACCGCCCCGGAGGCCTTGATCGCCGCCGCCGTCACGAACGCGGCGCCGGCGAAGATCTCGGGGGCGGAGAGGTGGGCGCGCCAGGCGTGCCAGCCGGACAGCGCTACCTCGTCCGCCGGGGCCTCGTGCGCCGGGGCCTCGCGCACCCGTAGCCGGTCGACGAGCAACAGGTAAAAGCCGAGCATGATGAACAGGACCATCAGGAAGTCGTTGTGATCGCCGCCGAGGCCCCACACGAGCACCACCGGGTTCAGCCCCACGATCGCGACGGCGCGTACCTGATTGCGGCCGAGCAGCTTCGCGCAATGCCACACCAGCGCGATGATCGACAGGCTGGAAAGCGCCAGGACCACCTTCAGCGCCCAGAACGATCCCGCCACCCCGAGCGGGACGACGGCGAAGGTCAGGTAGGTGAACAGCGGGCCGTACGGGCTGAGCAGCTCGTGCCAGTTGCTGAGCGCGAAGCTGGGATCGCTGTGCGGCTCGAGGATCGGAATGCTCGTGTACGGGTTGAGGTTGTGGACGACCTCCATGCGGCCGTAGTTGACGTAGTTGAAGAGGTCGGTCAGGGCCAGCGGCGGGGCGAGCACGAAGATCACGTGCACGGCGAGGATCGCGCCCAGCACCCAGCGCACCGGCAGCCGGGGGGCGCGCGCGAGGATCGTCAGGTAGCCGACGTACATCACCACGACCGAGCCGCTGAAGAGGTACTTGATGGCCTTCGAGCTGCGCGTCAGGCCCGGCAGCAGGCCGCCGAGCGGGCCCGCCATCCAGTGGGGGTAGAAGTTGGCGTGCGCGACCGGCGAGAGCAGGCTCGGACGATTGGCGGCCATCATCACGACGAACAGGCTCAGCAGCACGATCGCCGCGAGCGACACGCCGCCCAGCCAGGCGTCGGAGCGGCTCATCTCCCCGCTCGCGCTCAACCGCCTCAGCCGTGCGAGCAGACCATCATTCCCGGATCCTCCCCGCCCTGGGAGGGTTGTGGCTTGGGCCGGCATCTTGCGGGCGGGAACGATATCCGAGCCCAACAACGCGAAGGGCCCGCCATGGGCGGGCCCTTCGTCTGAAGTCCTGGGCTCGAGGCCCTGGCGCTCAGATGGTCGAGACGTTTACCGCCTTCGGGCCCTTGTCCCCCTGCTCAGGGTCGTAGGAGACTTTGGCGCCCTCCTGAAGAGAGCGGTAGCCCTCGCCGTTGATGCCCGTGTGATGGACGAACAGATCCTTGTCGCCGTCATCCGGCGTAATGAAGCCGAATCCCTTGTCGTCGCTGAACCACTTTACGGTGCCAGTTGGCATGCGTGAACTCCTCCACGTTCGTGCGTGCTGCTCCGCGGAGGATGCTGCTCTGAGCTTCGACCTGCGAGCGCTTGCACTGCTTTCGCCGGCTTGTTCCGGCCATTCGAGAAACGACGGTAGCACGTCATAACCCCCACGTGTTGTCGAGTTGTTGACGCACTGGACACTCCTCTCTGGGGCGCCGCGCCGGCTGAGCGCAGCTAGGGTGCCTCCATGCCCGAGAGCCAAGGCGAAGCGAGCACGCGCCTGACCCGTCTGCTGGCGGTCGAGGAGAGCGACACAGTCACGCAGATCGTCGAGGGTGAACAGCGCCGCATGAGCGGGTCAGAGCGTCCGCGGGTGCTGCTGAACATGGTCAGCACCGCGGATGGGCGCGCGACTTTGAACGGACGCTCGGCGCCACTCAGCGGCGCCGCGGATCGCGCTTTGTTCCATGCCCTGCGGGCTGATGCCGATGCGATCCTCGTCGGCGGCGCCACGGTGCGCGAGGAGCGCTACGGACGGGTGATCAAGGACCCCGAGGCGCGCCGCCATCGGGTCGAGCGTGGCCTGACCCCTGAGCCGTTGGCCTGCATCGTCAGCGGCCGTCTGCTCCTGGACGCCGACATCCCCCTGCTGGCCGAGCCGGAGGCGAAGGTGGCTGTGATCACCTCTTCTGACGCGAACGTGCCCGGGGTTCGGGCGCACGTCGACTACATTCGCTCCGGCTCCGGCGAGGGCGTCGATCTCGCGGCTGCTCTGGCGGAGCTTTCAACGCGCTTCGGGGTCGGGCTCTTGCTGTGCGAGGGCGGACCGCACCTCGCCCGTCAGCTGCTCGGGCTCGGGCTGATCGACGAGCTGTGTCTGTGTCTCTCTCCGCTGCTTGCCGCGGGCGAGCCGGCCACTGGCGAGGCGCTGCGGATCTTCGCCGGGGCCGAGCTCGAGCCGCCAGCCGAGCTGGAACTGCTGTCGACCTTCCGCTCCGGCTCCTACCTGTTCCTACGCTACGAGGTGCTCTCGGCGCGCCCGCGTGTCTCGCGCGAGACGACGTCCAGCAGCTCGCTGGCCAAGTGACGACCCTGGCTCGCCACGCGCGGGCTGGCTGAGATCAGGACCACCACCTCGTCCCCGTCCAGCTCCTCGAGCGTGATCCGGGGCGGGTTGCGCAGCGGCGTCTCTAGCGACTTTTCAAGCAGCTCCTGCAGGTCGCTGGGCGTCATGCCGGCGCGCAGGCGCGCGCGCAGGTTGACAGCCTGGGGCTCTCGCAGCGGCAGCACCGCCACGTTCAAAACGACGCTGTTGGGGACCATGATCGAATCCTCTCCGGTCGCGAAGGTCGTGTAGAGCAAACCGAGCGAGCTGACCGTGCCCTCGACCTGGCCGGCCAGCGGCCCGCCCTGCAGGCGCACGCGTTCGCCGACGCGGAACGGGCGCGCGCTCAGCAGCACCGTGCCGGCGATCAGGTTGCCGAGCGTCTGCTGCGCGGCGAGACCGAAGATCACGGCCGTGAAGGCGCCGCCGAGGGCGAGTTCTTTCTCCTTCACGCCGGCCACCGACAGCGCCACGAGCAAAGCCGCGACGGCTGTCGCCAGGCGGATGATGAAGCCGACCGTCCCGGCTGTGGCGGGCTCCATGCGACGGAACAGCGCCGGGCCGAGGCCACGGCCGATGTCGCGCGCGATCGCCCAGCCGAGGATCATCAGGATCAGCACGGTGGCGACCGTGACCGGCGTCGCGAGGCCAGATTCGAGTACTTCCTTGTCGTGGCCGTCCACTTGCACGAAGCCGCCGCCGTGCTTGGGCACCTTCACCCCACCGAACAGGCCCACGCGGTGTTCGTAGAGAATCACGACGGCCAGGAACAGCGGCACGAGGACCAGCGCCTCCAGGCGTGCCCTGCGCACGACCTTGGGGTTGATCTGCCGCAGCAGCCCGACCTCTTTCCAAGCCTGGCTGCGCGTCTCGAACATGCTCGGTGGCGTCCTGGGAATCGGCATCTCGGCTCAATGATGGTGGATGGCCGGCAGCGCTCCGGAAGATCGCGCCCAGCGTCTCAGGCGAGCGTGTAGACGATCATCCCGGCCCCGAACAGCAGGCAGTAGACGGCGAACGGCACGAGCGTGCGCGTCTTGAAGTAGCCGACCAGGAAGCGCACGGTGAAGACGGCCGTGACGGCCGCCACGGCGCAGGCGACGAGCGACTGGCCGCGCACGCCGTCGCCGAGATGGCCGGTCAGGTCGGGCAGCTTGACGATGCCGGCGGCGAGGATGATCGGCGTCGCCAGCAGGAAGGCGAAGCGCGCCGAGTCGCTGTGGTCGAGCCCGCGCGCGAGCCCGGCGCCCATCGTCACCCCGTCGCGGCTGATGCCGGCCACGAGCGCTGTGGACTGGGCCACGCCGACGACCAGCGCCTCGCGGTACTCCAAGGTCGACAGCTCGCGCGCGCCGTCGGGCTTGGCGCCCTCGCGCTCGGCGAGTTCGCGCACCTCTGCGCGGCGTCGGAAGCGCTCGGCGGCGAGCAGGATGCCGCCGTTGACGGTCAGGAAGATCGCCGCCACTTCTGGCTTCGCGGTCAGTTCGCGCAGCTGATGCTCGAAGATCAGGCCGATGATGCCGGCGGGGATGCTGGCCATGATGATCAACCAGGCCAGGCGCTCGTTCGGGGTCTCGGCACGGCGCTTGGCGAGCGTCGCGAAGAAGGCCTTGATGATTTCGATCCAGTCGCGCCAGTAGTAGGCGAGCAGCCCGAGCGCGCTGCCGACGTGCAGCATGACCACGAACGCGAGCCAGAAGGACTCCGCGCGCGACTGCGCGTCGACGAGCGAGTTCCAGCCGAACAGCGTCGGGAACAGGACCGTGTGGCCGAGGCTGGAGATCGGGAACAGCTCCGTCACGCCCTGCAGCAGACCCAGCACGATCGCCTGGAAGTAGCTGATCGCGGACGCGATCGGAACGACGAGCAGGCTCAGCATCAGACGCGCACCTTATTCACGAACCTTCACGGGGGATTAACAATTTGATTCCTGCCTGGTCACAAAACCACGCGGTTTGCAGGGCAATCCTAGTGGCATGAACGACAAGACCATACACAGTGGACCGGTAACGAAGCCGGTCAGCAGGTGCGACATGCACTGCCACTCCACCGCCTCCGAGCTGTCTCGGCTCGGCGTGCAACGAGCGCTCGGGTTGCCCGAGTGCGCCACACCGCCAGAGGAGGTCTACACGCTCGCCAAGCGGCGCGGCATGGACTTCGTCACGATCACCGACCACGACACGATCGCCGGCGTGCTGGAGATCGCCGACCGCCCCGACGTGTTCATCTCCGAGGAGCTGACCGCCCACTTCCGCGGCGAGCCGCAGGCGGTGCACGTGCTCTGCTACGGCATCGCGCCGTCCGATCACGAGTGGCTACAGGCCCACAGCGGCGACGTGGAGCTGTGCGCGGCCTATCTGTACGACCGCGACATCGCGTGCGCGCTCGCACACCCCTACTACACGGTCGCGGCGCCGCTGTCCGCGCGGCACCGGCGTCGGCTGGCCGAGCTGTTCAGCGTCTGGGAGACCCGCAACGGCGCTCGCGCGCCGGAGCTGAACAGCCCGGCGACGACGTATGTCGCCACGCGCGACGGCATCGGCATCGGCGGCAGCGACGACCACGCCGGGGTGGACATCGGGCGCACCTTCACCGAGACGCCCGCCGCGCAGAGCGCGCGCGACTTCCTGGCGCGCATGATGGCCGGCGAAGCCCGCGCGCGCGGCGCTCAGGGCAGCGCCGCCAAGTGGGCCCACGCCGCGATCGCGCTCGCGATCCGCGCCCTGCTGTTGAACGAGGACGATCGCACCGACACACGCCACGCGACACCCGATCCACGCCGCGTGCTGCGCATGGCCGAGCGCGTGCTGCGCGAAGGCGGCCTGCGCGAGGGGCCAGCGGTCGAGGACCTCGACCCGAAGGACGCTCGCACGCTGCTGGAGGCGTGGCTGCGCTCGGTCGAGCTGGGTGGCCTGGACGCGCGCGAACTGATCGAGCTGATGCAGAGCGACGACTTCAGCCACAGCGGCTTGCTTCGTCGCGCCAGCAGGGCCCACGAGCGTCGCCTGCGCGGCGCCGTGGAGGCCGCCGTCAACGCCGTGGGCAGCCACGAGCCCAACGTCGGAGGGCTGGCCGCGGGCCTGTTCGAGGCCTGCATCGCGGCGATCCCGTACGCCCCGGCGAGCGCGTTCCTGGCCAACGAGCAGGCGAAGCTGCGCCCCGTCGAGGAGTCAGAGCCTCCGCGTGTCGCGATCCTCGCCGACGGGATTGGCTCGACCCACGGCGTCAGCCGCACGATCGAGGAGATCCGCCAGCGCGGCGTGCCCGGCTTCGAGATCGAGGTCGTCGGCACCGACCCCCAGGTCGACCGCCGCCTGGGAGAGGTGAACGAGATCGAGGTTCCGTTCTACCCGGGCCTGCGCATCGGCGTGCCGAGCCTGCCGGGCGCGGTGCAGGCGCTCGTCGACGGGCGCTTCGACGCGATCCACGTCTGCTCGCCCGGACCGGCCGGGATCGCCGGCGCACTGGTAGCGCGCGCACTCGGGCTGCCGCTCGTCGGCAGCTACCACACCGAGCTGACCGCCTACGCGGGGCTGCGCGCGGGCGACGAGCGACTGACGACCGCGATGGCGGCGGCGGTGAGCTTCTTCTACCGCTCCTGCGATCTCGTGCTCTCTCCGAGCACGGCGGCCGACGAGGCCTTGGTAGCGGCGGGCATGGCACGCCAACGGGTGATGCGCTGGGACCGCGGCGTCGACACGGCGCGCTTCGACCCCTCGCTGCGCGACGAGCGTCTGCTCCCGGGTGAGCTGACCGTGCTCTATGCGGGGCGCATCAGCCGCGAGAAGGGAATCGAGCTGTTGGCTGACGCGTTCGAAGCGGCACGCGAACGCGACCCGCGTCTGCACCTAGCGCTGGCGGGCGGCGGCCCCGAGCAGCAACAGCTGGCGGAGCGCCTGGGCGAGCACGCGACCTTCCTCGGCTGGCTCACGGGCTCCGAGCTGGCGCGCGTCTACGCCAGCGCCGACGTGCTGTTGTTCCCGAGCGCGACCGACACCTTCGGCCAGGTGATCCTGGAGGCACAGGCGAGCGGGCTCGCGACGTTGGCGGTCGACGAGGGCGGCCCGCGCTCGCTGATCGAGCACGACATCAGCGGACTGCTCGTCGCGGCCGCGGTTCGACCGCTTGCCCGTGCGCTCACGGAGCTGGCCGGCGATCCGCTGCGCCGAGCGCGTCTTGCGCAAGGCGGTGTCAGGGCTGTCAGAGCAAGAACCTGGGAGGCGGCGCTGGGCCGGCTGGGGGATGGGTATCGGCGTGCGCTACGCGAGCAGGAGTCACAGGACGTTCACGAGTTCGTAGCCGCCTGATCACAGGAATGGGAGTGCCCGAGGGGGAACCTAGTTACAGGGGAAGAGGAAAATGGCGCGCGGCTCATCCACGAACAGCACCCGCACGATCGCCGTTGCGTTGCACGGCATCGAGCCGGCCACGTTCGAACGCTGCGCGGTGATCCGCGACTGGCTCTGCGATCACGGCATCGACCGCGTGACGCTGCTCGTGATCCCGGCGCGCGACCTGCACCCCGTCGGCGAGCGCGCGCCGGAGATGGTCGAGTGGCTGCGCGAGCGGCGGGGCTACGGCGACTCGATCGCCCAGCACGGCTTCCAGCACGTCCCCGGGCGTCGCGGCAGCACGCGCGTACACGGTCAGCGAGCGGGCGAGTTCGTCGGCCTCGACTCGGCCGAGACCCGCGCGGCCGTCAGCGCCGGCTGGCGCGTGCTGAAGCTCGCGGGGATCGAACCCGAGGGCTTCGTCGCGCCCGCCTACGCGTACACCGCGGCGCTGCGCGAGACGCTGTCGCAGCGCTTTCGCTGGTGGGCCAGCCTGACGCGCGTGCACCGTATCTCGGCGCCCGCGCCGGTGTCCGCGACGAGCGCGCGTGAGCCGCTCGTTCCCGCTTGGAGCCTGGCAGCGCGCGGGCCGTTCAGCCGGCTGCTCTCCCCCACGCTCGTGCGCGCCGGCGCGATGCTGCCGACGAGCAACCTGCGCATCGACCTGCATCCGGCCGACCTGCGCCACCCGCGCCACATGATGGCGCTGGAGTGGGTCCTGCAGCGCACCGAGGCGCGCGTGCCGATCACCTACGCCGAGCTGGCCGGCGTCGAGCCCAGCCTCCTCAGTCGCCCTCAGCCCTTGGCGACGAACAAGGCCGGCGGCAGCGACTTGACGCCGCTCGCGCCGGCGTAGCCGAGGTGAGACAGGCCGAAAAGGTCCTCGAACGTGCGCAGCAACGCGAAGTGGTTGAACGGTTCCTGCGCCGTACTCGCGCCTTTGACGAACGGCGACAGCAGCAGCGCCCCGACGGCGCCGCCACCCTTCGGCCCGCGCGGTCCTGAGTCGGCGGGCACGTTCGGGAACGTCGGCTGACCGCAGCACGAGCTGGAGTCGGCGAATTCGCCGCTCGAAGGCGCCTCGTCGCCCGTGACCACGATCAGGCCGTCCTGCTGGTAGGCCTTCGAGGCCATGATCTCCGGCACGACCCGTTTGATGAAGCCGTCGGCGGCGGCGGGGCCGGCTGTCGCGCCTGCCTTGCACGGCTGCGGGTTGCCGTCGTCGCAACGGTCGGGGGCGATGTAGGCGAAGCGCGGCGTGCGCGACGGTTTAACCAGGTCGCGCTTCAGCTGGGAGAGGCCGACGGTCTCGCTCGCGCAGCGGCTCGTCGAGCCCGTGACCGACTGGAAATACAGGAACGGATCGAGATCGGTCGCGTAGCTGCCTTCGCCCGGCGTCAGCCCCGAGCTCGGGTCGGCGGCGCCACTGGCCGGGTGGTTACAGGCGGCCGGCTGGCCCGGCGCTTCGTCGCTGCCCTCGACATAGGCACGCCAGCTGAGGTGCTTCGCTTCGAGCTGCGAGCCGATCGTCTCTGTCGAGGACGGGTAGATGCAGCCGTTGCCGAGCACCTGGCCGCCGGCGCCGGATCCGCCGGGCGCGATCGGCGCGTAGTTGGGACAGTCGGCGGCCGTTTCGTCCGTCGGCCCCTGGCCGCTGACGAGCGCGATCTCGTTCGGCAGCTCCTCGTGCGCGATCGCGTCGTAGCGCAGCAGCAGCTCGCCTTTTTTCTCCAGCGCGCCCGACAGGTAGTGGGCCTTCGATTCGGGCCCGAACAGAGCCGCATAGGGCTGATCGGAGAGCACGATCAGGAACACGTGCTTAATCGCCGGGAGCTTCGTCAGCGGCTTGGGTTCGGCGCCGGCCCCAGCTTTTTCCTTGCCTTCTTCTTCCGTGCTTTCTTCTTCGCTCTGCTTCGAGGAGCTTTCTTCTTCGCTCGTCGATGATTCACCCCCGGTTTCCGCCGGTTCGGGCGTTTCTTCGGCTTCGCTTTCGGGCGGTTCGGTTTCGGCTTCGCTCACCGAGCCGGTGGGCGTGCTCGCCGATGCCGTCGGTGGCGGAAGCTCGAGCTGGAGCGCAGGCGTCCTAGCGGCCGCGAGGGCACCGGCGGACGGTGAGCCGGTCACGTTGCCGATCAGCAGTCCGAAGCCCAGGAACAAGGCCACGAGCAGCGCCGAGACCGGCTTGCCGGGTAGGCGCAGCGAGAACGGCGGCGGGAGCTTCGAGGGCTCGTCCTCGACTGCCTGGATGGCTGTCTCGGGCGTGTTCGGCGCTCGCTCCGGGATACGGGCGATGAGCTGCTCGAGCGCGGCGCTACGCGAACCGAGCCGATCGCCACAGCGAAGGCAGTAGCGCTGGTCGGCGTCGGCCGGCGAGCCGCAGGCCGCACAGGACGACGCGTGCTCCCCGCTCACCGCCTACTCCCGGTCGAGCGGATTCTCGCTCGCGGCGGCGAGCAGCTCCCGCAGGCCCTCCTCGGGGCTCTGCGTGTCCGCGCCGTCGCTGCTCGGCAACCGCTCCATCAGCGTCGTGCCGCACTGCCAGCAGTAGAGCGCGCCGCGGCTGTGCGGGGCGCCGCAGGAGCCGCAGGAGCCGGCCACGGCCTCCTCCTCCATTCGCAGCAGGCGCTCGACCTCGGCCAGCTCCCCGTCGCGTTCCTGCAGCAACGCCGCGCGGCGCACGAGCACGTCGAGGCGGAAGTGGTCGCGGATCGCCATCTCGTAGGCGAGACCGCCCAGGTCCCAGTGCAGCTCGGCGACCTGTTCGGCGAGCTCGTCGCGGCGGCGGCGTAGCGCCGAGCGGCCGGGCGTCTCGGCGCCCTCCGGCTGTGCGGGAGGCGTCGGCGCGGCGCCGGCCAACGCGACGCTCACGGGCGGCGCGGGATGACCGCTGCCTCCTCCGGCTTCGTCGCGCGTGATGCTCATGTTTCCACGACGTTGGGGAGCTGGGCCGACTTTTCCTCGTAGCTCTTGCCCTTGGCTTTGCTCTCGCCTTCGAGCACCGAGGGCGGCGCGGGGTGTTCGATGCTCGAGTGGTCGTTGGGATTGCTCGAACGTGCTTTGGATGAGCCCGAGCCACCCGTCGAGCCGTTGGCGATCTTGATCACCTTCGCGGCGGGGAAGCTCTTCTTCAGCTTGGAGAGGGCTTTCTGCGCTTCGGCCTTCTTGCTGTATTCACCCGAGTAGACGATGTAGTCGCCTGCCGTGAGGCTGCTGAATTCTTCGCTCTTGAGCGCCCCGACGGCGCTTGCGCCCTTGCTCGTCGCGGAGGTCTTCGCGGCTTCTATCTGGCTGACCGTGGTGCCGCTTTCCGCCAGCGTCTGCAGCTGGACGGCGTAGCCGCTCTTGCCGGAGGGCCAGTCGCTCGTGAAGGTGGCTTCGCTGCTCGTCGTGGGACTGCTGCCGGCGGTCGAGCCGACCGTCACGACCTGGGCGGGCGCGGAGCGCGGAGCCGGGGCGCTCGAACGCCCGATCAGCACGCCGACGCCCATCGCCAGCAGCAGCACGCCGACGCCGGCGATCAAAGTCAGCGCCGGATTGCGAGCGGCCAAGCCGCCCTGGCCGGCGCCCTGCCGCGAGGACGGTGGGATCGGAGGAGCGCTGGGCGGTGACGGGGCCGTCGGAGGACCGGCCCGCAGGAAGCTGCTGACGGGCACACGCCGCTCGCCGCACTGCAGGCAGTAGCGCTGATCGGCCACCAGCGGAGCGCCACAGACCGTGCAGCTCTGCGTGCCCGTCGGATTGGCTGATGAAGTGGCGATCGATTCCGTGGACAGGGTGGCTGCCTCAGTGCTCACGCCCCTCACGCGACCCTCAGGGCCCACGCAAAGACTCGGGGCTGTGCCTCGTACCGGACGTTATGGTCGAGCCACACGAGGCTCGCGACGTGACGATCTTGTGAAGGCGCTGCCGCTAAGCGGCGATGCTTTCGCGCGGCTCGGCACCGTCGCCGATGCTCGCCCGCTCGCGACGTTTGGACCTGAGCGCGCTGGCGTTTACGCTCTATTGAGCGCCGTCGGCCACACTGACGCTCCGCGACCGCATCAAAACCGGTACGCGAGGGTTTATAAGAGTGGCCGCGCCCATGCGGAGCGTGGGTCTGGGCGCACAGCAGATCAGGGACGACGACACAGGGAGAGACCGCAGATCATGAGCCGAACGAGATTCACCAAGCGAACCGCGCCCTTGATGGCGCTGCTTTGCGTCGCCTCGCTGCTCTCCCCTGGCGCCTCGCTGCTGGCGAACGCCTCCGCGGCCGCCACGACCACCCCGCCGATCGTCACGACCGGGGGCGTCAACAACGTGCGCGGCACGAGCGTGACGCTCAACGGCACGGTCAACCCCGGCGGCCTGGCCACCGAATACTTCTTCCAGTACGGCCCGACGCTTGCCTACGGCTCCGAGAGCGCGGTCAAGACGCTGGCCGCCGGCGCGCTGCCGATCAAGGTCGGCACGCCGGTCGTCGGCGTGCAGCCGAACTGGCACTACCGCCTCGTCGCCCTCAACAGCCTCGGCACGGTCGAAGGCAAGGACCACATCTACACGATCCAGCCGACCAAGCTGAAGGTCGCGATCAACAAGCCGACCGGACAGCACGTGCTCGGAGGCACGCTCGTCATCAGCGGCACGCTGACGGGAGCCGGCGCCGCCAACCACACCGTCGTGCTGCAGGCCAGCCCGTATCCCTACACGCAGCCGTTCGTGGACGTCACCCCCACTCAGATCGCGAGCGCGACGGGACGCTACTCCCTCACCGTGAGCAAACTGACGACGAGCAGCGAGTACCGTGTCGCGACGCTCGACCCGCGCCCGGTCTACAGCTCGACCGTCACCGTGCTCGTGGCACCGAAGGTCACGCTGCACGTGCGCACCTCGTCGCACACCGGCGTGGTGCGCCTGTACGGCACGGTCTCACCGGCCATGAGCGGCGCGAAAGTGTTCTTCCAGATCTCCAAGCCGCAGAAGCACAAGGTCTTCAAATCGGAAAAGGCCGAAGAACGAGCGGAAGAAAAGGGCCCCCACTACGTCAGCCAGTTCGGCACCACGCTCAAGCACGCGACCAACTCGTTCTCGCGCTTCAGCGCGATCGAGCGGATCGCCAAGGCGGGTCGCTACCGCGCGTACGTGGTGGTAAAGAAAGCCGGGATGGTGTCCGGCTACAGCGCCCAGACAGTCGTGCTCAAGGCGGCGCCCGGAGCGCAGCGCCACCATCGCCACAAGCACTGAGCGAGCCCGTGCTGAGCGCTGAGCCTGCGGCGAGGCTCAGCGGGTGACGATGCCGCGTGCGGCGAGCAACTCGAGCACGCGCTCGACCTGCTGCTCGACGGGGCTACCGTCGGCCGTCAGCACGAGCGCCGGGTCGGCGGGCGCCTCGTACGGCGCGCCGACGCCGGTCAGACCAGTCAGCTCCCCCGCGCGGGCGCGGGCATAGAGCCCCTTCGGGTCGCGCTGCTCGCACAGCTCCAGCGGCGCGTCGACGAACACCTCTAGGAAGTCGAGCTCGTCGGCGGCGTGCAGCTTGGCGGCCGCGTCGCGGTCAGCCGCGTAAGGGCTGACGAGGCTCACGAGCGCGATCGTGCCGGACTCGGCCAGCAGCCGCGCGACGTGGGCCGTGCGGCGCACGTTCTCGCGCCGCGCGATCTCGTCGAAGCCGAGGTCGCCGTTGAGCCCGTGGCGCAGGTTGTCGCCGTCGAGCAGAAAGGCGACCCGGCCACCGTCGATCAGGCGCTCCTCGACGGCCGAGGCGATCGTCGACTTGCCGGCGCCCGGCAGGCCGGTGAACCAGACGGTCGCGCCGCTGTGGCCGAGGGCGCTCCAGCGTCGCTCGCGCGTCATGCGCGTGCCCTGCCAGCGAACGTTCGGGCTGCGCTCGGTCTTGACCGCCTCGTCGTCCTCGACCTCCGCGTCGAGGATCACGCCAGCGGCGACGGTTTCGTTGCTCGCCTCGTCGATCAGGATCAGGCTGCCGGTGACGCGATTGCGCCGGTAGGGATCGAAGGCCAGCGGGGCGCTGACTTCGATGTGCACGCGGCCGAGGTCGTTCAGCTCCAGGTCGCGCGCGCTCTCGTCGCGGTGCAACGTCTCGACGTCGATCTTGTAGCGGACGTCGATCGCGCCGACCATCGCCGTACGCGTCGTGTGCTTGACCAGGTAGCGACGCGTCGGGCTGAGCGGCTGCTCGGACATCCAACACATCAGGCACTCCAGCCTGTTGGCGACCGTCGGCTGGTTGTTGGTGCGCACGATCGTCGAGCCGCGGCTGACGTCGATGTCGTCGGCCAGGCGTACGGCGACCGACATCGGCGGGAACGCCTCCGCGACTGGCCCGTCGAACGTGTCGATGCCCTCGATCGTCGAGCGCTGGCCGCCCGGCAGCACCACGACCTCGTCGCCGGGACGCATCACGCCACCGGCGACCTGGCCCGCGTAGGCGCGGTAGTCGGCCACGCTCGAGGCGGGCGGGCGGATCACCCACTGCACCGGGAAGCGCACGTCGATCAGGTTGCGGTCGGAGGCGATGTGGACGTGCTCCAGGTGGTACAGCAGCGGCGGACCCTGATACCAGGCCATCTTCTCCGAGCGCTCGACGACGTTGTCGCCGTGCAGCGCCGAGATCGGGATGAAGGTCACGTCCGGGACTTCGAGGCGCGCCGCGAAGCGGTCGAACTCGTCGACGATCGTGTCGAACACCGCCTCGTCGTAGTCGACCAGGTCCATCTTGTTGACCGCCACGACCAGGTGCGGAATCCCGAGCAGCGAGCTGATGAAGGCGTGGCGCTTGGATTGCGCGATCACGCCCTTGCGCGCGTCGACGAGCACGATCGCGAGGTCGGCCGTCGAGGCTCCGGTGACCATGTTGCGCGTGTACTGCTCGTGGCCGGGTGTGTCGGCGATGATGAAGCGGCGCTGGGCGGTCGCGAAGTAGCGGTAGGCGACGTCGATCGTGATGCCCTGCTCGCGCTCGGCGCGCAGGCCGTCGGTCAGCAGCGACAGGTCGAGGAAGTTGTGCCCCATGCGCTCGCTCGTCTTCTCGACGTGTTCGAGCTGGTCGGCCAGCACCTGCTTGGAGTCGTACAGCAGGCGGCCGATCAGCGTGCTCTTGCCGTCGTCGACCGAGCCGGCCGTGGCGAAGCGAAGCAGCTCGGCCGGGCGCTCGCTGAGGCGGCGGAAGACCTCCGCGGCGGTCTCCGCGGGGGCGGTGTCGATCACCTGCACGTGGCCGTTGCCGTTGCCGTTGTTCTCGGGTGAGGTAGCCATCAGAAGTAGCCCTGCCGCTTGCGGTCCTCCATCGCGGCCTCGGTCACGCGATCGTCGGCGCGCGTCTGGCCGCGCTCGGTGATCTCCGTGGCGGCGATCTCGGCGACCACCTGCTCGAGCGTGGCGGCGTCAGACTCGACCGCCCCGGTACAGCTCATGTCGCCCACGGTGCGGTAACGAACCTTGGCCATGAAGGGCGTCTCGCCGTCGATCATCTCGATGAACGGACTGACCGCGTAGAGCATCCCGTCGCGCGCGAAGACCTCGCGGTCGTGTGCGAAGTAGATCGATGGCACCTCGAGACCCTCCTCGGCGATGTACTGCCACACGTCGAGCTCTGTCCAGTTCGAGATCGGGAAGACGCGTGCGTGCTCGCCCTTGCGGATACGGCCATTGTAGAGACTCCAAAGCTCCGGTCGCTGGCGCTGCGGCTCCCACTGGCCGTACTGATCGCGGAACGAGAGGATGCGCTCCTTGGCCCGCGCGCGCTCCTCGTCGCGGCGCGCGCCGCCGAAGGCCGCGTCGAATTTGTGCTCGGTGATCGCGTCGAGCAACGTGACCGTCTGCAGCCCGTTGCGCGACGCGCGAGGGCCGGTGTCCTCGACGACCCTGCCGGCGCGGATCGAGTCCTCGACGGATGCGACGACCAGGCGCTCGCCGAGTTCGCGCACGCGGCGGTCGCGGAACTCGATCGCCTCGCCGAAGTTGTGGCCCGTGTCGACGTGCATCAGCGGGAACGGGAACGGCGCCGGGCGAAACGCCTTCTCGGCTAGGCGCAGCAGCACGATCGAGTCCTTGCCACCGCTGAACAGCAGCACGGGACGCTCGAATTCGGCGACTGTCTCGCGCATCACCTGGATCGCCTCTGACTCCAGAGTGCGCAGGTGGGATAGGTGGTAGGTCGTGGGCATCCGTGCGAGTCCTAAATGGCTCGTGGCAGGTTCGCTGTTTGCGCCTCCCCGGCTGTGAACTTTAGGTTGCGCGCACTGATTGTCAAGAACAGACGGTCGGCGCACCGCGCGCAACGAAACGTCCGCAGCCGCCGCGCGGGGCTCAAGCTGGCGTCCAGCCCCTCCGATCCACCGACAGCACGGGCGGTGAAAGAGGGCCCCGCTCCGTCGATTCCCCGCCTTTCTCCGCGTCATCCAGCAAGGAGCGAAATGCGCCCGTCGAGGCATCCCCGATCCCGTCTTGCGCTGAGCATCGGCGCCCTGATCCTGGCGCTGGCCTGCCTGCTGGGCGGCACCGCTGCCCTGGCGGCGCGTGGCCGAGGCGGTCAGCGTGCCTCGCGCAAGAGCATCGAGCGCACGAGCACGCGGCTGAAGCAGCGCAAGAAGGCTGCCACCCGGAGCACCAGCTCACGCAAAGCCGCGAGCAAAGCCCCGAAGGGCTCCTCCTCCTCTAGCCCGGGGCCTTCGCCGCAGAGCCCGCCAGCGAGCGCGCCCGCCAAATCTCCGGCGCCCCGAGGCAGCGGAGCCTCGTCGCGCGAAGCGCTCGAAGAAGGCCCGGAACTCGCCGACGAACCGGCGGGCTTCGACAGCGAAGAAGAATCCGAAGTCAACCCCCTTCTGACCGGCGAGGAAGAAAGCGAAGAAGCCGGCGAATCCGAAGAAACGACGAGCGAAGCGCCAAGCGAAGAAGAAGTCCACGGCGAATACTCCGAAATCCCCGGTCCGCACACGCAGCGCAAATACGCGGGCGAACTTCCCTCGCTCGCGGGCGGCGAAGCGCTGACCGACGCGATCGACCCGCGCTTCCTCACCTACCTGCCGTTCGGCACCACCTCGTTCTGGATCCAGCCGTGGCGCGCGTACCTCGACACGTGGCCCGCCTCGCGCCTGCTGAACGCGATCGGCGTCAACTTCACGGGCAGCGGCTCGGACGCGCGCGCGATCGCCCAGCTGCTGGGCGACAGCGGCTTCAAGCTGGCCCGCAAAGGCATCTTCTGGGACGCGATCTCCTACGAACACCCGAACCAGCTACGCGATCCCGGCAAGATCGCGGCGGCCCTGGAACTACTGCGCGAACACGGCTTGCGTCCGCTGATCGTGCTCGACGCCGACAGCCAGGCGCCCAGCCCGTCGATCCGCGTGAGCCTCCAAACCACGGCTCCAGCCGCCGCCGGCGCACAGACCGTGCAGCTGAGCGCCGCGAGCGCCGCGGAAGTCGTGCCGTGGAAGACCGGCTTCGACGGCCTCGCGTTCGGAGGCTCGCCAGACGTGCTGATCACATCCGTCGGCCCGAGCGGCGTCGCGACCCTCTCGCGGCCGCTGGAGCAAGCGCTGCCGGCCGGCGCGCACGGAGGCACGACGCTGCGCTACGTCCCGTTCGAGAGCCCGACGCTGCCGGGCGGCGAACCCAACCCCGTCTTCCAGGAAACCCTCAACGGCTGGCTGCAGTACGTCGGCGCGGTCAGCCACGAGGCGGCCTCCGTGCTCGGGGCGGGCGGCTTCGACCTCGAGGTCTGGAACGAGCTGTCGTTCGGCTCGCAGTACCTGAACATCGAACACTACGAGCCCGCCGGCCCGGCGACCAAGGCCACGAAAAAGGCCACCAGCAAGGCGATCCGCAGGGCGATCCTGGCGGCGACCGTGGCCTACGTGCGCAACCCCGCCAACGGCCTTTCTGCCTCGGTCGGCGTCACCGACGGCTTCGCCAGCCAGACGCCCTTCCCGAGCGGCGCCAACGCCCCGGTCGGCCTGACCGCCCTCAGCAAGCACCCCTATGTCGGCGCCAAGAGCTACCCGGCCGCCTACAACGGCCGCCAGACCACGCCAGTCGACGCGCTCGGCAATCGCGACACAACGACCAACAGCCTCGCGCCGCTGTTCACCCCCACCTACCAGTCGCTGATGCCCGAGTTCACGATCAGCGGCAACTGGAGCGAGGACCTGCTGCGCGACGTCGCGCCCTTCACGACGTACGTGTACGGCTTCCCGCACGGGCGCTTCGTCGGCCCAGCCGGTGGCACACCGCCGCAGAAGTGGATCACCGAGTTCAACATGGCCCCCGGCCGCGGCGTGCCGATGGCGCCCGACGGCGTCACGCCCGAGGGCGGCGTCACGCTGAGCGCCGCCGACCGCGCGCACTTCCAGGCCAAGGCGCTGCTGCGAGACATCGTCGCGATGGTCGGCAAGGGCTTCGCGCGCGACTACGTCTACCACGCCTCGCAGACCAAGAGCGGCGCGCTCAACATCGTCAGCCCGTCATTCGTGGCGGCGCTCGAAGCGCACCCGAACACGTATCCAGGCGACAACGCAGGCGGCGAAACGCTAACCGGCTTCCGCGACCTGCTCGCCCGCCTGCAAGGCCCCGGCCCGAGCGGCACCACGCGCCAGCTGACGCTGCAGTCGATCGTCCAGCAGGGCGAACACGCGCAGTTCGCCGGCGACGGCGGCGCGGCGCATCCGTCGCTGTACGACCGCGAAGCGCTGGCGGTGTTCCCTTTCCAGTCCTCCCCCACCCGCTTCGTGATCCCGGTCTACGTGATGACGCGCGACCTGCTCACGCTCTACGAACCGTCCCAGCCCGCGAGCGATGTCGAGCGCTACGACCTGCCGAACGAGACCTTCCGCGTCACGCTCGGCAACCTGCCCGAAGGCGGCGCCACGCCGACCGTGTCCGAGTACGACCCGCTGCGCGACGAAAGCGTGCCGGCGCAGCTCGTGTCACGCGAAGGCCCGAGCGCCACCTTCGAAGTCGCGGCGACCGACTACCCGCGCCTGTTGACGCTGCAGTTCTGATCCCGGGAAGGGCGCGCTGTTAGGCTTCGCCGCCCGATGGCGCAGCCCGCTCCAGCGAGACCGCAGGTCGTCTACGTGATGGGCTCGGGCCACAGCGGCAGCACGATCCTCGGCCTCACGCTTGGCAACTGTGACGGCTTCGTCTACGCCGGTGAGCTCGACAACTGGCTGACGCGCTCGGGCACCTCGGTGCTGGGCGGGACCGAGCGCACACGCTTCTGGAGCGAGGTGCGCAAGCGCGTCGCGAATCCAGAGGAGCTGTTCGGCACCGCGTCCCAGACCCATCTCGAACGGGCGTCGGCGGCGCTGCGCCCGGAGAGCTACGGCGTGCGGCGGAAGCTGCGGGGCGAGTGGGCGCGCGTCACGACGCAGCTGTATGAAGCGCTCGCAAACGTGTCCGATGCCCCCTACGTCATCGACACCGCGCACTTCCCGCTGCGTGCGCGCGAGCTGAAACGCCTCGACGGGATCGACCTGCACCTGATCTTCCTGGTGCGCGACCCCGAGCAGGTCGTGCATTCCTTCACGCGCTTCATGAACCGCCACGCGCTGGCCGAGCGCTTCGCGCGCGTGCTGTCCAAGAACCTCGACATCTGGCTGACGCACGTCCTGTCGCTGGGGGTGTTCCTGCGCACGCCGCGCACGCGACGGCTGTTCGTGCGCCACGAGGACTTCCTCGCCGAGCCGGAGCGTGTGCTGCAGGCGATCCTCGACCTGGCCGGCTCGCCCGCCGCGACGCCGGACCTCGCGAGCCTGCGCACCGGCTTCCCGATCCAGGCCAACCGGCTGATCGCCTCCGCGAGCGTGTCGCTCGTCAGCAAGCCACACGCGAAGCCGCGCTGGGGACTCACGCGCCTGCTCCAGCTCCCGTGGGAGCCGATCTTCGCGCGTCTCAGACCACGCGCCGGGGGAGACGGCTGAGGCCGGCGCCGCCGTGGATGGGCCAAGCACACCTGAGCAGGACGCCGCGAGCCCGCGTGTGGCGATGCTCGGCATGGGCTGGTTCCCAGGCACGCCGGGTGGCCTGAACCGCTATTACCGCTCGCTGTTCGAGCAGCTTCCAAACGCCACCGGCGTCGTTATCGGACCGGCCGAGGACGCCCCCGCGTCGGTTAGCGTGTACGGCGGTCCATCGCTCGCGCTGCCGCGGCGCATCGCCGGCTTCGCGGCGCGGGCGCGCAGGCAGATGGCCGAGGCGGAGGTGATCGACGCCCACTTCGCGCTGTATGCGGCGCTGCCGCTGTTGCGGCGCCCGCGCCCACGCGTGCCGCTCGTGTTCCACTTCCACGGGCCGTGGGCAGAGGAGAGCGTCGCCGCCGGCGACGGCTCGCGCTCGCGCCTTCGACTGCGCGCGCGGATCGAGCGCTCGGCGATGCGCCGCGCGGACGCCCATGTGGTGCTGTCTTCGGCGTTCCGCCGCGTGCTCGTCGAGCGCTACCGCATCTCTCCGTGGAGCATCCACGTGTGGCAGCCGGGCGTCGACCTGGAGGCGTTCACGCCCGGTGAGCGCGGCGCGGCGCGCGAGCGACTTGGCTTGGCGCCGGGGGCGACGGTCGCCGTCTGCGTGCGCCGCCTCGTGCCGCGCATGGGGATCGAGGGCCTGCTCGACGCCTGGGAGCGGGTCGCGCCGACGCTGCCGGCCGGCTCGACGCTGCTGCTGGCGGGCGACGGCCCGCTGCGCGAAGCGTTGACGAAGCGCGCCGAAGAACCCGGGCTGCGTGAGCGCGTGCGCGTGCTCGGCAGGGTCACCGACGAGCAGCTCGTCGACGCCTACCGGGCGGCCGACGTGGCGGTCGTGCCGACGCTCTCGCTGGAGGGGTTCGGCCTCGTGGTGCTGGAGGCCGCCGCCTGTGGCACGCCGAGCATCGTCACCGACGCCGGCGGCCTGCCAGAGGTGTTGGCCGGCTTGGACCGCTCGCTGGTGGTGCCCGCGGGCGACGTCGAGCGGCTGTCCGAGCGCTTCGCGCGCGCGGCCACTGGCGAGCTGCCGAGCCGCGAGACGACGCGCACCTACGCCGAGCGCTTCTCCTGGCCGGCGCTCGGCGAGCGTCACGAGCACCTGTATCGCCGGCTGCAACGCGGCGAGCGCGACGAGCGCCCGCGCGTGGTGTACCTCGATCATGTCGCGCGCCTGTCGGGCGGCGAGATCGCCTTGATGCGCCTCTTGCCACGTCTGCGGGGTGTGCACACGCACATGGTCCTCGGCGAGCAGGGCCCGCTGGCCGAGCGCCTGCAGCAGTCCGGCGTGTCGGTCGAGGTGCTGGAGATCGCGAGCGCCGCCCGCGACGTGCGCCGAAATGAGGTGCGCCTCGGCGGCGCCCCGCCGGCCGTCGCGCTCTCGACGGCGGCATACGTGGCGAAGCTGACCGCGCGCCTGCGCGCGCTGCGCCCGGACGTCGTGCACACGAACTCGCTCAAGTCAGGCATCTACGGCAGCATCGCCGCCAAGGCGCTCGGCATCCCGGTCGTCTGGCACGTGCGCGACCGCATCGCTGAGGACTACATCCCCAAGGGTGCCGTGCGTGTCGTGCGCGCCATGATCGCCCGCCTCGCCGATGGCGTGATCGCCAACTCCGAGGCGACGCTCGCGACGCTTCACCGCCACCCGGACGCGCTCAGCTGGGTGATCCCGGCGTCGGTCGACCCGCCGGCACAGGCGCGCGTGCACGGCGACGGGCCGGCGACGTTCGGGATGCTCGGGCGCATCGCGCCGTGGAAGGGTCAGGACCTGTTCCTGCGCGCGTTCGCTTCCGCCTTCGCTGGTGGTGAGGAGCGCGCGGCGCTGATCGGCACGCCGCTGTTCGGCGAGCAGGACTACGAGCACGAGCTGCGCGCGCTGGCGGACGAGCTCGGCATCTCCGAGCGGGTCGAGTTCCGCGGCTTTCGCGAGGACGTGTGGCCCGAGCTGGCGCGCCTGGACGTGCTCGTGCACGCCTCCGTGATCCCGGAGCCGTTCGGCACGGTCGTGCTCGAGGGCATGGCCGCCGGCCTGGCGGTGCTCGCCGCCGACGAGGGCGGTCCCGCCGAGGTGATCGACGACGGGCGCACCGGGCGCCTGTTCAAGAGCCGCGACGAGGACTCCCTGCGCGACGGGATGCTGGCGCTGGCGTCCGACCCCGGAGAGCGCACGAGGCTCGCCACGGCGGCGCGCGATGCGCTTGGCGAGTACGCGCCGGACGCGATCGCCGCGCGGCTGGAAGAGGTGTACGAGGCGGTCCTCGCGGCGCGCCGGCACTGAGTCCCGTCCTTCCGATCGTGACGCCGCGCCGACTCTGTGCCCTCGCCGTGCTGAGGGCCCAACACCCCGATACCCGCCCCTGCGCTGGCGTTGAGCGCCCACGACGCGTTCTCAAGGCACATCCCCTACCTGCCGATAGAACCGGCGTGAGAGCGTCCCTCGCCGCCCTGATGGCCGTCTGCATCGCCCTAGTGGCGAGCGCCTCCGCGTCCGCGCGCATCCGTGACGCCGAAGCCCCGCCCGGCGCGGAAACAAGGGGCTGTGCGATTGAACTCGTCCCCGCCACGTCCCGCGTCGGAGCCGGCGAAGGCGCCACCCTGAACGGCGTGCTCAGCTGCCCCGAACCAGCCGCGGCGGCCGAACAGACGATCGCCGTCTTTCAGCACACCGCCGGCAGCGCCGGCACGATGCCGGTCGGCGAAGTGAGCACCGACGCCAGCGGCGCCTTCCAGTTCACGAGCGAACCGCTCGAAGACAACAGCGCCTTCGTCGCACGCGACGGCCACGCCCACAGCCGGCGCACGCCGGTCAAGGTCGCGGCCGTGCTGACGCTGGACGGCCCCACCGGCCCAGCGCTTCCGGCCGGGCGGCGCAACTCGCGTCACACCAACGCGGTCGCCGCCTCGGTGTCCTTCAAAGGCGCGGTGAGCCCCGACGAGACGGGCGTGCGCGTGATCCTGCAGCGCGAGAGCGCCGGCCCCGGCCAGCTCTGGCGGCGGATCGGCGAGACCACCGTAGGCGCCGACGGCTCGTACACCATCAGCCACCTCTTCCGCCGTTCCGGCATCGCGACCGTGCGCACGCTGCTGCGCCGCCACGGCCAGGCACCGGCCGTGTCCGAACCGCTGACCTACGAAGTCGCGCCGACACAGAACCCGCAGCTGACGCTCGAAGCGACCCCCGACCTACTCGCCTACGGCCAGTCCACGACGCTGCACGGCACGCTCGCCGACGCCGCCACGGGCACGCCGGTCGTGCTGATGGCCCGCACCCACAGCGGCACGCTGACGCGCGTCGCCGAAGCGACGACCGGCGAAGAAGGCAGCTACGCATTCGCCGGCCTCGAACCGCTGGCCAACACCTACTACCGCGTCACCGGCGGCCATCAGCGCTCGGTCGCCCGACTAGTCGCCGTGCAGCCGCTGCTGACGAGCGAAGTGTCGGCCACCAGCATCGCCTCCGGCGGCGTCGTGACCTTCACGGGCAGCCTTACGCCGTCGCACCCCGGCGAGGTGCTGCACCTGCAGCGCGAGAACGCCAACGGCGTCGGCTACCACCCGATCGCCGCGATCGTGATGGGCGAAGGACCCGACTTCTCGCTCGAACGCACGCTCGAAGGCTCGGGCACGCAGACCTACCGCGTCGTCGTCTCGAACGAAGAAGGGCTCGAGGCGATCGCCGGCCCGCTGCTCGAAGTTCAGCTGACGGCGCCCGAAGTCACCGAACCGACGATCTGATCTAGCGCAGCTCGTCGAGCCACTCGCGCCCGCCGCCGCGGATGCGGGCGTAGACGCGCTCTGACTGCTTGACCTGGCGACGCTGCATGGCGCTTTCCCAGCGCCGCCAGCGCAGGCCGTTGGCCACCCGCCGCGCGGCGCCGAGCAGCGGCATCGAGGTCTCCGGCAACGGCGTCGGCGCGTGCTGGCGGTGGGCGGGGCTCAGTTCGCCGACGCGAAAGCCGGCGCCGTGGTGGTAGACGACGTCGCCGTAGACGCCGAAGTACAGCGGGTCGATGTCGTGGTGATTGCTGCGCAGCACCTCCACCCACGGCGTACCGCTCAGCTCCAGTCGCCGCAGCAGGTTGCCGCCGACGTCGGTCGTCGGCGCGCCGCGAGCCCCCGGCCAGGTCGGACCGGCCGTCCAGTCGCCCGGCAGGTCACGCCAGGTGCCGAGCGTCGTCACGCAGAAGCAGGGGTGCGGTTGGGGCTCCTCGACGTTCTCGGCGCGGCGCACCGCGAGCAGCCCGGCGCGCGCGAGCGCGCGCTCGATCAGCGGCATCGGATCGGCGATCGGGAAGGCGTCGCCGTCGAGGAACATGATCAGGTCCTCGGGCGCGGCCACCTGCGCGATCTCGTGCGCCATGTGGTTGAGCTTGCCGGCGTGCGAGCCGCGTTGCTCGAGCACGCGGTCGAAGTGCTTGCCGTACGAGGCGTCGATGCCCTCCAGCGAAGTCCAGATCTCAAACGGCGCCGAAATCGACTCGCGCAGGTAGCGCGTCTGGATCTCCACCCAGATCGGCGAGCGGTAATGGACGGTTGCCACGTAGAGCATACGAGGCGGAATCTTCGCAGGCCCTTAGAATTGCCCGATGACGAGCGACGGCGCACCCGCACGCATCCCGGACTTCTACCTGGTCGGGCACGCCAAGAGCGGCACCACGGCGCTGTACGAGATGCTCGGCCGCCACCCCCAGATCTTCATGCCCGATTACAAACAGGGCGCCGGCAAGGAGCCGTGGTTCTTCTCGCGCGACAACCCCAACCCGCAGACCGACGGCCGCCGCGACATCACGTACACGGGGCGTAAGAGCGAAAGCCTTGAGGAGTACCTGCGGCTGTTCGAGGGCGCCCACTCCGACCAGCGCGTGGGCGAGGCCTCGACCTCGTATCTGTGGTCGAAGTCGGCCGCGAGCCGCATCGCCGCCGCCCGCCCGGACGCCAGCATCATCGCGATCCTCCGCGAGCCGGCGAGCTTCCTGCGCTCGTTGCACCTGCAGCTGCTGCAGAACCATCACGAGGTCGTGACCGACTTCGAGACGGCCGTCGAGCTCGACGGAGCACGGCTTGAAAACCGCGAGATCCCCGCGCGCTCATACTGGCCCGGGGCGTTGATCTACTCAGAGCGCGTTCGCTATGTCACGCAGCTCGAACGCTACCGGGCCGTCTTCCCGGACGAGCAGATCCTGGTGCTGATCTACGACGACTTCCGCGACGACAACGTCGGCACCGTGCGCCGCGTGCTGCGCTTCCTGGACGTCGACGAGCAGGTCGAGATCGAGGCCGCGCGCGTCAACCCGACAGTCGGGCTGCGCTCGCCGCGAGCCGACAACCTACGCCGCGACCTGATGCGCGGCGAGCGGCCCGTCCTGCGCGCGGTGCGCGACGTCGGCAAGACGCTCACCACGCGCGGCCTGCGCAAGCGCCTCTACTACCCGCTGATGACGCGCGCGAGCTTCGGTAAGCCGCCGCCGCCGGACGAGCGCTTCATGCGCGAGCTGCGCCGCCGCTACAAGGGAGAGGTCGTGGCGCTGAGCGAACACCTCGGGCGCGACCTGGTGTCGCTCTGGGGCTATGACCGGATCGACTGAAACCGGCTGGCGCGAGCGCAGCCTGGACCAGCAGGTCAAAGCGCTCGACCGCGAGCGGGCGTTCGTCAGCTGCCCGGCGCCGCTCGACGCGGGCGGGCTTGGACGCCACCTGCGCGAGATCCTCGACGCGCACGAGCGCGCCGGGCTGAGCAACGCCCACCTCTGCACGTCATCCGAGCTGCTGCCGCCGCTGACCGCGAGCGGGCGTGTGCGCAGCGCCGCGACGACACCGCTCGCGCGCGTCTCGCGCGCCTGGCGCATGTGGTCGCTGAGCGTCGACTTCGACGAGCGCGCCGCCCGCGCCGTGCCCACCGACGCGGGCGAGGTGATCGCCTTCAACGGCACCGCCGGGACGCAATTCCAAGCCGCCCAAGCGCGCGCGAAAGACGCCCGCCTGACGCTCGTGTCCGCCAACTCGCACTACGACACGGTGATCGAGCGCCACGCGCTAGCGCACCGCCAGTATCCGGTCGAACGCCCCTGGGTAACGCATCTGCGCAAGCGCAATCTCCGCGAGTACGCGACCGCTAGCAGGATCCTCTACTCATCCTCCTATATACGCGACTCTTTCCTGGCGCAAGGTGTCGCCGAGGAGAAGCTGGTCGCGTTCCCGCTCACCCCGCACCCGCGCTACGTGCCGCGCGTCGCGCCCGCGGGCGAGGAGTTCGAGATCGTCTACGTCGGCAGCCTGACCGTCCACAAGGGCGTGCCGCTGCTGCTCGACGCGCTCAGCCGCCTGCGCCACGACGACATTCGCCTCGTGCTCGTCGGCGGCTGGGGCACGCGCGGAATGCGCCGTCACGTCGAGCGCGCGATCGCCGCCGACCCACGCATCAGCGTCTCGCCCGGCGACCCGCGTGTGCGCTTCGCCGACGCACACCTGTGCGTGCATCCCGCCTACGAGGACGGCTTCGGCTACGCCCCGGCCGAGGCGCTCGCCAGCGGCGTGCCCGTGATCGTCTCCGCCGACACCGGCATGAAGGAGCTGATCGACGAGGGACGCGACGGCGTCGTCGTGCCGACCGGCGATCGCGACGCGCTGTGCGAGGCGATCGAGGCCGCCTACGGGGGCAGGCTGCTCGATGGCCGCTGAGGACGGGCCGACTGGCAGTCGCATCGCCGTGATCGGCATGACGCTGGGCGAGACATCCGGGATGCGCGACTACGCCGAGTTGCAGGCGCGGGCGACGCATCTCAGCGGCCCCTGCTCATTCCATTGGCTTGTGCGTGAGGAGCGTTCGCGCTCGGAGATCGCATCCTGGCGTGAGCAGGTGGCCGGCGAGCTGTCGCGCGAGCGCCCCGACTTTCTCGTGCTGCACTACTCGGCTTTCGCCTATTCGCACCGGGGCGTTCCCGTGTTCCTTCCCGGGGTGCTGCGGACGCTTCGAGCCGCTCGCGCCCCGCTCGTCACCGTGCTTCACGAGCTGGCCTACCCCTGGCATCGGCCTGGGGCTCGGGAGCGGGTTTGGGCCATCACGCAGCGGATGGCCTTGGTGGACCTGTTTCGGGCTTCGTCGGCGGCTGTCGCGACGACCGAGCACAACGCCTCATGGGCTCGTTCGCGGCGTTGGCTTCCGCGCCGGCCAATCTCCGTGGCTCCCGTCTTCTCGAACCTTCCGCTGCCATCCGTGCCGGCGCCGACCGTCGTGCCGGGACGCGTGGGGCTGTTCGGGTATGGCAACGAGGAGGCGCTGATGGAGCCCGTGCTCGATGCCCTCGCGCGCGTGCGCAGCCAGCGCGACGACGTGCGCCTGCTACTGCTCGGCGCTCCTGGGGCGGACTCCGAGCGTGGGCGTGAGCTGGCGCGCGAAGCTGGTATGCGCGGGATCGCATCGGAGGCGGTCGACTTCAGCGGCGTGCTGCCGGCACAGGAGCTGTCCGACTTGCTCGCCTCCTGTGAAGTGCTGCTGTCCTGCGCCTCGCCCGGCCCCACTTCACGCAAGGGCACGATCGCCGCTTCGCTGTCGAGCGGCCGTCCGCTGCTGGCGCTCGACGGTCGCCAGACGTGGCGCGAGCTGGTCGACGCCGAGGCGGTGCAGCTCGCGCGGCCCGACGGCGCTTCGCTCGCCTCAGGCTTGGAGCAACTGCTTGGCGATGTCCAGCTACAGGCGCATCTAGGCGCTCGCGGGAGCGAGTTCGCGCGCGATCGGCTGAGCGTCGAGCACGGGGCGCGCGTGTTGGAGGAGATCTTCTCCTCGCTGCGCCGCTAGCGGGCCTTAGGCCGTGCCGGTGCGCTCCCAGGTTGCCCGCGCGGAGGTGTAGGCGTTGCGGATCGCCTGCAGGTGGGTGTCGACCGAGAAGCGCTCGGCGACCGTCGCTTTGCCGACCGCGCCCATGGCGCGCTGGCGCTCCGGGTCGGCGAGCAGCTCGTTGAGCGCGTCCGCCAGCGCGTCGTGGTCGCCGGCCGCCACCATCCGCCCCGAGAGGCCGTCCTGCAGCCAGTCGCCGATCCCGCCCGTCGCGCTCGCGATCACCGGGCGGCCGGCCGCGAACGCCTCGATGCCGACGAGGCCGAACGGCTCAGGCCAGTGCGACGGCACCACCACGATCGAAGCTTCGGCGAACTGCTCCGCCAGCTCGTCGGGACCGAGCCAGCCCGTGAACCGCACGCGCTCGGAGAGCCCGAGCCGCCGCGCGAGCCGCTTGGCCGACTCCAGCGCCCAGCCGTCGCCGCAGATCACGAACTCGCCCTCGACCCGAGCGGCCGCGCGCACGAGCGTGTCGACGCCCTTCGGCGCGGTCACGCGCCCCGCGCACACGACGCGCCGGCGCCGCTCGTGACCCGAGCCCAGCCGGGGCTCGATCGTCGGGAAGTAGGGCACGACCGCGCGCCGTTGCAGGCCGTTCACGGCGAGATGGCGGTTGACCGAGGTCGAGTACGACACGACCATGTCGGCGACGCGGAAGGCGTCGAGCGTGCGGCTCGACTCGCGGTACTGAGCCGGCAGGCGCAGCGGGTTGCGCGTGTGCCCGCAACGACCGAGATGAGCAACGCAGCCCGGGCCGTGCGCGCGCTGACATTCCTGACCGGGGCCGAAGTAGTGCACGCGCGCCGTGCAGAACATGAAGCCGTGCGCGCTGATCACCACGGGCGTGCGGTGGCGCAGGTGCTCGACGACCTCGCGCTGGTCGAGCTGGTTGAGGTGGACGACATCGGGCGTGCCTGCATCGAAGGCCGTGCCGAAGCGCTCGTCCATCGAGGCTTCGGCCTTGAACAGCAATGGGCTGTGGTGGAGCGTCACGCCGTCGGGACGCAGATCCGATTCGACGCGGGCGACAAGCACCGAAACCGTCATGCCGCTGCGCGCCAGCGCCTCGGCGCTGCGCTGCATGTGCGCCCCCACTCCGCCGTCGCGGGCCCACCGTGGAGTCACCAGGAGCACGGACTGGGGCGCGGCCATCTACGGCTGACGATACATCAACTCTGAGGCCCCAGGGGTATCCGCTAGGCTCCGGCCGGATGGCCGCGCCGCCCCAGCCCTCGCCTTCCGAAGAGGCGGCGACAGAGGTCCCGAAGGTCCTCTACGTGATGGGCGCCGGGCGCAGCGGAAGCACGATCCTCGGCGTAACGCTTGGCAACTGCGAACGCGTCGTGTTCGCAGGCGAGCTCGACAAGTGGCCCCTGCGCAAAGGCGTGCCGAAGCTCGAAGGCGAGCAGATCGAGCGCTTCTGGAGCCAGGTCCTCGCACGCGTCGACGGTGCGCAGGAGCTGTTCGCGATGCGCACCCACCGCTACCTCGAGCGTTCCTCGGCGCTGCTGCGCCCACGCCGCTGGCTGCGCGCCCGCGCGATGCGCGCACGCTACCGCGCGGTCAACGAAGCGCTCTACCGTGCGATCGCCGAGGTCGCGGGTGCCAGCCACGTCGTCGACACCGGGCACTACCCGTTGCGCGCGCGCGAGCTGCAAGCGCTCGACGGCATCGAGCTGTACCTGCTGCTGCTCGTGCGCGACCCGCGCGGTGTCGTTGCCTCGTTCGCGCGCACCGACGCGGCCGAGCGCAGGTTCGGCACGCTGACGACCAACCTGTACCTGTGGCTAACGCATCTGCTGTCGGTCGCGACCTTCCTGCGCCAGCCGCGCGAGCGCCGTCTGCTCGTGCGCCACGAGGACTTCCTCGCACGACCCGAGGAGGTGCTCGGCACGATCCTTGCCCAGACACATGCGAGTCCCGAGTTGCCCGACCTGGGCAAGCTACGCGTCGGCGTGCCGCTGATGGGCAACCGACTGATCAACGCCGAGGTCGTCTCGCTAGAGCGCGGCGCGAGACCGGCTCACAGCGGCGGTGGCAGCGCAAGCGGCAGGCAGGGTGGCAGGAATAGCAGCAGCGGCAGCGGCATGACCGCGCTGCTGACGAGCGTCATGCAAGCGCCATGGACGCTCGTGTTCTCGCTGCTCGGCCCGAGGGCTAGGAGCGCCGCCGCATGAAGGCGCTCGCCTACCGCGTGCTGGGAGGCGTCTCGCGGCGCCTGGATCGCCCCGAGCTGATGTCGGCCTTCTACGGCCACGTGCGCCAAGCCGAACACGAGGAGATCGGCATCGAGGCGGCGCTCGTCGCGAGCCTCGCTGCCGACGCCGTCTACGTCGACGTCGGCTCCAACCGCGGCCAGGTGCTCGCCCACGCCGTCCGCATCGCGCCGCGCGGGCGTCACGTCGCCTTCGAGCCGATCCCCGCGCTCGCCGACGAGCTGGCGGGACGCTTCCCGACCGTCGACCGCCGCGCGAAGGCGCTCGGCGAAAGCGCCGGCAAAGCGACCTTCTGCCACTTCCAGGAGTTGGACGGCTGGAGCGGGCTGCGTCGCAACCCGGAGATCAGCGACGCGCGCGGCAAGCCCGAGTACATCGAGGTCGAGGTCTCGACGCTCGACATCGAGATGAGCGCGCTCGAGCCGGCGGTCGTGAAGATCGACGTCGAGGGCGCCGAGCTGGAGGTGCTGCGCGGCGGGCGCGAGACGCTCGCGCGCGTGCGGCCGCTGCTGATACTGGAGCACGTGCCCAGCACGGCCGCCGTGTACGGCACGAGCTCGGCCGAGCTGTGGGAGCTGCTCGGCGAGAGCGGCTACGAGGTCTTCACCGCGACCGGCTCGGGCCCGGTGGGGGCCGATCGGCTCGCCGAGCACGCGCACGTAGTCAACTGGATCGCGCGGCCGCGCTGAACGCACTGCTGCTGCCTCCGCTGCTCTCCTGCTGCTGCTGCTGAGTCTCAGAGGTCGCGGTAGCCCCACAGCGTGAGCAGGTCGCGGTCGAGGTGACCGCTCAGCGCCTCGACCTCCGCCCTGAAGCGCCGCTTCAGCTCACGCTCCAAGCCCGGGTCGAACTCGTCGGGGCGCCCGTAGACGACGCCGCGGCGCAGGCCCTGCAGCGCGCCGCGCCTGATCGACGCCGGCAACCGGCTGGCCAGCGCCCGCGCCGTACGCGACGCCGGCGTGCGCCCGCCGTACAGCTTGCGCGCGAGCGAGTCGAGCCGCATCGAGCGCACACGCACGGTCGGGTTCGCCTCCACGACCTCGATCGGCGCGCCGTCGTCGACGCCGAGGAAGCGCAGCACGCGCTTGACCGTGGCCTCGTTCTCGGAGCGGAAGTCGTCGTAGATCAGCACCAGCATCTGCTCGCGCGGGAAGACCGCCTCGTAGCGACTGAGCTGCTCTGAGTAGTGGACGTGATCGGAGTAGCGCCGCACCTGCCGCCCCGCGCGTTCGAGCTGCTCTTTGGCGAAGGCACGGCCCAGGTCTTGCTCGGTCTCGACGTGTTCTTGGACCATCTGCAGGTGCAGCGAGCGTACGAACGACGCCGGCTCGCGCAGGATCGCGATGATGCGCGCGTCGGGGCGCTGCGCGGCGATCTCGCGCGCCGCGACGTGCGAGCGCAGGTATCCCGGCGATGCCTCGCCGGTGACCTGCCCGGGGCGCGCCTCGTCGAACAGGACCAGGTACTGCTCCAGCGTCTCGGGCTGCTGCGGCGTCGAGGGCACGAGCGCGCGCAGGTCGGTCGCGAAGTAGCGCGGCTCCTTCAGCGCCGGCATGAAGATCTGCGGGTGGCGGCGCAGCATCTCGTACAGCGCCGTAGTGCCGCTCTTGTGATGGCCGACGATGTAGAAGTCCGGCGCGCGGCGCTCGCGGGCGGCGCCGTCGGGCTCAGGGCTCGCGGTCATAACCCCACAGCGCGAGCATGTCACGGCCCAGGTACTCCCCGAGCGCCTCGACCTCGCCGCGGAAGCGCACGCGCAGCTCGGCCATCAGCGCCGCGTCGGGCTGCTCGGGGCGACCGTGCACGATGCGTCGCTGTGTGAGCCCGAGCGCGTCGCGCCTGAGCCGCGCCGGTGTGAGCGCCTTGATCGCCTGCTTGGCGGCCTTCGTGAGCGGCCCGCCGCGCCCGGTGGAGAGCGAGTGCACGACCCCGTCGAGACGCTGCGAGCGCATCTGCACGGTCGGGTTCGCTTGCAGGCGCTCGACCTCGAAGCCGTCGTCGACGTCGAGGAAGCGGAAGACCTGCCTGACGGTGCCCTCGTTGTCGGCCAGGAACTCCTCGTAGATCAGCACCAGCACCTGCTCCGGGGCGAACAGCTCGTGGTAGCGACGTAGCTGCTCGACATAGCGCACGTGATCCGTGTACTGGAGCAGCTGCGGACGGTGCGAGCGCGGCGGGATGCTGCGTCCCTCGCGCCGCTCGGCTTCCAGCTCGAGCGCGCCGCGCAGGGTCTTGGCGCTCTCGACGTGCGTCTGCAGCAGCTGCAGGTGAAGTGAGCGCAGGAAGCTCGCCGGCTCGCGTAGGATCGCGATGATGCGCGCGTCGGGCCGCACCTGCGCGATCGCGGCCGCCGCCGTACGCGACCAGAGATAGGACGAGGAGGCCTCCCCGGCACGCTGTGCTGGCGACGCCGGCTCGAACAGCCGCGCATACTCCTCCAGCGTCTCGGGCGCGGGGCCGCCGATGCGCGGTTCGAAGCGGGGACGCATGTCAGACGCGAAGAACCACGGCTCCTTCGCGTCGGGCATGAAGATCTGCGGGTGACGGCGCAGCATCTCGTACAGCGCCGTCGTGCCGCTCTTGGCGTGCCCGGCGATGAAGAAGTCCGGCAGGCGCACGTCTTCGGGCGCCGCCGCCTCACTGGACGTCGTCATAGCCCCACAGCGCGACGAGATCGCGGTCCAGATACTCGCTCAGCGCCTGCACCTCGCCCTTCAGCTGGCCGCGCAGCTCGGCCATCAGCTGCTCGTCCGGCGGCGCCGGCGGCACGTACACGAGCTTCTCCTTCGTCGTGCGCACCAGCCGTCGGCGTGCCTGGCGCGGCACGACCGTCTTGATCGCGCGCTTCAGGGTGCGCGAGCCGGGCCCGTGTCCAACGGAGAGCGCGTGCAGCGCGCGGTGGGCGACGCCGGAGCGCACGCCGACGCTCGGGTTCGCCTCGCGCGGTTCGACGTCGACGCCGTCGTCGACGTCGAGGAAGCGCAGCACGCGTTTGACGGTGGCAGTGTTGTCGGCGCGGAAGTCGTCGTAGATCAGCACCAGCACTTGCTCGGGGGCAAAGCGCTCGTGGTAGCGGCGCAACAGCTCGACGTAGCGGGTGTGCTCGGAGTACAGGAGCGCCTTCGGCCAGTAGGTGTGGCGCGGGATCTGCTCGCCGCGCCTACGGGCCGGCTCCAGCGCGAGCGCCTGGCGCAGATCGGCCTGGGTCTCGACATAGCTCTCGACGAACTGCATGTGCAGCGAGCGCAGGAAGCTCGTCGGCTCGCGCAGGATCGCGACGATGCGCGCCTCGGGCGCCAGCTCGGCGATGCGCGCGGGCGCCGTGCGCGACCACAGGTACAAAGCCGAGGCCTCGCCCACGAGTTGGTTGGGCTTCGCGTCGCTGAACAAGGCCTCGTACTCGGCCAGCGTCGAGGGCGTGCCCTCGGGTCTTGGCGGCGCGCGTTCGAGCAGCTCGTCGGCCAGGAACCATGGCTCCTTGCTCTGTGGCATGAAGATCTGCGGGTGGCGGCCGAGCATCTCGTACAGGGCCGTCGTGCCGCTCTTGGCGTGGCCGACGAGAAAGAAGTCGGGGATGCGACCGGCGCTCGCACGCTCGCTTTCGATCCGACTGGCAGAGCCCCCCACGCTCGTCACTGCCGTCTCCTCTGGCACTGGGTCAGCGTAGCTCGGGCAGCAGGCCGTCAGGCGCGCCGGCCGCGATTGTCGAGGCCCTGCGGTAGTAGTCGTTGCTCTGCTTCAGCTGGGCGCGCGTGTCGAACGCGACCAGCCGGCCGTCGAGGATCACCATCACGCGGTCGCAGATGTCGAGCGTCGAGATGCGATGCGCGACGGTAAACATCGTCAGCTCCGAACGCAGCGACGTGAGCGACTCCTGGATCAGCGACTCGGAGTTCGGGTCGAGCGCGCTCGTAGGCTCGTCGAGCACCAGCACGCGGGGGTGTCCCGCGAGCGCGCGAGCGAGACAGATGCGCTGCTGCTGGCCGCCCGAGACGGCGTCGGCGCGCGGGCCGACGACGGTTTGATAGCCGCTGGACCAGGTCGTGATGTCGTCATGGATGCGAGCCAGCTTCGCCGCACGTTCGACTTCCTCTTCGGATATCTCGCGGTAGAAGCGGATGTTGTCGGCGACGGTCGCGTGCAGCAGGCGTGGTTCCTGGGGCACGTAGGCGATCAGCCGGTACCAGTCGTCGCGCCTGAAGTCCTCGAGTGGCTCGCGGTTAACGAGGTAGCGCCCGGTCCCGGGCGGGCGCAGTTGCAGCAGCAGCTGCACGAGCGTCGACTTGCCCGCCCCTGAGGGACCAACGATGCCGATCGCTTCGCCCTCGGCGACCTCGAAAGTGACCCCCTCGAGCACCGGGCGACCGGGGTTGTACTCGAACGACACGTTTTCGAAGCCGAGACTCGAGATCGTCACCAGCTCGCTCCCGCCCTCGCGCACCTTGTTGTCGCTGTAGCGCTTGCCGGTGTTCTCCAGCCGGTCGATGAACGGCAGCGACTGCTGCAGACCCTGGTAGGTGGCCTGGATCGAGCCGCCGGTCTGCGCGCCGCGCACCAGCAGCAGCACGACGGCGCCGATCGAGCCGCCGTTCGAGGTCGTCTGCTGGTCGATCACGAACATCGTCGCCACGAGCAGCAGGTAGATCATGCTCTGGTAGACGTTCGGCACGAGTTTGAGCAGCATCGAGGAGCGGTAGAAGCGGTCGCGGGTCACGTCGATGAACTCGGAGATGCGCGCGAGCTGAGCGTCGCCGACGCCGAACACATGCGTCTCTTCCGCGGCCCGGTTGGCCTCGGCGACACCGCCCGCGTAGCGCACCTGTGAAGCCGACAGTTCTCGTGCGCGCTTCGCGCCGAGCGCGCGCATCGGCTTGAGGATCATGAACGTCACGATCGCGAGCACCATCACGAGCGCCGCCGCGAGCGGGTTGAGCAGGACCGCGAACACCATCACGATCAGGAAGTTCAGCGAAGCGGTGATCAGCGTCGTCGCCTGCAGCGCGCCGCCGGTGGCTTGTGTGGCCTGGCTGGACATGGTCTCCTGCAGCGTTCCCTCACGGTCGCGCGACTGGATCTCCCAGGAGGCGTGCACGTAGGCGCGGAACAGGCGCTTGCGCAGCCCCGCCTGCACGTCGGCGGAGATGCGTGCCGGCAGCGAGGACAGCGGCCACTGCAACAGCAGTCGGATCAGCGCCAGCGCGCCCGCCACGAGCAGGATCGTGTGCGGCGGCGAGTCGATGTTGATCGGGCCGCGGTGGAAGCCGATGTTCTTGCCGTGGTGGCGGCCGACCAGCGAAGCCGCGACCTGGGCGATGCTGGCGAGGAAGATCGCTTCGCAGGTGGCGTTGACGACCGAGATCCCGGCCAGCAATGCGACCACCGGGCGCTTGTCGCCGATCAGCAGATCGAGGCGCTTGAAGGTCGAGGATTCCGAGCTCTCGACCTGGAGCGTGTGCGGTGCGGGTGCCGGCGGGCTCATGCCGGTTGCAGTGTGCCGGAGGGCGGGCCCGAAAGCGAGCCCGAGAGCATCCTCGTCGGCTCCTCGGGCTCAGGCGAGGGCTTGGCCATCGCGACCTTCCAGCCCGGCCCGTGAAACCAGTACGCAGCCATGCCGACCGCGAACCAGAAGTACGGGCCCGAGGCGCTGGAGCCGGAGATCGGGCCGTCGTAGGCCATCGCGGCGAGCGCGATAACGGGCGCGAACGCCGCCGCGAGCAGCATCTGGAGTTCGGGGTCGCGGATCTTGCGTATGCGCTGCACGGCCATCAGGCAGATCGCGACAATCAGCCCGGTCCACACGAGCAGGCCCGGTAGGCCGAGTTCGTTGGAGAGGAAGTTGAACTGCGTCTCCGCGTTCACGTCGTGGCCTTCGAACTCTTCGGTCACGCGCCCGCCGAAGCCACCGGCAGCGCCCGACGTGCCGAGCCCGAAGCCGAACGGCGCGGCCCTCAGGTGCCCCGGAATCGCCGACAGGTCGTTCTGCTTGTAGCCGGTAGCCGAGGAGGTGACGCGTTCGGGCGAGATGCTTTCGTAGCGCTTGAAGACGCCGCTGCCGACGGCGGACACGAACAGCGCGCCGACCGTCACCACGACCGCCAGCAGCCCGACGAAGATCGTCATCAGCCGTACGACGCGCCGTCCCGAGCTCAAGCTGAGCATCGCGAAGGCGACGAGCGAGATCACCCCGCCCACGACCTGCAATCGGCCGAGCCCGGTCGCGATCGCGGCGAGCGCGCCGAAGGCGAGCACCATCGCCAGCCAGCGACGGCGTTTCCACAGCAGGATCAGGGCGAAGGTTCCGGCCGCCGCGATCAGCCCGAAGCCGGCGCCCGTCCCGGATTCCTGCCCCAGTCCCGGTGGGCGCACGTGCGCGACGCCTTCGCCGCCGCCGTAGGTGCGTTTGTTCTTGCCTTCGACTTTGTTCGCGTACCCCGGCCCCCACGACGCGAGCTGCTTCGGGCTCAGCTGGGTCTGATAGGTCGAGGTGAGACCGTTCAGCGTCGCGACCACGCCGAGAATCACGAACATCGTGCGGATGCGGGCCTTGGAGCGCACCAGCAGGTAGCCGAACAGGAAGAAGGGCACCCATTGCAACTGTTGGCGGAAGCCGGCGCCGATCTTGAGCAGACCCTGAGTGCGGGGGTTGAAGGCCTCGATCAAGACGACGAACACGAAGCTCAGCACCCACGGCGAGAGCGGTGGCAGCGTCAGCTTCTTGCCTTCGCGTGCGCGACGCACGAGCACCGAGAAGAAGACCGTCAGGATCAGCACGTCCTGCAGGCCGGCGGTCAGCACGCCGGCGTGCCCGATCAGCTTGATCGGGCCGTTGATGCAGCCGAGGTAGACAGCCAGGAAAGCGACGCTCAACTCGAGCCGCCGGTTCGCGATCAGCGCGCTCAGCGCGAGCCCGCCCGCGAGCACGGCGATCACGAGCGCATAGCTCGGCTTCGGGTAGGCGATCGCGACGACCAGCGCTAGCGCTAGCGCGACCAGGCCGGCGAGCGCGGCGCCCAGCAGGTCGTAGAAGCGACGATTGAACAGCTCGGGATGGCCGCCGCCGACCCGGCCCGGAAGACCGGCGGGCTGCCAGCTCATCGCCGGAAGAGTCGCCGGCGCACGGCGCCGGCAGACCCGTACCGCTCGACTTCCTTGCGGGCGGCACCGTTCGCCACGACGCCGATCACCGGCGCACTGGGCGTGCGTGCGAGAAGCTGACGCAACCTGCGCGCGGAGGCGTCGCGCGCGTGGCCGAGGCGGACGACCAGCACGATCCCGTCCACGGCCGAGAGCAGCGGGATCGCGTCGCTGACTTCCAGCGGCGGGGGGCCGTCCACAAGCACGCGGTCGCTCTGCTGTGCGAGCGCCTGCAGCGCGACCGTCATCTCGTTGCTGGCGAGCAGCGCCTGCGGGTTGGGCGCGCCCGTGGCGACCGCGAGCACCGACACGTCGCCCGCGCGCTGCGCGAGCACGGTCGCGACGGCGCTCTGCTGCGACTCTGTCGTCTCGCCGTCGGCCCCGCCGGCCGCGGGCTTGGGTGCCGCGACGGTCTGCAGCACGGCACTCACCGGAACGGAGCCCGCGAGCACGTCGAGCAGGCCGCGGTTTCCTTCCAGGCGCAGCAGCTTCGACAGCGACGGCCGGCGCAGGTTGCCCTCGACGACGGCGATCTGCTCACCCGCTTCGCGCTGGATGAGCGCGAGCCCGGCGAGCACGCTGGAAGCTCCTTCGCTCGTCTCCGGGCTCAGGAACAGGACCGTGCGCGGCTTGGTCGGACCGCCGCCGTTCGCCGTCACGGGCAGGCGCAGCGTGACGTCGAGCTTCCTCAGCGGCTCGACCAGCGCGCGCGCCGGTGCGGGCGCACCGTCGCGCTCGAGGATCGGCGTCTTGACCTGCGGGAGGACCGTCAGAACGGGCAGCTCGAGCGCCGATTCGAGGTCGCCGACGGTGCGCAGCCGGCGGTTGATCCTGCTCAGGACGAAGACCGCGATCGCACTCAGGATCAGTCCGAGGATGAAGCCGAACTCGGCGTTTTTGCGCGGCTTCGGCTGCAGCAGCTTGGCCGTTTTCGGCTTGGCCGGGTTGATCTGCGAGACGGCTTTGACGTTCAGCTGAGCTTCGAGCTGGTTGATCTTCGTGCTCAGGTTGGCGGCCTGGAGCTCGCTGGTGGCGCTCACGCCGGTGGACGCGCCCTTCCCGTGGCCGATCCTTCGCGGCGTTTCGAGGCGGTGCAACTGACGCTTGTTGATCGTGATCGTGCGCCTCAGGCCACGCATGTATTGCGTGTGCTGGCGCTGTATGTAGCTACGTGCCAGCGTGTTGGCGTACAGCGAGGAGGCGGCGGCCGTGCGAGCTTCGGTCGTGATCGTCAGGAACGAGCTCTTTTCGCCGGCCTTTACGCGCACCTTGCCCTTGAGCGCCTGTTTGGCGACCTTCGTTTCCTCGTTGCGCAGCTCCTTGCGCACGCGTTCGCGCACGACGGTCGTGATCAGCTGCGCCTGGGCGGCCGCGTTCAGCTTGCTCTTGCCACCGCCGACGGCGCCCTTTTCGCCCTGCTGTTCTTCGCTGCCGTTGAGCAGATACAGCTCGGTCTGCGACTGGAAGACCTTCGGCTGTTCGCGGTAGTAGAAGTAGGACCCGACCCCGGCCAGCACGGCGATCAAAAGAATCAGCCACTTCCGCCGCCAGATCGGGGCAAGGATCGCTGTGGCGTCGGTCGTATCGTTCATGGTTCCAGGTCCGTCCGGATGGCAAGCTAAGCCATCATAAGAATGTACGTAATCGGGCGCTAAAGACTAGCGTGCAAGTCCTTTTTCGCATAGGCGTGCACGTAAATATCCTGTGCTTTTGCAGATCTTTTGCGTCAAGGGCGAACCTTCGACGTGAGCTTCAGACAGCGTCTGAGAGCTGCTCGACCAGCGCGGCGTAGCGATCGACCATCGCCTCCCAGCTGAAGCGCTCGACGGCCTCGCGAGCGGCGGCTCCCAGGCGAGCCATGAGCTGAGGATCGTCAGACAGCTGTCGCAGACGCTCGGAGATCTGTGTCGCGTCGCGCGTGACCAGGAATCCGTTCTGGCCGTCGAGGATCAGCTCGCGCACGCCGTTGACTGGCGCGGCCACGATCGCTAGGCCGCTCGCCGCCGCCTCGTAGGTGACGAGCGAGAAGGTCTCGTAGCTGGAGGGAAAGACGAACGCGTCGGCCAGCTCGTAGACCGGTGCCACGTCCAGCACGACGCCGAGCCAGCGCACGCGCTCGGCCACGCCGAACGTGGCGGCGAGCGCCCGGAAGCGCTGCTCGTCCCCCGCCCCCGCCACGAGCAGCGACCAGCCGGGCGCTTCGGCCAGCGCTTCGAGCGTCGGGCCGAGGCCCTTGCGGTCCCACTCGCCGCCGACGAAGGCCGCCACGAGACCGTCCGTCGGGAGCGACAGCCGCGCGCGCAGCGCAGCGGCGTCGGCTGCGCGGACGCCGGGCTTGAAGGCCGCGGTGTCGACGCCGTTGTGGATCGTCAGCACACGCTCGGCGAGCCGCGGGTAGTGCCGGCGGACCTCGTCGGCCACGCCCTCCGACACGCACACGTAGCGCTTCGCCTTGGCGGCACGAAATGCGACGCGCTCCAGGACCGGCTTCATGCGCCGTGTGAGCCATGCGTTCGCGCGCGCCACGAGCGTCTTGCGATCGGTGTTGGTCGGACCCACCTGATGCAGGTAGTGAACGGTCAGCACGTCGACCGGCGCGAGCACGATGCCGCCGGTCGCGATGACGACGCCGCGGCGCCAGCGTCCCAGCAGCAGCGTGCCGAGCAGCATGAACCACGGGTAGGCGAGCGGGAACGGGCGGCGGGGGCCGAGGATGCGCCGGAAGCGCACGCGCTCGTGCGGAGGCAGCTCGCACACACGCGCGAGCACCGTCACCTCGTACCCGCGCTCGGCGAGACCCAAGATCAGCGCGCCCAGCACGCGCTCCATCCCGCCGACCGCGCCGACGTCGTTCGCGACGACCGTGACGCTTGCCGACATGCTCGAGCCCTTCAGACGGGGCGCACGCCGGTGAGGGCGACGCTCAGGTACGGATAGCCCAGCAGCCGGCCGAGCGGACGGTCGAGCACCACGAGCGCCCGCAACGGGAACGTCAGCGCCCACGAGACCGGCAGCGAGAAGCGGGCCGTCAGGATGCGCATCAGGCTCGTCACCTTCTGCGAGAAGAAGCCGCTGGCGAAGCCCTCCTCTACGACTTCCAGCCCTGCCAGCTCGGCCAGTTCCCGCAGGCGCGCCCGCGAGTACCCGTAGCGGACGTGCGAGCCATCCTCGACCGGGCTCGGCGTCGTCTCCTCGGAGTAGAGCGGATGGTGAGCGTCGAACGGGGTCGTCAGCAGCAACCGCCCACCCGGCTCGAGCATCCCAGCCAGCGTGCGCACCAGTCCCTCGTCGTCGCTCAGGTGCTCGATCGTCTCGAAGCAGATGATCTGATCGAAGCTGCCCAGCTCGCTCGCGTGCCGGCCGATCTCGCGCAGGTCGAGCACGCGGAAGTCGATGTCCGTGATGCCCAGCTCCTCGGCGCGGCGCCGGGCGGCCTCCTGCTCGCCGGCCGAGAACGACGCGGCCAGCACGGCGTTGCCGCGACGCGCCGCGTAAATGCTGAAGGCACCGTTGCCGCAGCCGGCGTCGAAGGTGCGCAGCGGGCCCGGACGCAGCTGGGAGTGCAGCCAGCGCCAGCGGTCGAGCACGCAGGGATCACCATGGATCAGGAGGGCGCGCCAGCCCAGGACCTTGAACATCACATCCGACACGGGCGAACGATACCGGGCCAACGGTTGCCAGGTAGATACGCTGCGCGCCATGGATGGTAGACCGGCGGGCCGGGCCGGCGAGATGGCCCTCGCGCACGACTACCTGCTCGTGATGAGGGGGGCCGAGCGAACGTTCGCGGCGATGGCCGAGATCTACCCCGACGCTTCAATCCTGACGCTGCTCTACGACGAGCACGGCCTCGACGGGCGCTTCGAAGGGCGCACGATCGAAACCTCGCCCCTACAGCGACTCGGCGTCGGCCAGAACGGCTTTCGCCGCCTGCTGCCGCTGTACCCGTGGGCGGTCTCGCGCCTGCGGGTGCCGCCCGGCACGCGCGTGCTGTTGAGCAGCAGCAGCGCGTTCGCACACGCTATCCGCACGCCTGCTGAGACGATTCACATCTGCTACTGCCATTCACCTTTTCGCTACGCCTGGCACGAGCGCGCGCGAGCGCTGTCGGAGATGCCCGCGCCGCTGCGGCCCGCGCTCGGCGTGCAGCTCGCGTGGATGCGCCGTTGGGACCTCACCGCCAGCCGACGGGTTGATCATTACATCGCCAATTCACAGATAACGCGCGCAAGGGTGAAGTCGACCTACGGTCGCGACGACGTGCCCGTGATCCATCCTCCGGTCGAGACGGCACGCTTCACTCCCGGCGAGGGCGACGGCGAGCACCTGCTGTTGGTTTCGGAGATCGTGCGCCACAAGCGCATCGAGGTCGCGCTCGACGCCGCGCGCGAGGCTCACATGAAGCTCCGCGTCGTCGGCACGGGCCCGGACCTCGAGCTGCTGCGAGCCTCATACCCCGAGGCCGACTTCCTCGGCCGGGTGGACGACGAGCGCCTGGCGGGGCTCTACTCGAGCGCGCGCGCGCTGTTGATGCCAGCCGTCGAGGAGTTCGGCATCACCGCCGTCGAGGCCCAGGCCGCCGGGCGACCGGTGATCGCCGCGGCCGCCGGCGGCGCGCTGGAGACGGTGCTCGACGGGCGTACCGGAAGGCTCGTGCCGCCCGATGACGTGGGCGCCTTCGCGCGCGCGATCGCCGAGCTGCCGCGCCTGGAGCTCGAGCCGGCGGCGGCGGTCGAGAACGCGGCCCGCTTCTCCGTCGAGGCGTTCCGCGTACGCCTCGCCACCGAGGTCGAGCGTGTGCTCGCCGAAGGCCCGCGACCGTGAAATCGATCATCTAGGCTCCAGCGATCTCAGAGCCGCTTCACATAGCGTGGATGGGGTCCGGCCCCTCCCATCGCGAGTCCGGCGGCGCGCCAGGCGTCGCCGCCGAGCTGCTGCTCGGGTTGGCTTCAAGGGGCCATCGGATCGACTGCTTCCTGCCCGGCACGGGCTACGAGCCGCCGCCGCGGATCGCCGCCGAGCCGAACATCCGCTTCTTCTGGGGCACGCACGAAGGCCGCTGGGATCGCTGGTACGCGCGCGTCCGAGTGGCCCAGTTCGTCGGCGGGCTGTGGGGGCGCGCGTTCGGCTCGATCCGGCTGAGGCGGGCCGTGCTGGCCCAGCACGAACGCGACCCCTACGACATCGCGTTCCAGTTCAACAACATCGAGACACTGGCCATGCCGCGTCGGCTGCGCGACGAGCTGCCGCTCGTGATCCAGCCTGGCACGCACAGCGCCGGCGAGCTGCGCTACATGCTCAAGGAGTGGCGGCTCGCGCTGCGCTGTATGCCCTTCTACACGCTGGGACTGATGACCGCCGTGATGGGCGTTCGCGTGCTCGTGCAGCGCACGATGGTCCGCCGCGCGCGGCTCGTGATCTGCATCAGCTCCGTGTTCCGCGACCACGTCGTACACGACTACGCCCTGCCCGCCGACCGCACGGTCGTGATCCCCAACCCCGTCCGCGTAGAGCGCTTCGCGGACGCCGAGATGAGCCGCGCCGTCGGCGACCCGCCACGGGTGCTCGTGCTCGGCCGCGTGGTCGCCCGCAAGGGCATCGAGGATGTCGTCGCGGTCGCCGCGTTGCTGCGCGAGCGCGGCGCGAGCGCGCACATCAGGATCGTCGGTGGGCCCAGCCTGTGGTCCGACTACACCAAGCTGCTCGCCGCGCTGCCAACTGAGAACGCCGAGTACGTGGGACGCATCCCGCCGAGTGAGGTGCCAGACCAGCTCGCGTCCGCCGACCTGCTGCTGCAGGCAAGCAGCTACGAGCCGTTCGGCCTGACCGTGGTCGAGGCGCTGGCCTCCGGTGTGCCGGTCGTCGCCACTACTGAGGTTGGCGCGGTCGAGGGCGTCGACCCCGAGCTGGCGCGCTTGACGGGACCCGGCGAGGTCGCGCGGATGGCCGACGCGATCGAAGCCTCGCTCGCCGCGCTCGCGGATCAGCCCGAAGGCGTGCGCACCCGGGCGCGTGCGGAGGCGGCTCGGCTGTTCGCCTCGGAGCCCGTCTGCGAGCGTGTCTCACGCGCGCTGGAAGAGCTCGTGCACGAGCGGCGGGCGACCGGTGGCGGCCATCTGACTGGCTAGCCTGTCCTTCAGTGGCTGGAGCGCGGAACCACATCCTGTGTCTAATGGCGCTGGCGAGCGCCGGCTTCGCCGTGAGCGGCTGCGCGACGAAGGAAAAGGGAGAAAACGAATCTCCCGCGCACGCCGAAGCGGCGGAAGCGGCAGCCATCAAGGAAGAAGAACAAGCCGCCAAAAGGGAAGAAGTACAGGAATTGACCGAAGAGCGCGAAGACCTCGCGGCGATCGAATCCGAAAAACGCGAACTGTCAGCCGAAGCGCGCTCCAAAGCGCGTGAATCGCACTCCAAGGACACGTCCAAGAAACGCGAAGAAGAAGCCGAGAGCAACGCGCGCAAACGCGAAGAAGCTTCGGAAGTCCGTGAAAGGGAAGCGAGCGCGAAGATCCACCGCGCCGAACAGCAGGCGCGCGAACGCTCGCGTCACAAATCCTCGCCGAGTCCGAGTCCGAGCAAGCCGCGGGAAACCAGCAGCGAAGCGGTGCCGCAGTAGCCCGTTGAGCGCTACAGGCCGCGGCGGCCGAGCACGTGCGGCACGGTGCGCAGCAGGATCTTGATGTCTTTCCAGGGCGACCAGTTGGCGACGTACAGGTAGTCGATCGCCACCATCTCGCGCAGCGGGACGCGCGCCGGGCCGAGGATCTGCCACGGACCCGTCATGCCCGGCATCAACTCGAGACGCCGCCGGTGCCAGCCCTCGATGCGCTGATCCTCCTCGAGCACGAGCGGCCGCGGCCCGACCAGGCTCATCTCGCCGCGCACGATGTTCAGCAGTTGCGGCAACTCGTCGAGCGCGCTGCGGCGCAGGAGGCGCCCGATGCGCGTGACGCGCGGGTCCTCGGCGATCTTGAACAGCCCCTCCATGGCCTCGTTGCGATCGCGCAGCGAGTCCTTCATCGACTCGGCGTCCGGCACCATCGTGCGGAACTTGAGCATGTTGAAGCGGTGGCCGTGACGGCCCACGCGCGTCTGGCGGAAGAAGACGGGGCCGCGACTGTCGAGCTTGATCGCGATCGCAATCGCGATCATCAGCGGCGAGACGGCCAGCAGGCCGAGCAAGGCGCCGATCACGTCGAAGGCGCGCTTGAAGGCGGCGGACGAGCGCGTGAGGTCGAAGCGCCTCACGCCCATGACGGTGACGCCGTGCAGATCGTCGAACTCGACCGACGAGCCGACCACCTCCAGCAAGCGCGGCACGACGCTGACTCGCACGCCGACGGCCTTCAGCGTGCGCACGAGGTTCAGCATCTCGCCGGCGTCGGCGCTGCGCGGCGCGATGATCGCACGGTGCACGTCGAGCGTCTGGGCGAGATCACGGATCTCCGCTAGTCGCGGCTCGGAGAAGCTCTCCGACGACCACGGGGCGACCTTGTCCAGATCGAGGTGGGCCACGACCTTGGCCTTCACGCCGCCGTTGCAGGCGAGCTTCGAGCGGATCGTCTCGGCCGACATCTCGTCGCCGATGAACAGGCAGCGCTCGGCCGGCGCTATGCGCAGCGAGATGCCACGGGCGGCCGAGCGGAAGAGGATCAGGAAGACCGCCAGCGACATCCACAGCACGAGCGCCTCGTGGCGGTCGAGGATGCCGTGCACGATCAGCCCACCGGCGATCCAGGCGACGACGGTGCAAAGCGTCGCCAGCTGAAAGAGTTTCGGTGCCTCGTCGAGCGTCGTCTTGCGCAGCAGCGTCTCGTCGCGGTCGTAGAGGCCGGTGAGCTTCGCCCCGGCCAGCAGCACGGGTAGCTCGACGAGGCTCGCCCATGTCAACTGGATCGAGCGATTGGCGAGCGCGAGCGTGAGCAGGAAGGCGCCCGTCAACGCCAGCACGTCGGCAACCGCGAGCGTGCGACGAAAGAGAGCGTCGCGACGCATCGAGGCAGCGGGCCCGCGCACCTCCGCGATGCCCGGAGCGAGCACACGGCGGCGGGCCGCAAGGCCCAGCAGTCCTCGTGAGGTCGACGTCAGAGATGAGGAGTTCCAAGGAACACCCGCCTCCGATCGACCGCCCGTCTCGACACTCATCGCGACTTACGCCTCCTTGCTCGCCTCTCCCGGCCCCGCAATAGTGGATCAAGAAGCCTCAACAATTGTCGAGATTCGGTGATCTGCACTAAGGTGCGCCATCATAAACACAGGGCATATCTAAAGCAAGGCCCCTGATACCTGAGAGTCTCTACGACTCATCCGAATCTCTGCCGGCGGATCGAATCTACCGCCTGAGCTGCATCTAGGGCTTGACCGGTTCGGCCGAGTCCCCGTTGCGCCACGGCTTCTTCGTCACCGCCCACGCGATCGCGCCGGCCAGCAGCACGCCGCACAGCACCCAGCCGAGCGCTTCGGTGCCGAGGCCGATGTACTTCAACCCGGAGGCGAAGATCACGAACGTGATCGCCGGACGCACGTAGCGGTCGGGCGCACTCGAGGACAGGAAGGAGCCGACGAGCACCGCCGGCACGCTGCCGATGACGAGCGAGGTCGCGACGTCGAGTTCGACGTGGCCGAAGGCGAGCGCGCCGAGCGCCGCCGCGAGCGTCAGCGGCACCGCCTGCGAGAGGTCGGTCCCGACCAGCTGGTTGGCGCCGATGCTCGGGTACAGGAACAGCAGCAGGATGATCATCAGCGAGCCCGAGCCGACCGACGTCATGCCGACGATCACACCCCCGACCATGCCGATCGCAACCGTACGGAACCGGTGCGGCACGATCTCGCTCGCCAGTGCCGTGCGGCTCTCACCGCTGCGGCGGTCGAGCACGTAGCGCAGCACCATCGCAGAGGCGCCCAACAGCAGCGCGGCGCCGAGCGCCGTCTCGATATGGGTCTGCGCCGCCTTGGAGTTGCCCATCAGTTTCAAGAGATAGGCCCCGAAGAACGCCATCGGCACGGAGCCGAGCACCATCCAGCCGACGATGCGCTTGTTGACCGTGCCTTTGCGCAGGTGGACTGTCGCACCGACCGGGCGCATCACCACCGCCGCCACGAGGTCGCTCGAGATCGCGGCGGAGGGCTTGACCCCGAACAAAAGGATCAGCATCGGCGTCATCAGGGCCCCACCGCCCGCGCCGGTCATGCCGACGAGAAAGCCGATGATGGCGCTACCCAGGACTATGAATGGATCGATGTGCATGGACTCTCCGCTGTCTAGCCGCGGGCGCCCCACTGGCGCCTCCCCACACGGCCTCCCGTTCCCTCGGGCGGCGGATTGTAGAGCAGCGACAGCGCAATAAAAAGACCGGGCGGCCCCGCCTGGGACCGCCCGGTCGTGTGCGACTTCCTGTCGCGCCCTAGGGCTTCGTCGCCGTTGAGGGCGACGTTTCCGTCAGGTGTTAGAAGGCGATTTTGGCCGCCCCTGCCCGCGCGATGTCGAGCACGTTCTTCTTGGCCGAGCCGACGTTCGGCAGGCCGAGGTAGTCGTTGCCCAGGAGGTTGACCTGGCCTTCGTTCAGGATGTAGTTGAAGTAGTTGAAGATGGTTTCCACCTCAGCGCTACTTGCTCCTGTTTTTTCACTTTCGGTCCCGCTGAACTTCGTCAGCGAAAGGTCGTACGTGAAGCCGCAGATCGGGTAGTTCTTCTGCTTGAGTTCCGCGGTCACTTCGTTCCACGCGTCTTCCGTGCTTTCGGGCGGGAACTTCGCCTTTTTGCCGGTCGCGTTGAGGTTGACGTACTTCGTTCCCGAGCAGTTCGAGTTCGATTTGGCGTTGATCTCTTTGTTGTCGGACGGGTCGATGTACTTCTTCTGGTTAGCCGGGTTGTTCTGGACGAGGGCCCAGAAGACCGGGGTGCCGTCGCCACCAGCAGGCACGCCTTCAGGCGTGTACAGGTGGGTGTTGCGGGCGTCGGCCATGTTCGAGTAGCCGATGCGGCCGGCCTTTTCGGCGACCAGTTTGGCGACGCCTTTACCGCCGTTGGCCCGTTCTAGGTTCACTTTTTCTTCAGGCCAAGGGAGGTTTTTGTTCTTTTCGGCGAGTTCGTTCCAGGTTTCGCCCGTTTCGGGGTCGACCGGGTTCTTGTTGATCTCGAAGAGGAACTTCTTGAAGATCGCCGTCGTGCCCGAACCGTCTTCACGGACGACGCGGACGATTTCACTGCTGCCTTCACAGCCCGCCGGGAGCAGCTTGTCGCCGTAGTCTTTGATTTCGCTCCATTTGGTGATCGTGTGGGCGAAGATCGCTTCGATCGTTTTCTCGTTCAGCGCGAGACGTTTGAAGTCCTTGCTTTCTTTTTTGGAAGTGCCGCTGAAAGCCGAAGTGCAGCCAGTCGGCAGGTGGATGTCGATGCCCACCGCTGCCTGCAGGGTCGGGATCGAAAGCACTTTGCCGCCACCGCTGACGAGTTCGATTTCGGATTTCTGCGTGGGGTTCGGCGGCTGGTCGGTGCCGACGAAAGCGAACGCCGAGCCGAAGTTGTGTTCTTTTTTGCCGACGCCCCAGGTTGCCAGGCCCGCACCGCTGCCGACCCCGTGATAAGCGCTCACCTGTTCGTGTTCGCCACCGGGACATTTATTGTTGAAAGTCGGACGCCAGACTTCGTTCTGCGCAAGTTCCTGCAGCGTCGAGCCCGAACCTTCGATGTTTGCCCCCGTGCAAGCCGCGCTAGCGGTGCCCGGAGCGATGAACGCCACCGCAGAAGCAGCGGTGACGGCGGCCGCCGAAGCGAACCGTAGGGAAAGACCCCTCATTTGTTGTTTACCTCCATGATGTAAACGTATTCCTGAGTGGAATGGCGGGGCCGGCCGGCCCCCGGCGGGAACACTCTCAACTGGCATCCGGGGCGGGGTTATCAAGCTGTGATACCGCCGGATACCGCGTGAACACTGAGGCTCTTGTTGCCAGAGTGTTACCGCTGGGACGCCGTGTGAACGCGGTGCAAACGGAGTGTGAAAGGCACCGCATGGCCAACGTCTGACCACGTCCGCAAGGAGCGCCCGGCGGCGTCGCCGGGCGCTCACGAGACGTCATGGTTCAGCGCTTCTTCATGGCCGGCTTGAGCGTGATCGTCCTGGTCGTGACGATCTTTTCGCCAGCCGTGTCGTGAGACGTGATCGTCGCCTTGAGTCGCAGCGTGTGCGAGCGCGCGAGCAGTTTGCGCCCGGCCGCGCTCAGGTGCAGCGTGAGCGTCTTGCTGCCGCCGCCGGTCAACGTGAACGAGACCGTGCCCACCGTCAGGATCTTCTTCCTGGCTTTCGGCGACGCGCTGACGGCGGTGGCTGTCTTCAGCACGATCGTCCCGTCGCATGTCGTGGCTCCGGTCGCACAGCTGACCTTGAACGGGATCGCGCCCGAGGACGGCACGCTGAACGTGACGCCGGCGAAGATCGCCTTCGGGGCGACGACGTGTTCGTGTTCGACTCCTCCCGAGCCCGGCGCGGGAGGTTCGCTACCCGGCCCGGGCGCTGGCGGCGGAGACACCACGACGGCGCTGACCGTCAGCGTCGCGGGGTTCGTCGTCGCGTCGGTTCCTTCCTGGTCGAACACGGCCCTGTACTCGTTGCCCGACTGACTCGCCGAGACTTTGGTCAGCGTCAGCGTGGTCTGGGTCCTGCCGCTTAGGACGCTGAACGCCCCGCCATTGGTCGAGACCTGCCACTGAACGGTCGGCGCTGGAACGCCTTTGGCGCCTGCTTTGAAGCTCACGGTCGCGCCTTCGGCGGCCGACTGGCTGACCGGCTGTTCGGCGATGCTCAGAGGTTCGAAGGTTTCGAGGGTGACGGTCAGCGTCGCCGGTTCGCTGGTGGCTTCGCCCTTGCTGTTCTTGAACACCGCCTCGTAGCGACAGCCGTTGTCGGCTTTGCTCGCTTTGACTTTCAGCGTGTTCGTATTGTGGCCGGCGTCGATCGTGTCTTTTTCGAACGCCTTGCCTTCTTCGCAAGATACCAACCATTCAGCGGTTTCCGGAGGCCCCGAAGCGCTGGCTTTGAACGTCGCTTCGCCGCCTGCTGGCACCGAGACGCTGTTCGGCTGTTCCGTGATCGCCGGCTTGACCGGTTCGCCCTTGACTTTGAGCGTGCGCGTCGATTCGAATTCGGTCGGACCGACGAGGTTGTCGCTCGTGCCCTTGACGGTGATCTTGAATTCACCGGAGGCTTCGAACTTGTGCGTGATACCCGTTTCCTGGGTGCGCTGGCTCGTGAACGGGAGTTCTTCTTTTTTGCCTTCGTGTTCGATCGTCCATTTCGCCGACACCACGTCACCGCCGGTCAGCGCCAACGAGAGGCTCACGGGCAGGCCTTGGAGCGGTTCGCTCACCTGGCTGGCGCCTTCCTTGGCGACGATCGTGCCAACCGTGTCTCCCGCGCAGCCGCTGCCTGACGGGCCGAACACGATCACCGCCGCATGGCTTTTGTATTCTTCGAGCCCTTCGCCGGACGGTTTGAGGTATTCGCCGGCAAGCACGAACAGCTTGCCTTCTTTGCCGGCGGCTACAACCGGCAGCGGCGATTCGCTCACGCCCGGTTCGAGCGAGCAGGCGTCGCCGGCCGAGGTCTGTGTGCGCCCACCGGTCCAGCCGGACACGGCGCCCGTAGAAGCCGAGCGGATCAACACGCCCGGCTTCTGCACGTGGCCGTCGAGCACGTCTTCGACATTGCCGCGTTGATAGAGATTCCCTTCCGGGGAGGCAGCCAGGCTGCCGCCGTATTCGTAGCCTTCGCTTTCGGCCACGCGCGGCGTCGTCAGCTCCCGCGATTCGTCGATGACGGCTGTCGGTTCTTCGCCTTTGCCGGTGGCCGAGGCGAAGCTGGCCGGGATTTCAGCCACCTCGAGGAACGCTTCGGGGAAGAATTTGTCTTCACGCTTGACGATACGTTCGAAGTTGTCTTCGACCAGCACCTTGCCGGCGCTCGTCACGACCGGAGAAGCGGGCGCGCCTCCGATCTGTTTGGTGCCGGCCTCTTCGAAGCGGTGATAGAGGAAGTCCTTGGTGTCGACGTAGCGTTCGCCGAGCGCACCAGCGGGAGTTACCCGCTGCAGCACCCAATGGTATTTTTCTTCCTTTTTTTCATCCTCCTCGGCGAGAATGATCACTTCGTGCTTGGCCGGGTCGACGGTGATCCCGCGCGGTTCGAGCAGCGGCTGCGAGATTTCCTTGGACTCGGTCTTGAGCGCTTCGGGCCCAGCCAGGACGCCATTGGTGGTGCCGGCGGCGCCTTCGAGCGTCGTGGTCGAGAGCGCGAACAGGTAGCCGGCGGTCTCGATTTCTTCGTCTGAGCGTCCTTCGGCGCGGTCCTCGTTGATCAGGAAGTAGAGCGTTTTCGCCCCCGGGTCGACCGCGATGCCCTGGACGTCCTCCTCGGTTTCTTCGCCTTCTTCTTCTTCCTGTTCGGCCGTGACAACTTCGAAGATCGGCGACTCGACGACGAATTTGCCGGTCGCGTCGAACTTCTGCACGCGGTACCAGTGCCGGAATTCGCCTTCTTGTGCGCCTTCTTCGATTTCTTCGCTCTGGCGAGGTTCTTCGAGCACGTAGGCGCTGTTGTCTTCGCTGTCGACGCCGATCAGATGTTTGAAGGAAGGCGCGATCTTGCCGTTGCCGACAAAGAATTCTTTCACTCCAACCGTTGGAGCTGGTTCGCCGAAGCGAGAGATTTCACCAAAATCGGCTGCCTTGGCGCCGGCGCTCACGAACGGCAGCGCGAACACGACGAGCGCGGCCGGCAGGAGCCGGCGCATGAAAGTGACGGACGAGGACGGGTGAGGCATCTTGCTCCTATCTCGCGGCCTTACTGGCGCACCGCTCGCTTCATGGCTGGACCGGTCGGGCGTCGCAACGCGCTCACGTCAGCAGTGACCCCCGGTGAAAAGATCATCCCGTGCTACTGGAGACACGGTGTTGCCGAATCGTGAACGTCTCGTCACCACGGACGGCGCTGGCGCCAGTCGCGCGCGGTGCGGCTCGAAACAGTCACGTGCGCCAGGCTGATGTCCCGCCGGCGACGCCCCGGGCGCCGGCGGATCGAGACGCCGGCGAGCGCCGCCAGCGCTATGAGACCCAGCAGATAAGCGGGTGCCGGCTCGTGTTCTGAGGGGTGGTAGGCGACGGCCTGGTTGCTGACCGACTCCGTCGCCTCCTCTTTCTCCTCTTCCTTCTGCGCCGCCTCGACGGGAGAGGTGACGGGTGAGGTGCCGCTCGGGGGTGTCGGGTTAGGAGCCGGCAGCGGCGGCGGCACGATCACCGGCAGTGGCACCGGCGTCAGGGCCGGCGTGAACACCGGTGCCGCCGCGACCGCTGCCGGTGTGCTCGCGGCTGGAGACGGCGGTGGCGGCGGAACGATGTTCAACGAGATGTTGGGCGACGGCGTGGGGCTCGCCGCGGACGGTGCGACCGGCGGTGGTACTTCGGCGCCTTTCGCGGGCACGTTCTTGGCCGGCACGGTGCCGCACGGCCGACGCACGCTGCCGTTCTGGACCAGAACCCGCATCGTGGCTTCAAGCCCGCCAGATTTCAGCTTGACCGTCGTTTCACCGGGGTTGAAGGCGCAGAACAGCGCCGAATGTGGGTCGGCTTCCGGCACCCCCGCGCCATTGAGCAGCACCGCCCTCGCTTCGGCTTGCAGGTTGCGCTTGACGAAGTCGCCCACGCTGGGTTCGCTCGATTCGAAAGTGAATTCTGGTTGGATGCCGCTGGCGCACAGCGCCCCGATGCATTCCTGGGAGATCGGTATGTAGGCATCCGAACGGTGCCCACGGCGCTCGTTGGCCTGCAGCGCCTCGTTGCCGGCGCGCGGCCGACGCGCGAGGCCCGTGAACAGCGCGGCGTGGCTGCGGCGCAGGAGCGTGCCGTCGATCGCTTCGATCGCCAATTCGCCAATCTCGGGTGTGAGCTGAACGGTCACCGGCGCCCGTTTGGCTTCGGAGGAGTAGGCGCCGATGCTCGCGATCAAGATGCCGCTCTGCCCGATGAAGTCCTGCGTTTCGGCGTTCTGCGCGAGCACGTAGCCGAGCGTGCCGGTGCCGTAGGCCGGGACCGCGGTCGAGCCCGCACAGACCGCCGTGCTGGCTAGGTTCTCTTCCGGCACGTAGAAGAAGTAGGCCGAGGCGTTGCCCCTGTCGAGCGTGCAAGCGAGACCTTTGCCGCTGACCGGCGTGACGCTGCCGAGCACGATCGCGGCCTGCGCGAATTCCCCTGCGCGCTTGAGTTCTCCGGCAAGCCATTCTTGCTCGGCGGCGTCGGCTTCGCCCGCCTGGTCGAGCACGATCACCCGCACGAGGCCGCCGCTCGCGCCGCTCGTCTGCGTCGGGCGCGACTCATAGGAGTAATAGGCGTGCGCTTCCCCGCAGGCTTCCCCGCCTTCGCCGCGTTCGACGAGTTCGGCGTTCGAGCGCGCGGTCCCCCGCGGCGCCACGGAGGCGGACACAAGTTCGGCGAACGGACACTCGTTGTCGAAGTCGAGCTCCGATTCGCTGGCCGCGGCGAGCACCGGCAGCGGGCTATCCGAGAGCAGGCTCCCGTAGCGCGCCAGCTCGCGTTCGTAAGGGAAGATTTCCTGCGGCGCGCCGGTGGTCTTGCCCGTCGAGACACGCGGCCCGGCATAAAGGAAGGCACGCACGTTCGGCACGCTCGCGGCCACGCCCAGCGCGTCGCTCAGCCACACGTCGGGTCCGATCCCCGCGCGGGCGCGCAGCGCGCAGGTCGAGCGGCACTGCGCTCCACCGCCGATCGCGAACTCGGCGTCGCCCGCGGGCGTTTCGATCGGCGTGTGCGCCGCCGGCGCCTTGCCTTCGGCCGGGTAGCGGACGATGTCGGCTGTCTGAGCTCCTTTTTCGGCGCCTGGTACGACGCCGCCCGCGCCCCAACCGGCGGTGCCGGTTTCGTTGACCATCACGGCCGCGATCGGGTCCGGTTCATAGACTTCGTCGTACATCGCGTACTGGCCCGGCGGAGGTCCGCCGTCGGTGTGTTCGTGTTCCTCGTCGCGCCAGCCGGTCGCGGTCTGACGCAGGACGTCGCCCCCAAGTTCGGCCAGCGGATACGGTTCGCCGAGGTTCGGCGGCGCGCCCGCCGGCGGTTCCGCTTGGCTGTCGGTCTGGATGGTGGCCGGCGCTCCACCGGAGCCGATCACGCGCAGCGCGCCCGCTTCCCTGAACAGCGCGAGCGAGCCGGGCTCGGTGAAGCCGGGATAAGGCTCGGGGGTCCCGCGCCACGATGCGCCGGCGCCCTCACGCTCCAGCACCAGCGGCTGGCCGCCGCCGGCCGATTCGGCCGATATCGCGGCGCCGCCGTCGGGCAAGCCGGCGACCGCCCACGGAATACCGCCTTCGAGCGCTTGCGAGGCGCCTTCGTCGAGCTTCCATTCGCCGCCGCTGTTGACGAGTATCCCGCCGCTGTAGCTGAAGGCGCCCTCGTGTCCACCTTCGAAGCTCACGGACGGAGTCCGATACGCGACGAGCGCTTCCGGGCCCGCGAACGCGACCGAGGTGAAGCTGGTCTTCGCGATCGCCGCGACCGACAGCGGCAGGCACGGCTGCGGCGCGACTTCGCAGGACTGTTCCGCGGTCCAGCTCTTGCCGTAACGCAGCAGCGCGCCCTGCTGACCGACGACGTAGCCGCGCGCCGGATTGCCATATTCGAACGCCACGCCGAGCAGGTCCGCGCGCAGGTTGGGCGGCTCGGCGGGGTCCGGTTCCCACAGGCCGGTTTCGCCGCGCCACAGCCACATCTGGTCGAGCTTGCCCTGTACTGGCACGCCGACCGCGTAGGCGCGCGACGGCGACGGCCAGGCGACCGCGCGCAGCTCGGGGTTTTCCTTGCCACCCGAGGGATCGAGGAGGCTTTCCGGCTTCCAGAGGCCTTCTTCTTCGGGGTGTGGCCCGCTGCCGGGAACGAAGCGTGCGACCTGCCCTTCGACCCCGACCGCGAGCGCCTGACTCGACAGCGCGCCGACCGGGACGCCGGGCTGCGGAGCGATCGCGAGCAGCGGTTTGCGGAACGGCACCGAGACGTTCTCCAGACGATTCGGTTCGGGGCTCTGGGTCAGGTGCACCGGCAGCTCCAGGTTTCCGAGCCAGCCCTCTGTCGGCGAGGAGAAAGCCGCGCCGAGCTTGTGCGCGACCGATTCCAGCGCCCCCACGCCTTCGCCCTTGCCGAGCACGAGCGCGTATTCGCCGTCCGCTTCCAGGCGCATGGTGTCGCCTTCTGTCAGGCCTGTGATGACGCGGCCACCGAACTGGCCCGCGCCTTCTGCCCATGCGAACGTCCGCGACTGGCCCGTTGGCAGCGGTTCGGGCAGCACGTGGTCGCAGTGCTTTTCGGCCCCTGGCGGGACGGCGCACCAGCTGGCGATGACTTCGCCGCTGCCTTCTTCTTCGCCGGGCTTGAAGAACAGCGTCAGCGCGATCGAGCCGCCGGGGCGCCCGCCGTCGACCCACACGCCCTGGCTGGTGACGGCTAGCTGCTGCACTTCGGTGCTGGACAGCGCTTCGAGCTGTTCGCCATTGGCTTCGATCGGCGCCCCGGGGCTCGCGCCGGGTGCGGGCGAGACCGGGCGCCAGACGAAGGAGCCTTCGCCGGTTTCCGCCCGTCGGAAGAGCGCCACCGCGCCTGACTGGGAGGACAGCCTGGCCAGCAGCCAGGCGTTCCCGGGCGAGCTGGCGGCGAGCCCCAGCGCCCGGAAGCCGCCCGCTTCTTTGGCCGCCGTCGGCACTTCGATCGGCTCGCTCGACCACTGCGAGCCGTTCCAGTGCAGGACCTCGGGTTCTTTGCTTTCGGGCACGATCAAGACCCCGGCGTGGCCTTCGCCTTCTTCGAGCGCGGTCACGAGCGGCGTCCGTTCGCCGCTGAAGAGACGTTCCGGGGCGGTGAGCGGCGCTTCGCTCGCCGTCTGCTGGAAGGCGTGCCCGGGCGCTCGCACGAGCACCATCTCCTTCAGCGGGCTGTTCGGAGCGCTGCTTTCGGGCGCGCGGCCCAGTACGGCGGCCGCGCCGGTGGGCGTGACCGAACCGGCCAAGCCGGTTTCGTCGGGCACGAAGCCGCCGAGCGGTCTGCCTTCGCCGTCGAGGATCGTGGGCGCGAGCGTCCAGCCCGCGCCGGCTTCGTAGCGCACGACGGCGGTCGGCGCGTGTCCGCCGAGGCCCAGGCGGCCGATGCCCCAGGTCTCCCCCGGCGCCTCCTGGGGCGAGGAGCCGAGCATCAGCACGCTCTCGGCCGGCACCGAGGCGTCGGTCTGCACCGAGACTTCGCCGGTGGCCGCCTGTCCGGAGGCGAGCGACGTACCGGCGCGCCAAGGCGCGGTCAGGGCGACGAGGGCGAGCAGCGCGACGAGCGCGCACAGCGCCGATACGCGCCGGATGCGACGGCGGCGCCAAGCTGCGGTATTGGAGCTCAAGGCAGCTGTCCGAACTCGTCGGCGGCGCGCACGGCGGGGAACTCGAGCGAGGTGCTGACGACGTTTTCGCCGCCGCCGCCGCCCGCGCCCGCGACGGTGGGAAGCGGGGCCAGCGGGTGCGTCTCGAGCGCCAGCTTGGTCGGCCAGCGACGGACGTTCAAGCGCAAGCTCAGGCAGCGGTTGCCGGCCTTCAGCGTACGCATCGGCGTCCGTGCGACGACCTTCTTGGCACGCTTGGCGAGCAGGCGCACGCGCGCCTTGACCGTGAGGTGGAAGCGCAGTTCGAGCACAGTCCCGTGCAGGTGACTGTGGACGTGCGTGAGCAGCGGCAAGGTGCGCCTGGCTTCTTCGACCGGTTCCGTTTCGGCCTTCGAGCTTTCTCCTTCGGGCGGACCTTCCGGCAGCCCCGAGTCGTCGCTCGGCAGCGTGTCCGGAGGGGTCTGCGGCAACCCCTGGTCGAGCGGCCGTTCTGTGATGAAGGTTTCGAAGGCCGGGTCGGGGTCAGGTTCGAGCGTCTCTTCCTGTTCGCTGGAGAGGTGGTAGAGCCAGCCGGAGGTCGTCGCGAGCCAGCAGTCCTGCGCCGCCGGGCAGGTCAGGAAGGACGTGGCGCCACGCGCTCCCGGCAGCGTTTCCCGCGCTTCGATGCCTTCGCCGGGCTGAGCCGAGACGCGCGCGACCTTCGCCGCCGCCGTCCCCGACGGCCGTTCGGAGTCTTCGAGCGTGTCGAGGCCGATCCAGGCGCTTTCGCTGCCCGGTTCGGCGGCCAGCGCGGTCAGCGTCTGACCCGGGAACGGTTCGCTGTTGAGCGGCGCGAGCGGCCCGACCACCTGCGTCCAGGAGCCTTCGCCTTCTGCCAGATTGGTGCCGCGCAGGATTGTGATGCGACCTGGGAGCGAGCCGGTCGGCGTTTTCTGGACGCCGGCGCCGGCCCACAGAAATTCGGCGCTGGGCGTGAGGTGCAGGAAGTCGAGCGCCTGCGGGAACTCGCCGCCTTCGTACAACGGCAGCGCTTCGAAGCCCACGAACGACGACGGTTCGGGGCCGACCGCGTGCAACGCCGGCGGGCGCGGGTTTTCCGGTTCTTCGCGGTCGCCGGTCGCGATCCGCGCGCCCTCGAACAGGCGCCCTTCGAAGGCCGCCATGCCCTCGATCGTGCGGCCTTCGCCACGCAACGGCGCCTCGATCAGCTCGTGCCCGTTCCAGTGCAGCTCGAAGGTCCCCGCGTCGAGCGCTTCGGCGGGCAGCGGCCCCCCTCCAAACCAGCAGTCGCTCGGGCTGAAGCAGCCGGCGGCGTGCATCGGTTGATAGGAGTCGGCCTGGAAGGCGGGGAAGGCAAACGATTCCATCGCCTGTAGCGGTTCGCCTTCGTGTTTCGGGTTCGAGAAGCGGCACAGCGTGTCGTCTTCCAGCGGCGGGCGTTTGCCTTCCACGAGCGCCTGTCCGGGGCGACCGTCGGAGACGGTCCAGAATTCTTCTGGCCCGGCCCACACGATGCGCCCATCGGTGGCGCCGCAGACTTCGGAGATCTCGTGCCATTCGACGCCGTTGTACTCCCACACCCCGGGCGGCACCGTCGGCGGATCGCCGGCGGTGATCAACGCGCCGCGGTTGGGGGCGTAGAACGAGATCTCGCCGATGTGGCCGAGGCCGACGGCCGTCTGCGGCTGTTCGACGCCAGGCGGCGCGGGCGGCGGCGCGGGCTGAGCCAGGCGCCATTGCACGCCGGCTTCGAAGGCCCGCGCCGTCGGCGCGAGCGCGAGCGTGCTCGCCGAGAGCGCGACCAGCGTCAGCAGCAGCAGCGGCGCGACCAGTGACCTGCTCATCGGCGGGCGCCGGCCGTGCGATGGAAGCTGACGGGCACGCTTACGCGCAACGCGGCGTGACCGGCGGTACTGAACGTTACGGTCGCCGCGGCCGCGAGGCCGCCACGGTGGGCCGCCAGCGAGAGGTAGGCGTGCGACAGCGTCAGCGTCAGTGTCTGCAGCCCACCGTCGCCCTTGATCGAAGTCTTGGCCGAGGCGACCGCCCGTGTCGCCAGCGCCTCCCTGCCGCGCCGCGCGCGAATCGAGGAGACGCGCGCAAGCACGCGCACCGCGGTCCTCGCCGTTGCGCTCAACGTGCCCGACGTGGGCACTACGACGTTCAAGACGACTGTCCCGTTGCGCTTGGACGTGGCCGTCACGTCCAAGCGCCAGTGCGGCACGATCGCCGGTGGTGGCGGCGGCGCGGACACGAACTGCCGCACGGTCTGAGGCGCGAATATGACGCGCGGAACGAGAAAGGCGTCGGATTCTTTGTTGCCGTCGCCGAAAGCGAGGTTGTCGGCGTTGGAGGAGAAGCCAAGCTCGTTGCCGCTCTGAGAGAACGATGGGTAGAGGGCGCCATCGCGCGGTTCGTAGGGGTCGCTGCCGGGGCTTTCGACGTGTGGCCTTTCGCTTGGCTGTTCAGCACCGGCGAAGCCGTGCGTCACACGGGTCAGCGTTTCGTCGGCCAGGTCGATGTCGAACAGTTCGCCCATCCCGGCCCTGGCGGCGGGCGCCGTCACGTAGGTCAGCGAGCCGAGCAGCGGATACAGCGTGCGCTCGGTCGTGAACGCGATCTGGGTGCCGTCTTCAGACACCGCGTAGTCGGTGATCGTGCCTGATTTTTCGATCCCTTCGGTGGTCGTGCCGAGGCCGTCTTTCTCGGTCAGGCGTCGTGTGGCGGCCACCCTCGTGAGGCCTTCGGCCATGTTCACGACGTACAGGTCCTCGTGGATTTCTTCCGGTTCGCGATCGATTTCGCCGCTCGCCAGCTGTCGCGCGCCGCTGACGAACGCCACCACTTCGCCGTTGCCGCTCAACTCGGGCACGAAGTTGCCTTCTTCAGAGCTTGTGATCCCGCGCTGGGGTTCGAGGCCGAGCGGACCGGCGCACGGGTCCGAAGGCGAGGCGTTGCGACCGCCGAGCACTTCCTGCTCGCCGCTGGCGATGCACGCCGGGCTGGTCGGGTCTGAGCCTCCGGTCACACGCCTGGTCGGCGTGGACGGGCCTTCGCCGATGCGCCGCCAGAGCGGTTCGGTGAGTTTGTGCGACAGCGTGCCCTGTTCGGTCGGCATCAGCAGCGCCTGGTGGTTGATGTTCTGCCCCATCCAGGTGACGGTCGAGCCGTCAGCGCTGATCGAGGCTCCAACCCATGGCTTTTCGACCGACGGAGGGAACGTTGGCGTCAGTTTTCCTCCGGGATAGACGGCGCCGTAGCGCTGCGAGTTTTCACGGGTGGCTTCGGATTCTTCGACGGTCAACTGGACCGGACCGCCGCTGCCGAGTTCTTCGCTGACGAGCTTTGTTTCGTGCGTCTTCATGTCACGCAGGAGCACCTGCAGCGCCGGCGTCGGCGCGCCGAGCAGGTTCGATCCGGTCGTCGTCACGAAGGCCACGTAGCGCCCGTCGGCGCTCATCGCCGTGCGGCCGTCGGCGAGCGAGCCGAAGCGCGTTTCTTCACTCGCGCTCAATTCGCCGGTCGGCGCCGGGAACGTGTATTCCGGTGCTTCTTCGCCACCGTTGACAGCCGACACGACCGCATAAGGGCAGCCAGGCGTTTCCGGGCCCTGCGGTTCGGGGCAGGCTTCGCAGCTGGACCCGGGCGTGCATTCGAGCGCCATGTCGCGGCGGTAGACGTCGGGGCCCTGATTGCGGTCCTCGGACGGCACCAGCCGTTCGTTGGTTGTGAAGCTGACGTACTGACCGTCAGCGCTGATCGAAGGCAGAGTCGCGTTGCCGGCGGCGACCTGTTCGACGACGCCCGTTTCGAGGTCACGGCGCCAGACACCGCTGACGCCGCCGAACGAGCCGGCAAACGCCACGTAGCGCCCGTCGCCCGAGACGACCGGCTCATACGCGTGGTCGGCCTGTTCGTAGACGGCCTGCGACCCGGCGGCCGCTGAGACGAGCTCGATTGGGCCGAACACGTCCGCCTCGGCGGCTGTCGCCGCGCAAAGCGCGAGGCAGAAGGTCGCGGCCAGCACGAGCACGAGCCGCCTCATCGCACCTTCACCAACCGACGCACGACCCCCGCGTTGCCGACCTTGTCACGCACGCGCAGGACGATCTGGTAGACGCCTGGGTGCGCGTAGCGGTGGCGATAAAGAGCGCGACCGCGGGCGCTGTGACCGTCGCCGAAGTTGACCTGGACCGCGTGGCTTTCGACGCCGGCGAGCGCGCTGACGCGCACCACGGCGACCGAGCCGCCGCCGCGGCTGACCGTCACGTTCGGCGGCGTACCGTCGACCTGCAGTTCCGACGGCGAGCTCAGCGTCGACTGGCCGTCGATGTCGGTCGCCAGCAGTTGTACTTCGTGCGTGCCGTTGGAAAGCCTCCGGCTGTCGATGCGCAGCGAGTTGGCACCTGGCGGGACTTCGAGCTGATGACCGTCTAGGACGATGTGGTAGGTGAGCGGTCCGTTGGCGCTCTGCGGCGTCGGCCAGGAGACGGTCGCCTGTGAGGGTTTGATCCAGCCCTTTGGCGCGCTCAGCAACAGTTCGGCGGGCGGCGCCGTGGCTTGCGCCGCGACGATCGCGGCGTTGCCGGTGATGCCCTGCTGGAATGCGATCAGGCCGTCGCCGAGCCCTGAGCGTCCGACGGCGAGTTCGTCGATCGGGCCGCCGGCGCCGCCCGCGACGAGCGCCGTCTGGACGGATTCGTCGGGGAAGTCCTCACGCACCGCGACGGCCGGCACACCAGCCGGCGTCGTGCTCGGCCAGGCCGAGATGCCGCCCCCAGACGGGTTCATCACGCTCGCGCTCGGCGCTTCGCCACCGCTGAACAGCGGCCCCAGCGGGACGGTCTCGAGCACGCTTTTGTCGTTGCCCTCGACGACGCTCGGCGCGCCGTCGCTGTCGTAGAGCAGGCGTACTTCGCGGTGTTCGTCGATGTCGACCGAGGGCGGTCCGATCTTCGCCGCCGTGCCTCCGGCGACCGTTGCGTCGGCGACCACGGCCCCGCTGAACTCGAGCCCTTTTTCGGATTCCCCGTCGGGCAGGTCGTTGATGAAGATGCGCGGGCCTGGAAGCGGCGAGCCGTGGGCGTAGGCTTGACGGTAGGCGACGACGGCCTGGCCGGTCAGCGAGACGGCGACGGACGGCGCATCGGCTTCGGTCACGATCGCCGCGCCGCCGAGGCTGGTGGCGCTGACCGGCATCACGTAGCCGAGGCTCGAGCCGAAGACGCGTCGCGCCCAGATGCGGGCGACGCCGCTGATTTCCGGCTCTTGCCAGACGACGATGCCCTTGCTGGTCGGGCCGATCGCGATCTGCGGCGCGTCCTCAGCGGTCGGCGAGCGCATCGAGATGCCGGCGTTGCGGTTGACCGCGCCGAGCTGCGTCCAGCGGAAACCACCGAAGTGCGCGACGCGAACCTGCTCGGCGACGTCGCCGGCGTGCAGCGCCGGGACGGCGTTGGCGGCGCCGTGTTCGACCACCCGATAGACGACGTCGGCTTGACCGGTGGAGTTCATCGCCAGGCTCGGGCTGGTGCCGTCGGCGTCGCCGATGTCCGGGTCGACGATCGCCGCTTCGCCGAACGAGGAGGCACCCGGAGCGAGCATCGCCCCCTCCAGCTCGTCGACCGGCCGTTCGATTTCGTTGTTTTCGTGTTCGGTGGCGAACGGCGTCGCCCACACGACCAGCAGCTCGCCGTCGTCGGCAGCGCCGATTCGCGGCCAGCTGGCGGCGAACTGATCGGAAGTGTCAACCATGATCGGTGCGAGCCAATGCCCTTCGAGGTAGCGCGAGACGAACACGTGCGCCACGCCGTCGACCTTCTTCATGTAGACGAGCCCACCGGTTCCGTCTTCAGCCATCGCCACGCCGCCGAAGCCGGCGATGTCCGGGCTCGGGCCATCGATCGTGACGGCCGGCAGGATCACGGCGTGCGCGACCGGAGCCATGAGGAGCAGTGTCAGGACGACGGTGGCGAGCACGGCCGTCAGCCTCGCTTGGCGCCAACGCTCGCAATGCCGTCTCACGATTCGGTTTTGTTCGCCGCTCCGGGCGTCTTGTCGAAGGCACAGCGGAAGTTCTCCGGGTCGCCGACCGGCTCGCCGCCCGCGAAGCCACCCTGGTTTTTGTTGTCGAAGACGGTCACGTACTGCAGCGATTCGGGCAGCGAGTTGGCGGGCAACGGCACCGGGTTCTGCTGGCCTTGGCGTGGGTTGCCGGTGGCGCCTTCGCTGACGCCCTCGAAGCCGGCGGCGTTCGATCCTGCTTCGGTCGTGATCAGCGTCGAGCTCATCTCGCGTTCGTCTTTGAGCCCGCGTGTCTTGTCGAGGTTGATCGTCGCCGTCAGCTGGGAATCGGCGATCGTCGACTCGAGCTTCACGCGGTTGGCCGCGCCGAGCAGCTCGGCGGCGCTGGGCAACCAGCCGCCTTCGGCCTCGCAGGCCTGGCTGGCCCAGATGAAGTCGTTCTTGCCGGTGTCAGCCTTCGTCAGCGGATAGGGCGCGGTGTCCAGGCACCAGGTGCCGAGATCGACGCTCTGCGGCGGGCACGTCCCGGCCACCTGTTCGGCGCTCTCGCCGTCGAGTCGCGAGGCGTTCTTGACGGTCGGGATCGCCGAGGCGGGGAATTTCTTGTTCGCCCCGAGCAGCAGGACGCCGTTCGCGGTCGGCTTGGAGCTGACGGCGTGACCGGCGATCGCGGCCACGACCGCGTGGCGCGCCGCGTTGGCGATGCCGGTAGTCGAGAAGACGAGCGCGATCAGGGAGATGACCAGCGCGGGAGACGGGAGCCGCCTGCGCGCGCGCATCACAACTCCTTGTTGCCGTCCGGCGAGGTGCGACGCACCTCGCGCAGCTCCTCGAGGCTCGCCTCGTGCACCGTGGAGAGGACCGCGTCGAGTGCGAGGCCGGAGAGGGTCTCGTGCTCGAGTAGCGCGGTGGCTGTCTCCTCGACGGTGCTCCAGTTGCGGTCGAGGATCACGGCTGCGCGTGCCTCGGCGTCGCCGACGAGGCGCTCGACCTCGTTGTCGATGATGTTGAGGGTTTCCGGTCCGACGGACCCCATGTCCTGGAGCGAGGCGCCGAGGAAGACCTCGCCGCTCTTCTCGCCGATCGTCACGAGCCCGAGCGCGTCTGACATGCCGAACGAGGTGACCATGCTGCGCGCCAACGCCGTGGCGGCGTGGAGGTCGTCGTTGACGCTGGTGGAACTGTGCCCGAACGCGATCCGCTCGCCCGCGAGGCCGGCTGTGATCACGATCAGCTGGGATTGCAGGTCGGGCTCGGTCATGATCACCTGGTCGCGATCGGACAGCATGTGCGCCGCGGTCCCGAGCTGGCGGCCGCGCGCGACGATCGACAGCTTGCGCGTCGCGGTGGTGTGCCCCAGAGCCTCCGTGACGACGGCGTGCGAGGACTCGTGGATCGCGATCAGCCAGCGCTCCTGCTCGGTCAGTACATGGTGTTTCGCGGGGCCCGCGACAACACGGTCGATCGCCTCCTCCAAGGTCTTCTGATCGATCTGACCGCGACCATCCCTGACGCTCAGTAGGGCCGCCTCGTTGATCACGTTCGCCAACTCCGCGCCGCTGAAGCCGGGTGTTTGACGGGCGATCTCCTCGAGCGAGGTGTCGGGCGCCAACGGACGCTTACCGCCGTGCAACCTGAGGATTTCGAGGCGTCCGTGGACGTCGGGGTTGTCGACCACGACCTGGCGGTCGAAGCGCCCCGGACGCAGCAAAGCGGGGTCGAGAATGTCGGGACGGTTGGTGGCCCCCATCACGACCAAGCCGCCGTCGCCGCCGAAGCCGTCCATCTCGACCAGGATCTGGTTCAGCGTCTGCTCGCGCTCGTCGTTGCCCTGGCCGATCCCCGCGCCGCGCTTGCGTCCCGCGGCGTCGAGCTCGTCGATGAAGATGATCGCCGGCGACAGCTTGCGCGCCTTGCGGAAAAGGTCCCTCACACGAGCCGCGCCGACACCCACGAGCGACTCCACGAAATCAGAGCCCGAGACGCTGAAGAAGGCCGCGTCCGCTTCGCCCGCGACGGCCTTCGCGAGCAGCGTCTTACCGGTGCCTGGAGGGCCGACTAGCAGCACGCCCTTCGGCGCCGCCGCACCAACCTCCAAATACTTCGTCGGGTCCGAAAGATAGTCGCGGATCTCTCTCAGCTCGGCCAGCGCCTCGCCCGCGCCGGCGACGTCGGCGAACGTGATCTTGTCGCGTGTGCCCTTGCCCTTGCGCCTGCCTTTGCCGGAGAATTCAGAGAACGCGCCGAGGCCCCCAGCCCCGCCTTCCGCGCCTACGCGCATGAACAGCGAGAACAGGCACACCAGCAGCAGGATCGGGATCAGGAACTGCACCACGATCGCCTTCGTGCCCTTGCCCGACTGCTGTTCGACCGTCACGACAGCGCCCGCTTTGCCCAGTTCGTCGGCCAGCTGCTGGGTCTGGGCGCCGGAGGCCGGGTAGGCGGCCCACAGCTGCTTCTCGCCGGCACCGGATTCGGCCGCTTCGGCGGCGGCCGCAGGCGAGCCGGGAGCCTTCGCGAGCGTGCCGGCCGTCGTTACTTCGGGAGCGCCCGCGACGGTCGTCACCACGACGCGACTGTCATGGTCGAGCAGCACCGCGCGGCTGATGTCTTTCTCCTTCGCGAGCGCCTGCACCGAGCTCAACGGCACTTCCCGGCCGGAGCTGCTCGGCCTGATCGCGCCCAGCAACGACGCGAACGCAACCGCCAGCACGATCGCGGCGATCACGAGGAACAGCGAGAGCTTGTCCTTCAGGGCGATCCGCAGCAGGTTCGCGCCAAAATCCTTCGCCGCCGTCAGCGCCGGATTACGACGCTCGGCGAGACCCGAACGCACTTTTTTGGCGCCGCCGGGAGCATGGCCGTTGCTGGCGGCCGGCACCGGCGGCGAATCTGGGGTGGGCTGCTCGTCGTCGGTCATCTCAGCTCGCGTGGGTTGTGGTGATCGGCAGTTGACAGCCCCCACGGCGCTCCAGCTCAGCGGCGACGGATGCGACCTCGAACGTGTCGCTCCTCACCACTCGGACGCGCCCAGAAAAGGACGCGATACGCAGGAGAGCCATGGGCCCGTCGTGCATCCCGAGCCACCCTCACACGCCACCCATCGAAAAGCAATGGACGTTCACAAAAACAACACATCGCTCCCCGAACGTGCACGAGCGGATGCTTTTACAAAGTGTTAACGCTAGCTCCCCGCCGCGTTCACAAAAACGAAACACCTGCTCATACCGCGAGCGACACTCTTCGCCGCGGGGTGACGGCGATCGCGCATACCGCACCGATTCACACCTTGGCCTATTTCCCCTCGCAGAGTGGAGAGGCCGCTGGAGCCCCACCGCAACCCCCCGACACAAAGGAGCTCCCATCGTGCGCGCGCATCGCACCCTGATTCTGTCCGCCGTCCTGGCGCTCATCCTCGCAGTCCCAGCCGTCGCCGGCGCCCGCAAGCTTCTGATCGGCGGCTCGACGTCCGTGCAACCGTTGGCCGAACAGCTCGCGACGCTCTACCACAAGCAGTTCCCCAAACTTCCCAAGCCATCGGTCACCGGCGGGCAATCCGACGTCGGCATCAGCGGCGTCGCCGAAGGCCGCTTCGACATCGGCGACTCCTCGCGCGACCCGCTACCCAAAACCGACCCGCACGGCCTCGTCTTCACGAAGATAGCGCGCGACGGCGTCTGCATCATCACGAATGACGCCAACCCGCTCGCCAACCTGTCCGAAGAATCGGTGATCGAAATCTTCACCGGCGCGGTGCGCGACTGGAGCCAGGTGCCGGGCGCCAAAATCACCGGCCCGATCGACCTGTTCGACCGTGACGGCGCCTCGGGCACCCAGGACGCCTTCCAGCACATCTTCCTCGGCGAAGAAAAGGCCATCTCGCCGAGCGCGACGGCCAAGACCTCGAACGGCCTCGAGCAGAACGCGGTGTCCGCCGACAAGCAGGGAATCGGCTTCGTGTCGTTCCGCTTCACGACGGGCGTGCACGCCGTCAGCTACAACGGCGTCGCCTGCAACCTGCACAACGCGCGCTCCGGGCAGTACCTCGGCGTGCGTAACTTCTGGATGGTGACCAAAAAGACCGGCACGAGCGCCGCCGCGATCAAGTTCATCAAATGGGTGACCGGCGGCAGCAGCAAGGTCGACGCGATCATCAACTCGAACTGGATCGCAGTCCACTAACGAACATGCTCGCCCGCGCTCGAAAGTACCTCCGGGGCTCCTCGGGCGCGGCGAGCGACAGGCGTGCCGAGCACGTGCTCGGCACGCTGGCGGCGGCGATCCTCGTCCTGATCTCCTCGATGGTCGTGACGGTGCTCGTCAAAGCCTGGCCGTCCTTCTCCTACAACGGCATAGGCTGGTTCGGCTCGGGCGGGGAAGTCGACCAGCAGCTGCGCGCGATGCGCGACGGCACCGCCCTGGCCGGACACGGGCTGCTCTACTTCCGCGCCTGGCCGCTGATCTGGGGGACGCTGCTGACGACGGTCTTCGCGGTCGCCTTCGCGCTGATCTTCTCGACCTTCGCGGCGGTCTTCATGACCGAGTTCGCGCCGACGGCCGTGCGCCGCACGCTCGACCCGGTGATCAGGCTCCTGGCGGCGGTGCCGTCGGTGATCTACGGGTTGATCGGGATTCTCGTGATCGCGCCCTGGATCAACGAACACCTGATCACGAACTCGCGCAAGCAGTCGGTGATCTACGTCGTGCAGCTCAACGGCGCCGACCTGATGACCGGCACGCTGATCCTGATGGTCATGATCCTGCCGATCATGATCGCCATCAGCGCCAACGCGCTGATGGCCGTGCCGGCCTCTTGGCGCGAGGGGTCAGCGGCGCTCGGCGTCAACCGCTGGCGCACGATCTGGCGCGTCTCGCTGCGCACCGCCCGGCCGGCGATCGCCGCCGCCACGGTGCTGGCGACGGCTCGTGCGCTCGGCGAGGCGGTGATGCTCGCGATGGTCACCGGCAGCAGCGCCTTCGACGCCAACCCGCTCGACGGGCTGACGTTCCTGTTCGAGCCCGTGCGTCCGCTGGCGGCCGCGATCTTCCAGGAATCTGGCGGCCTGACGATCGGCCCGCTGTCGCACACGATCTATGCGATGGGCGCCGTGCTGCTGGTCTCGGCGGTGATGCTGTCGCTCGCCGGCTGGGCCGCCAAGCAGCCGCTCAAGCGCTACGGGATCAACGCCTGATGGCCGCGGCCGCCGCCCCCTCCCCACCCGCCGGCCTGATGCCCGTGCGCCCCCCGCGCGAGCGCACGGGCTCCTGGCCGCTGATCGATCGCGTCTGCTACGGGCTCTGCTGGGTCGCGGGCGCGATGTTGTGTTTGATCGCGGCCTCGGTCGTGCTTTACATGCTCGTCAAGGGCCTCTCTTATCTGAAGCCGAAGCTGTTCGTCACCTCGCCCGCCGCCTCGCTCAACCAGGCGACCAGCGGCGGCTTCAGCGATCCGATCGTCGGCACGCTGATCGTGACCGCGATCGGCATCGTGATCGCGGCGCCGCTCG